>JAAEOH010000121.1 GCA_024244645.1 Hyphomicrobiales bacterium
TGGATGCGTATGGCACAGAAACGAACCATCGATGAAACCTGGCCTTACATCGGCAGTCTCGTCAGCGCTATCAAACCAGCGGAATGCGCCAACTATCTCAAAAATGCAGGATACGGTTCCGTCAAAACCTGAAAGACTCTATCCCACCTTATCGACGATCCCGACAATGACTATGTCATGCTCGACAGCACCCTGGTTCGCGCATACCAGCAGGCCGCGACCTGAAAAGGGGGGACCAAAATCAGGCTTTGGGGGCGTTCCCGAGGTGGACTGACCACCAAGATCCACATAGCCACGGACGGCAAGGGACGACCTCTCAAGGTGATCCTCACCCCCGGTCAGCGTGGTGACGTCACTCAGGCACCGGCTCTTCTCGACGGACTTTCGGCGCGCCAGGTTCTCGCTGACAAGGCTTATGATTCCAATGCTTTGCGCCAGCTCATTGCAGATATGAGAGCCGAGGCTGTCATTCCCTGCAATCCCACCCGAAAGCGGCTCATCCCTTATGACTTCGAGGCTTACAAGGCGCGAAACCTCATCGAAAGATGCTTCAACAAGCTCAAGCACTTCCGACGCATCGCAACACGATACGACCGCAGAGCAATCAATTTCCTAAGCTTCATCCAAATCGCCGCTGCCATGATCTGGATGCGGTGAATGTCGATTCAGCCTGGAACTGTCTCGAAAGGCAAAAGTCAGCCCAAACGGTCTTCTGATGCCACTTGCTTATGGGTCGATTTTAGGCGGAACCTGCACCCTGATAGGCACTTCGACCAACCTCGCCGGGAGCGGCATGATCACCAAATTGGGGCTCGAGCCCATTACAATGTTCGAGTTTTTGGGGATCGGCCTTGTCATGACAATTGTAGGCACAATCTACATGACAACCATCGGGCGTTAGCTGATACCCTCACGCCAGAAAACGGAGTTTACCGAAGACTACGGTATTTACCGGTTTCTGACTGTTCTCGTTCCAACCGAAGGTTCGCGAGTCGTCGACCAGACCTTGGGGGACATCAATTTTGAAGATCAGGGGCTTACTGTGCTGGCAGTGATCCAGGACGATGTAAGGCTGTCCCCGCATCCCTTGCGCAAGGTAAGACAGAATTCGAAAATC
The DNA here is from genome assembly GCA_024244645.1 of Hyphomicrobiales bacterium. Classification (GTDB taxonomy): domain Bacteria; phylum Pseudomonadota; class Alphaproteobacteria; order Rhizobiales; family Rhizobiaceae; genus Hoeflea_A. The sequence continues at coordinate 1,118 of JAAEOH010000121.1, forward strand.
ATTGTGAAGGGAACGGAAGATGCCCTCCTGCAAAGCCGTTCCGACAAAGCCTTTGCAATCGAACCCGATATCCGCTTTATGGACGCCGATCTGGCACGAGACGATCTTGCGATCGGAGAAGCCGTGCTTGTACCCCAATCCCGGCTTGTCGGAAAGACACTGCGGCAGATCGAGTTTTACCATCGTTATGGTTTGATTGCCCTCGCGATTTACCGGCGAGGACATGCCTATCCTGCACGCATTGGAAACATGCGGCTAAAGGTGGGTGATGTCATGCTTTTGCAGGGTCCTGGTGATGAATTGAAACGCCTGAAGGGCAATCTGAATTTGTGGGGTCTGAGCCAGGTCGAATCACACGTCCCGACAAAACGCCACGGGTTGATCGCACTGGCAGCGCTTGCGCTTGCCATTCTGTTCGGGTCAGCCGGCTTCATACCCCTTTCGATTGCACTGCTGATTGCGGTGGTGGTTTTGGTGGTGACTGGCTGTGCCACAATGTCGGATGCCTATTCCATGATCGAATGGCGATTGCTGGTTCTCATTGCCGGGCTGACGAGTTTCGGCCCTGCGATGCAAAAAACCGGCACCGCGGACTTTCTTGCAGGCTATATTGCCATTGCGACAACATCCTTGGGTTTCTACGCAACCTTGGCCGCCTTCAGCCTCCTCACCGTATTGCTCACGCAGCCACTATCCAATGTCGCCGCCGCCCTGGCGGTCTTGCCGGTAGCCATTGCCACCGCCGATTTGCTGCATGTTGATCCCCGTTCAATGGCGTTATTTGTGACACTCTCCGCATCGCTTTCCTTCATCACTCCGTTCGAGCCGGCTTCTCTTATGGTTTATGGACCCGGCAAATATCGGTTTATGGATTTTGTCAAATGCGGCCTGCCGCTGACAATCCTGATGGCGGCAATCCTGATCTTTCTGTTTCCAGAATTCTGGTCGTTTTAAGACGTAATGCGAATGCGTGGAAGACGCGCTCTGGATGCGCGCTTGACTCCAATCGCTTTGCCAATCCAATTTCGGAACTGCGGTTGTAGGCCCAGAATTGAGGGTGTCATCATGGACGATGAGAACTTAATGCAGTTGGAGCGGCGTCTTGGAAGACTGCACGCGCGTCAACGCATTGGTATCGAGACAGACCACGAGGCTCAGGTATTCGGCCAGGGGATTAATTTCTTTCACATCGAGAACTGGTACTCGCTTCATTCGATCATTCGCGCTGCTCTGAAAATGACAGGGCTTTATTGGCGGGGCTTGCGAAATGCCCAACGCATTCAAATCAGGCACAATCATCTTCACTTCGAAACTCTGCCACCGGCGTTCAGCGGCGTTACTCTGCTGCAGATCAGCGATCCGCATGCGGACATGAATCCTGGCGCCATGCAGAGGCTTGAGGCAATGCTTCCAGGCCTGAAATACGACATTTGTGTACTCACGGGAGACTATCGCGGCCTCACGGCCGGTCCTTACGACGCTGCCATGGAAGGCATGTGCAGATTGCGGGCAAGCCTTCGGGATCCCGTTTACGCGGTGTTGGGAAATCACGACACAATCCAGATGGTACCTGGCCTTGAACAGATGGAAATCCAGATGCTGCTCAATGAGGCCAAGGTCATTTCCCGCCAGAATGACAAAATTTACCTGGCCGGCATCGACGACGCTCACTATTTCAGAGTGGATAATATCGAAAAAGCAGCGTCCGTTATTCCGGACGACGAATTTTCAATCCTGCTTTCACATACGCCTGAAATATACCGCCAGGCCGTTCATGCCGGTTTCGATTTGCTTCTGAGCGGACATACCCATGGTGGGCAGATCTGTTTGCCGGGATCAATTCCAATCACTCTGGACTCCGTGCTGCCACGGTATATGGGATCGGGAGCGTGGAAGTATCGTGATATGTGCGGCTATACATCTGTTGGTGCCGGATCCTCCGTCGTGCCGGTACGGCTCAACTGCCCGCCCGAGATAACGCTGCATCATCTGTGGCGAGGCTGAGACAGGCAAGGTTCAATAAGGATGGTCACGCACGCCAAGCTTGTACAACAATGGTGAAAGCAAAAGTTCACCGAAGAAAAAGAGCGCCGTACAAACCAGGATATCGATCACCGTGAGCGGTAAAATTAGGCTGCATGCCAGGAGCGGAACCAGCGCTTCAGGTATTTGGTCCAGGCCGATCATTTTGCTGCTTGGAGGCCGATTTAACCGACGCTTTGTAAAGCTTGAGATGAGATCCCCCGCCATTGCGAAGACTCCGACCAGCAATCCAATCTTGAAATTCAATCCGATGAGCGATGCTGCGAGTGTTGTCGCCAGAACCGCTGCAAAAAGACCGCGAACCGTCTTGGAAGAACCTAGAAGCGCTCGCCCGTCAAAAAATTTCACACTACGGTCGAGGGGGGCGGAAAATCTACTGCCGAAGACCCTTTTTGCCACAACTGGGGAGCCGTTGGCGAGCGTCAGCAGAACCAGCATTTGTGCAATCGTCACATAGTGCATTCAAGCAACTCACCGAAGCCTGCTTCCCGGGTGGAAAGATCATCGTGGCTGAAGCCCATAATATTGATCCAAGCACTCGCCCCTCGCCTCAGTTCCGCGATGAATTCGAATTCCCGTGAAACTGCAACTCATATGTTTCCAATCGCTGTTTCAAGCATTCCCCGCACTATACTTGCAACTTCTTTCAGGGCTGCATTGTCGACCGCATCCATTGAGGCAAGCGGATCTACAGCATTTACCTCGACCTGCCCCTCGCCAATATTTCGAACAATCACGTTACAGGGTAGCATAGCACCAATCCGAGGCTCCATCTGCATCGCCTTGTGGGCCATCGCTGGGTTGCAGGCTCCGAGGATCAGGTAATCGTCAACATCGGCCCCAATCTTGTTTTTCAGCGTTGCTTTGACATCGATCTCGGTCAATATACCGAACCCCTCAGCGGCCAACGCCAGACGGGCGCGCTCGACAACAGCATCAAATCCTGTTGCATCAAATGTTCTGTCTATTGTGTAGTTCATTCTCATTCTCCGGCTGAGCGAATCTATTAGTTAGTATTCTCTGATAAATTGCCAATGTGGCGGGGCTTTCTCAAGGCCATCATGCTGCGTGGCGTCAGCCACACGTTGCGCTACGTCAATTCAAGAAATTTCAGGTGTTTCGGGTCGGCCGGTTGCGGATGTGGTGCATAATATCATTTTGGAGATTTGTCGCGCTAAACCGGAAGTAGGTTAATCAGCGCTGAGACAAATTCTGATTGCCGCGAATAGATGAAAATCAGGATATTTGTCGCCAATTTTCCCGTAGGCCGACGACACCTTTCAAATTCTAAATTAGTCCGGACAACAGCAGCAGCAGGCAGGTCAGAAATCCCAAAATTGGTACCCATATGGGAACCTGAAAGATATCGTCTCGCACCGATCCATCTGATAATTTCAGGCGAATGAGTGCAAGATTTACGATCACGAAGACAATCAGGACAATCCTCGATGTTGCCTCGGCAAGTTCAGTGATCGGCAGGAACAAGGCGAGCCCCAATATTATGGCGACAACTATGGCAGTGGCCACAAGCGGCGTGCGGGTCACAGGGTTGATATAGGTCAGTATTTTGTGCAGGCCGCCCTGGGAAGCCAGCCCAAAGAGAACACGGGACGCCATAATCATCTGTATAAGCACCCCGTTGATTGTTGCGATGCACGCAACGATATTGAATGCGCTTTTGGTTGTGTCTCCGGCGTTCCCAAAAACCAGGGCCAGCGGCGCAGCCGATGAGCTCAGCGTGCCCATCGGCACAACCAGAATGACGACCGAAACGACTGCGAGATAAAGTGCAGTGGCGATTACCAGCGTAAATATTATTGCCCGCGGAAGCGTTTTTTTCGGGTTCCTGACCTCTTCAGCGACATTGGCGATATCTTCAAAGCCAACGAAAGCAAAAAATGCCAGCAATCCAGCGGAAATAATACCTGTCCAAGCGTCAATTTCGAGCGGCGGGAAAACACGGCCAAGATCAGTTATCAAATCCGGCTTAAGCGTGTAACCGTAGTAAACAACAAAGCACAATCCGCCAATTTCAATCAGCGTGAATATGGCTGCGATCGCCACCGATTCAAGAATTCCCCATGCAGCGAACAGACCAAGAATCAGAATAACGAGAACAGTAAGTACCGTTGGCGAAAGCGGGATGAGATTTCCAAAGTAAGCAACAGCACCAATCGAAATCGCCGCCGATGAGACGATGCCCGACACCGCAACCATGAGGCCGACAACAAGCGCCAGGACACGAGAATTAAACCCGTTTCTGACATAGGCAGCCTCACCGGCGCTGACGGGATATCTCGTACCGAATTCCGAGTATGAAAAACCAGTAAATGCAACAACCGCTGCCGCGAGTAAAAAGGAAACCGGAGCATAAAAACCGGCCTTTGCAGCGGTCGTGCCGACGAGCACATATATTCCCGCGCCAACAGTCGTACCGAGGCCATAGAGCGTCAGAAGCGGTAATGTCAGGCGTCGACGGAGAGACACTCCCTGGCCATCGCCAGGTTGTGGCTGAACTATTGAGGTCATCATCACCGAAATCCCCCGCCTGGGTTCAATTGCGTCGCTGAACAAATAGACAAATACTGCATCGCTGGTCACCGCCCAAGATGAAACTCACGGGAGCCAATGATGAGGACGCGCAATTGTCGTCCGCAGAGCGACACTTGAGCGATTCTCAGTCGAGGAAAGATACGGGTCGTAATGAAAGTTCTGAATAGAGAAATGCTGATAGCAGTGCTGTTCTGTTGCAAAAGCACCGAAATCAAATTGACAATAATCAGGACTGGGCCCGGCGGCTCCACTTGACGCAGATCAACCAGCCGCGCAATTTGATCGGGCATTGTTACAGGCGAAGCCCAAAAAGAATGCTTGCCGATGGCGATGGGAGACACGAGGTGCCCTAGCAGAATCCTCAATTACTAAATATGGCCGGTTTTAAGGGGATGTTCGCACAGCATGTCCCACACTAAATGCACCGGTCCGCTGCTTAACCGGTAATTGTCATTAGTTCCAATGGACGGTCACCTTGCGCCACATTATCCTCACGGGAATAGTCCAATATCCGGATGAGACCAAGTGAAATGCTCTATGGCGCTCTTTCGATCCTACACGTATTCGTTGCTACCTGTGTTACAAGCCATGTTCTTCTCAACAAAAGCGAAGTGAGGGCCGCCATAGGGTGGATCGGCCTTGCATGGCTTTCTCCATATTTTGGGGCAATCATCTATCTGGCTTTTGGAATAAATCGCGTAACTCGACGGGCATCGCGGATTAACCGCAGATCGCGGCTGAATGCTGATGTTATGACGCAATTCCAGTTTGACGACGCCGAGCTTGACCCCAATATGCGCACACTTGCTGAGATCGGCTCGCGGATTACAAAATCTCCCCTCATACAAGGAAACAAAATTGCAATATTTCAGGGTGGCGACAAAGCCTATCCTGAGATGCTTGCTGCCATTGTGGATGCCCGCCGAAGTATTGCACTTGCAACATATATTTTTCGGCTGGACCAGGTCGGTGCCGAGTTTGTCGACGCGTTGATTTCAGCGAGAAAGCGCGGTGTCCAGGTTCGGATCCTGGTCGACGGGATCGGAAGTGGCTATTTCTTCTCACCAGTTGTCCGCCGACTTGGCAATGCGGATATTTCGGTAATGCGGTTCCTTCATGACTGGCGGCCATGGCGGATGTCATTCCTTAATCTCAGGAACCATAAGAAACTGATTGTTATCGATGGAAAAACCGGATTCGCTGGAGGATTGAACCTGGGGGTTGAATATTCGCGCGTCAGGTTCCGCAAGCAGGCGATTGATGACGTTCATTTCCGACTGGAAGGTCCCGTTGTTAGCCAGTTGATGTCGAGTTTTGCTGAAGATTGGAATTTCACGACCGGTGAAATGCTGGATGGTGACACATGGTGGCCAACGCCCGAACCGCAAGGTTCAGTTATTGCACGTGGCATCAGTTCAGGGCCGGATGAAGATTTCGGCAGTATCGAGACAATCCTAGCCTCAGCGGTTAGCCAAGCAAGACACCACATAAGAATTGTGACGCCATACTTCCTCCCTGATGAGCGTTTGAAGTTTGCGATCAATCTGGCGGCCCTGCGTGGCGTAAAGATCGATTTGCTCATACCGGAACGGTCGGATCACACTTTTATCGACTGGGCAACACGCGCGCACCTGCTTTTCTTTCCCATGGATAGAATTCAATGTTTCACGAGTCCTGCACCGTTCGATCATTCCAAACTGGTTACTGTGGATGGCAACTGGTGTGCATTCGGCAGCGCCAATTGGGACGTTCGCAGCCTGCGGCTGAATTTTGAGTTTCTGGTTGAGTGCTACGACGCGGAAACCGTTACCGCTATCAACGCATTGGTTAGCGAAAAAGTTGCGAAGGCGAAGCTATTGACGTCAAACCAGCTGGCCAATCGCTCCTTAATCATTCGGCTGCGTGACGCCAGCGCGCGTTTGTTTTTACCCTATTTGTGAGGACCTGACCGATCGGAAAGTTCGCTGACAAATTAACAACTGGGCTGAGTCGGCGCGAAAGAACCGAGACCAGCGTGCGAAGCAAACTTCGGATCATCAGTTGGAACCTGCTGCACCGATCAGGAGCACTTGTCGGTGATATTTCCGCGTTGATCGAAAAGCACCAGCCAGACCTGTTCCTTATGCAGGAAGTTACGGGTGCGATCGAGCCGCTGTCGGCTTCGGTCGGTGGACAGTATTACACGCAATCCTGGCCAGGGCGGCGTCATGGGCTTGGCGTGTGGAGCCGGATGCCGTTGCAGGATCCAAGAGCGCTAGAATTGCCATCGTCGAAACTGCCGGGCAAACTTCCCACGCGATTTGCCCAGGTGCTGGAAATCGCTGACATAACAATTGCCAATGTTCATCTGTCGCACGGGCAAATACTCAATCGGCGTCAACTGCGCCTAATTGCACGTTCGACAGACGGGCCTACGGCCATCATCGGCGACTATAATTCGATTGGTCCTGTGGTCTTGCGCGGCTTTTCGGACGTGGGACCGCGAGGCTCAACACATCACGCACAAGAAATTGTACCGTTTCGTCTTGACAGATGCATGGTTCGTAAATTGCACTGCAGCAATGCGCGAACTCTGCTTAGGGGACCCTCAGATCACCGGCCCATTTTGCTTGACTTTCGCTACCCGGGCGATGTTCGACCTCAAGAGCATTATCAATCGACGTCCCAAATAACTGTATAAAGCTTGTCCGCGCTGAATATCGCTCAGCCCGAAGCACCGCCGCTCACGAAATTGATGCCGCAGATCACGCGGATGGCCTCAAATTTCACTACAGCCAATACAATTAATAATAAGGAAGCTGGCTTACGGGGATCGTTTAAAAATAGATGGCCGCCGGTCTCGCGATGGATCGTTGCAACCAAAAACTCCGGCTACTACCCTCGAACCACGCGCCTTCCCTTCATCGGACCGCGGGTTTCGGTTACGACGGTGCAGCGTCCTTCAGGCTCCCCCTCGGCTTCAAAATAGATCACAACCCAGTCCTTTGTTGTTCCAAGTTGATGCGCCAGGCGAGTATTTGAGTAAAGAGCCGTGAAATGCCAATTATCGTGGCGGGCATGCATCACCGGCAGCCATTGTTCACCTGTTGGATTGAAACGTTTGGGCGCAATCTTGCGCAGTGTTCCCGATGCGGACCTCTTGCGATACATAGTGTCGACCTGCAGCACCAGTTCAGTTGGCGGTCTGGGCGCCCGGCGAAGGCTGTTGCGCGCAAACGAACGACCAAGCCGCTCGCTGAGCACAGCCGCGATAGCTGTCCTGCGACGAGGGCCAATTCCCGCTATGTGTTTTTCACCCAGATGGATTGCCGTCTCAAGATCTTCAAGCGTCTCCAGTTTCAGGTCGTCAGCCAAACGCGCAGACAGCGTCGGTCCGATGCCTGGAACAGTCTGAAACAATTTTTCCGGATCCAGTGTGCCCCGCAGCCTTTCAAGCTGCGACCAACGACCCGTGACAAGAATTTCTGAAATTGCACCAGCAATGCTCTTACCAATTCCCGGAAGCGCGACCAGACTATCACGCCCGCCTGATGCAAGCATGTCCGCAACCGGTTGATCCAACGCCTTCAAAACGTCAGCCGCACCGCGGTAGGCTCTTTCTCGAAATCCATCAGCACCTTGATATTCCAGCAGGTCTGCATATTCGCGAAGCTTGGCAGCAATCTCGAAATTGGTCCGATCCCGTTGCTTGCTTTTGGATTTTGTCTTTCTCAGACCAGGGTTGTCCTCAGGTGGCGCTATCGTTTCCATAAACAAACTCCCCTGTCCTTCTCACACGCGAATGTTTAACCTCAAACACAGCCACCCACATGAAAACCGAAAACAATCCGGCCGCAAATGTCATAATTGCTTGGGAAGTGATCGGAATTGATTTGCGTCAAGCAGTTCAAAAACCTGAACTGCGGCCTTGCCACCATGGACCGTAATAAGATGTTCTTTAGAGAGTTTTTCCCCTTTTCCAACTCCAGCTGATCACGCATTTGCCTGGTTTCCAAGGTAGGCGACCAACGCGTTATAGGTGGAGATCTTGGAATAATCAGCTTCAGGAATGTTCATATTCAGCGCCTTGGAAAGCGCGACAACAAGGTTGAGAAAATCCATCGAATCGATGTCAAATTCCTCACGTATATCTGCACTCAATTCGACATCCGCCATGTCAATGTCCGGTGCAATCTTGAATAGTTCGCGACGTAAAATCGCCTCAACGTCCTTGTCGTTCATAACGTCTCGGGCTCCTGAAGATATTTATTGATGGTACTGAGAAAAAGCGCGCCTCGATGACCGTCGCTGACCCTATGATCGGCCGCCAGTGTCAAGGCCACAGTTAAACAGGGCTGAATATTGCCATCGTTAATCCAAGGCCGCATGGCAGGCATCCCAAAACCTACGATGGCAACTTGGGGGGGATAGATAACGCCAAAAAGCGCCTCCACACCGCGCTCACCAAGACAAGATATCGTGATTGTGGGATCGGACAATTCCGCCGCGCGAAATCGCCCAATGCGCACACGTGCAACAAGATCGCGCATCTTGGTCATCAAGGCGGCCAGATCAAGTGTATCGACATCGTGTATTGCCGGTGCAACGAGCCCGCCGCCACGTATATTTATAGCAAAACCCACATGCGCCTTTTCAGCTTCTATAAATACGCCGTCTTTAAAATGTCCATTGAATTCAGGATATTTTGGCAGCGCCAAAGCGACCGCTTTCACAAAAAGGATCGCTAGCAGAATCCGCTGATCCGCTGGGCAGTCGGCGTTGTAGGAGCTTACAAAGGCGTCTGCTTTCGACAGGTCGCATGTATGAGAAAGATAGTAGTGCGGGATTTCGCGTTTTGACCGGGCCATGGCAGCAGCAATCGCACGTCGCATGACTGCCCTTTCCGGTTTGTTTGTTGTTCGATGATCCGCAATTCGACCGTTCGTCGTTGAAGGATCTGATGCCTCGACATCGGCCATTACTATCGCGCCATCCTGTCCGCTGCCTGTTACTGAAGACGGATCAATCCCCTTGCGAGTTGCCAATCGTCGCGCTGCCGGTGTGATTCTCAGTCTTTCTAACGATCGTGCTGCAACCGGCGGCGGCGTCCGAGACACAGTGGTCTCGGCGACCTGTTCCGGAGACGGCGCTGTTTCCATGTGCGCGGCATCGGCAATCGGTGACGGGCCGGATACGGGCCGTTCAGGCCGTTGTTCCTGCCTTGCCTCATCGATCATCGCCATCGGCGTACCGACCGGAACCTTGCTGCCTATATCCACGATATAATTCGCCAGCACGCCGTCTTCAAAAACCTCAATTTCAATGGCGCCTTTCTGCGTGTCGACCACGGCAATGATGTCCCCGCGACTGACTTCATCGCCCGGTTTTTTTAGCCATTCCACGAGCGTGCCGGCCTCCATATCCGCTCCGAGCGACGGCATGAGAAACTCGCTCATTTCATCAGCTCCCGCCACAGAATGATTTTGCCGCCGACACGATGCCGGCAATCTGCGGGATTGCCGCTTCCTCGAGATGGCCGGCATATGGAATAGGCACTTCCGTGCTGCACACGCGCGCAAGAGGCGCATCCAATTCAAAGAACGCCTCTTCGGCCAGCCGCATACCGATTTCAGCAGCCAGGCTGCCCGACTTCCAGCCTTCGTCCACAATCAGCACGCGATGGGTTTTTGTAACTGAGGCAACCACGGTCGCCAAATCCAGCGGACGCAAAATGCGCAAATCAACCACTTCGGCGTCGATGCCATCTTCGGTCAGCTTTTCCGCCGCTTCCAGCGTTTTGAAGAGTGAACCGCCATATGTAATGAGTGAAATATCACGACCGTCGCGCCGCACCACTGCCTTTTCGATGTCCACCGGTGCCGCATTTGTTGCGAGCGGCCCGGAGCGATTGTACAGCATGACATTCTCAAAGATCAGAACAGGATCAGGTTCTTCAATCGCGGTCCAGAGCATCCCGCGTGCGTCCTCAAGCGTGGCCGGCGTGAGGATACGTAGACCTGGTATATGGGCATACCAGCCTTCGAGGCTATGAGAATGCTGCGCTGCCAATTGCTTTCCTGCGCCGGTTGCCATCCTGATCACAAGCGGGACACCGAACTGCCCGTTGGACATGTGTCGGAAGGTGGCTGCAGTGTTGAGGATCTGATCCAGCGCGAGAAGCGAGAAGTTCACCGTCATCAGCTCGACGATCGGCCGCATGCCTGCAATCGCTGCGCCAATGCCGGCGCCGGTAAATCCAGACTCCGAAAGTGGTGTGTCACGAATGCGTTCGGGCCCGAAACGGTCAAGCAGCCCTTTGCTCACAGCATAACATCCACCATAGCGGCCAACATCTTCCCCCATGAGGAAGACACGATCATCGCGTTCCATCGCCTCGACAATCGCTGTCTTGATTGCTTCGCGATATGTGGTTTCAACCATTTGCTGTGCCGGTTGCACAACCGGCGGCGCGAGCCGCTCTTGCGCGGTAACGTGCCTGCCCAGACTTTCCACCGGTTCCCAGGCTGCTTCTTCGGCAAATATCACTGCTGCGGCTATTTCCGCGTCAATGTCCGTGACAACTTCATCAATCTCTTCCCGACTTATGATCCCAGCCTCCAGAAGCCAGTTTTGAAATCGAACGATCGGTCCTTTCTCTCGCCATTGTTCAACCTCCTCATTCGGCCGATACAACTGGGCATCGAACATGGAATGGGCCCGAAACCGGTAAGTCCTGCATTCCAGTAGGTAAGGTTTCCCGGTTTCTTGAATAGCATCGAGTGCCCTGCGCGCTGCAACTTCGACGGCAACCACATCCATGCCGTCGACCACTTCGCTTGCGACCGCATAGCCTTTCGCTTTCGCGTGGATGTCGGTTTCAGCTTCGGAGCGCTCAAGCGCTGTACCCATGGCATACCCGTTGTTTTCACACACCAGGAGAACCGGGATATTCCACAAGGACGCAAGATTCATGCTCTCGTGAAATTCTCCCTCTGCCACGGCGCCTTCGCCGAAAAAACATGTAGTAACACGGTTTTCATTCCGCATTTTGTCTGCAAGACCCAAGCCAACCGCCAGTGGCAGCCCACCGCCAACAATGGCGTTACCGCCATAAAAATTGGTATCCCTGTCAAAAAGATGCATTGACCCGCCCCGCCCACCGGCGCAACCGGAAGCCTTGCCGTACATCTCCGCCAGGATTGCGTTCATCGGTATGCCACGTATCAGCGCGTGCCCATGCTCACGATAGGTTGCTACAAGCCGATCCTGCGGACCAAGCAGCGGAATTATTCCCGCGGCTATCGCCTCCTCGCCATCGTAAAGGTGCAGGAACCCACGTATTTTCTCCTTAGTGTAAAGCTCGGCACAGATGTCCTCGAAACGCCGTATGCGGATCATATGACCAAGCGTGGCCAGGACATGGGCACGGTCCAGATGTGGCTTCAAGTCAGTTGCGGTCATTTCTCGTCAGTCTCCAATGTTGAGATGTCGCCTTCCGGAAGACCCATTTCACGTGCCTTGAGGAGCCGTCGCATTATCTTGCCGCTCCTCGTCTTTGGCAGCTTCTTGCGGAAAATTATCTCTCTTGGAGCTACGGCGGGTCCCAGGCGCTTGCGTGCATGCCCGCGAATGTCGAGTTGGAGCCCTTCACTCGGCTCAAAACCCGGATTGAGCGCGACATAGGCCTTTGCTACCTCGCCGGCCAACTCATCGGGAAGCCCAATCACGGCGGCTTCGGAAACAGCCGCATGTTCGATTAGCGCGCTTTCCACTTCGAAAGGGCCTATTAGATGCCCAGCACTTTTGATGACATCGTCGCTACGCCCGACAAACCAATAATAGCCGTCGCTATCACGCATCGCCAAATCACCGGTCAGATACCATCCATCCGAGAAGCACTTTTTGTATCGTTGTTCTTCATTCAGATATCCACGCATCATGGATGGCCAGGGGGTTTTTAACACCAACTCACCGATGCCCATCGGCTTGGTGACATGACTGACATCGCCGTTGTCCCGCTCGACAATGCTGGCGACGATGCCTGGCAGTGGCATACCCATGGATCCCGGTTTGACATCCATGGATGCAAAATTCGCGATCATTATCCCGCCAGTCTCGGTCTGCCACCAATTGTCGTGGAACGGTTTTCCGAACGTGTCGGCGGACCACAGGACCGCTTCGGGATTGAGTGGTTCGCCAACACTTGCCATGAAGCGAATGTTTGATAAATCGCGTTTGCTTGCTGCCTCAGTGCCCGCGGCCATCAGCATGCGGATGGCTGTCGGCGCGGTATACCAGACTGAGACGCGCTGGCTTTCCAGAATGCGATACCAACGCTCAATATCGAATTCCGCCTCATCGACCACCATTGTGACGCCATTGGCCAATGGTGCGATGATGCCGTAGGACGTGCCCGTCACCCAACCGGGATCAGCGGTGCACCAATAATTGTCATCGGGTTTCAGATCGAGAGCGACACGACCGGTGTAACAATGGGCAACAACGGCTTCATGTACGTGAATTGCTCCCTTTGGGCGCCCTGTCGTTCCGCTGGTAAAATGAAGGAGAGCGGTGTCTTCCGGATCGGTTGCCACGACATTGAATTCAGTGGATGCATGCTGCATCTCAGATTCGAAACTCAGCAGTCCATCCCCTTCTTTTTTGGAGTCGATCAGCAAAACGTGCTCAAGCTGAGGGAGACGATCACGAATGGGTGCAACTTTGCGCTTGTAAAGCGCATTTGTTGTTACCAATACGCGTGCTGCTCCTATTTCCAGACGCGACAACACTGGTTCCGGTCCAAATGCGGAAAACAATGGGGAGAAAACCATGCCGGCTTTCAGGCTTCCAAGCGAAACGATGTAGAGCTCTGGTTTACGACCGAGCAGAGAATAGACACGCTCACCCGTGACCAAGCCCAGTGATAGCAACACATTCGCGAACCGGTTGGTCAGGATGGACAGGTCATTATAAGTGATGTCCGTAATGCTGTCGTTTTTGTGAACAAATCTCAGTGCGACTTTCGATCCGCTGTCTCTACTCAGATGACGGTCCACACATTCATGGGCAATATTAAGTTTTCCGTCAGCCAATCCATCCAGCAGTGCACGCGCCTCAGTCCATGAAAAGGTTGTAGCCTCTTGCCGATAGTCCGGCATATTTGCCCGACCCGCATCTCGCGATCCTTTGTGAATTATGTCGTCAGTCATCATATTTCTCTGCCTGCAACCGCAAGAAAATAACGGTCAAGCAAACAGACTAGCGCGTTAAGGTAAGAGCAAGCTGACAGAGATCAATCAACTGCTGATAATTGTTCACCTGGCTCCAAGAAATCCCGGACCGTGGACTTCATATGCTATGGTACCTGTCCGGGAGGTGTAGTCTCACATACAGCGAAAGAGAACCAAATGTTCACAGGAGACTAAGACCATGTCGATTAAGGGAGTTCTTCTTCCTGTCAGTGACCGGGATGACATTACACAAATCGCTGATTTCGCGTTCGCTCTGGCTGGTCATCACAAAGCCGAGGTTCAGGGCGTATTCCCGCAGCGCAGTGTTTGGACTGACGACTGGCTCGACAACTGGGGTCTCCCCGAACGCGAAATCGAAGAGTTGGAATTGCAGGCCAAACAAAATGTGCGCGAAGCGGAACGTCGGGCTCAGAATGTCTTTGAGGACCATGCAAAACGCCATGAAAAGGTGAATGCGAAATTTATATCGACATTTGATATGTCCACCAAATCGCTTCTCGATTACGCGATTTATGCGGATATTACTGTGCTTGGCAATATGACAAATCCGGGCGGTAAATACTGGCAGTTTTTGGTAAATCGAATGCTGGCCCAATCGACAAGACCTGTGATGGTTGCTCCTCCCAGACCAGCGCCCAAAGACCTTGGAAATCGGGTCGTAATTGCTTGGAAACAAAATCAGGAGGCGTCCCGCGCCGTCGCTGCCGCCATGCCGCTTATTGAAAGGGCAGGCCATGTCGTCATTGTTTCAGTGGGTGGCAATGAAGATCGAAACTCAATCGATTTTTTGAAGAACTACGTTTCACTGCATGCAAAAAGTGTGGAAACCGCAATTCTCGATCCTACAGGGCAGGAGACGGGACATCTGCTAATAGAAAAAACCGCTGAAAAGTCCGGCAGTATATTAGTTATGGGCGCCTTCAGCCATCGGCGATGGCGAGAACAGGTTTTTGGCGGTGTGACCGACTATGTAATGCAAAATACCGATGTTCCCGTCCTGATGATGCATTGACAATACTTTGGGTAGTATCGCGTAAAAACAAATAGCAATCAGAATACAGATCAATTCATTCATCTCCAGGCGAATACGCATCGGAACCAATTGCGTCCGAAAATTGGCACGACATGCCGGATGCTTTGCTCTTTATATATGATTGAAATTTCATTCTGTTGCCCAAAAATATCCGATTTCGAGGGCCGATTGTTACAGAATTGCATTCTGATTCCTGGCCTGTAATTTGCGCATATCAATCAATTGGATTCGTTTGGGAATCAGTGTTCAATTGCCTTCACCCACACGATTAAGTGCAGTTTGTGTCATCATCGGACCGATTATTTCAAAGACAACCGTCGTCCCGATGGTGACCACCAACAACGTTTCCCTGAATTCAGAAATTGGCTGCCGGCGACCAACGCCATACCCAGAGCAACCCCAGCCTGTGGCAATAGCGCCGCGCCAATCCAACGGCGATTTTGAGAAGGCGCCGCCGACAACCATGCACCGATCCATCTACCGCAAACGCGGGCGACAAATCGCAAAATCAGGCATGCGGCACCTATAACTCCAATATGTTCGACCGCATCGTATTCCAACGAAGCGCCCGCGAGAATGAAAAACAGAACCATAAACGACCACTCGATGTGCTCGATTTCATGAAACGCCCGTTCATGATGCCACGCAAAGTTGATGACGATTGCACTGACAATCATACCCGCCAGAAGAAATGAAGCCCCGGACCACGTTGCAAGACCCGCACAGATGAAGACAATCCCGATCGCCTCCGCCTGCATTGGTTCGCCCCGCCTCAATCGACCTGTGAGATAGGCTGCGGGAAATCCAACCAAAATGCCGATCAGGCTGCAATGCCTATTTCCCGTATCCCATCGCTGAGAATATCGACACCGTTTCCGCCCATCATTGCTTTGGCCGCAACCAGGATGAAACTAAAAACAATCAAACCCCAAGCGTCATCTACAGCGACGATACCCAGCAGCGTTGTCGTGAACGGACCCTTCGCCTCTCTTTGACGAACGACATCCTGAGTCGCAGCGGGTGCGGTGGCCGTTGCGATGCCAGCAAGCAACAGCGCAAGAGGTGCCGCGACGCCAATTATCATCAATCCGCCGCAAACGATGAGTGTCGGTAATATGACGACCGAGAGAGAAATAATCAAAATTCGCTTTCCATATGCTCGCAGGTTGTTAGCCGAAAGGACGCCACCAAGTAGAAACGCCACCATAGTCAGAGCAATGGTTGCAAGGGTTTCATACCAGGCGGCAAATACAATGGGCAGGACATCGAATCCGGACGAACCCGCGGCTACACCAAAAAGAATGAGCAAGGTGACGCGCGGCACCATTGTCCGCCGTCCGATTTCGTCAGCTAAAAGGCTGACCAGAAGCAGGCATCCAATTGTCAGCAATGTGAAGTGCAGACCCATTGTAAGAACTTCAAGCCCTGATTAGATGCGATCGGATTGATCTATCGCAATTGGGCGATTCCTATCTCGAATAGTATTGGAAAAGCTAGGTATTTGGCCTGTTTGTTGAAATGATTGAGGATTTCATCATGGCAATCACGACAATACTCGCATTCCATTCGACAGATGAACCAGTGGACAACATTAAACCGGTTATCTCTCTGGCAGGCGAGATGGGCGCTCACCTGAATCTCGTGGTCTTTGGCGTTTTGGTGCCCATCACTACAACGACCTTTCACAGCGCACCGGACTTCTTTTCGTCAAATGAATACAAAAATACTGCCGAAAGAGCCGAACAGAGGGTTAAAACGGTGGAAGCACTGGTAGAGGGACGCAGATTCTCCGCATCGATCATGGCCGAATGCGTAGATCGGGGCATGATCGGACGCACAATGTCCCGCCATGCACTCTGCGCAGATGTCACCGTATTTCCATATGGCAGCATCCCTTATCACGATCTAGCAACGGAGGCCTTTAATGGAGTGCTCTTTGATGCATCGCGGCCTGTCCTGGTTCTCGGAGCCGGCGACAAACCGTTTTCGGAACTGAAAAAAGCACTGATAGCATGGAACGGCGAACCGGAGGCTGCGGCTGCAATTCATCACAGCCTGTTGCTTCTGGAAAGTACGTCGGACGTCCATATAGTGCACGTGCAACATGACGGTTCGTCATCGCTCAAACGCGCCGAAGAAGAGATGCAGCGTTTTCTGGTGCAACACGGTAAGGAAGTTTCTGTGGATCATCTTAAGGCTCAACCAGGAGATGTCGCCGACGCATTGCTGAAGCACGCGAAAGATACAAATGTGGATATAATCGTGATGGGCGCCTACGGCCATTCTCGGCTTCGCGAATGGTTGCTTGGAGGCACCACAAGGGATTTGCTGCTAAACAGAACACTACCGGTGTTTTTGGCCCACTGACAAACATATCGCCTCAGCACCCAAACAGTGACCGCCGACAAACCGCGGCACCGCAAGTGCGATGTTAGAGTAAGTGCTTTGATGGTTTCCGTACATGTGGTGTTGAAGAGATGGCCGGTGATGCACGGCACACGGGCGTCCATGTAGTTGTTAGCCCCGATCCGGTCTTCCGCCGTGTTAATGAAATAGTTGCCGAAGGCTTCTGGACGATTTGGATATCGACAAGCAGATCAATAACCGAGTCGCGGAAACCACAGATTACTGGGTGAAAGACTTCTTTGCATTGGAGGTCACAACCACATCGATCATAAGAGCACAGCGTCAGGCATTCGCCCCGTGTGATGCCAATCAGAAGGTGAATGATCTGAAAGTCAAGAAAGAGAATTCTACAGCCGTTACTCTGGCTGCTGGTATTGATGATCAACCTAAGAACACGGAAAAATTCTGCGAACATTAATGCCTCTCTGCGACCCGTTTTCCACTGAATTGACGCTGATTAAAACCCGTCCACCGGGACAGTTCACAATTGGTGCAAGTTATTCGCGAGTACTTTGCCGCTATGTCAGACAGCAGGGCTACACAACCCTGCTGCACCGGGAGAATTGGTTATGGCTCATGTTATTGTTCTTGGGGCCGGACTTGGTGGCACGATCATGGCCTATGAGCTTCGCGATACGCTTGCGAGGCAACACGAGGTTTCCTTGGTGTCGCAGGGCAGCAAGTTCCACTTCGTCCCGTCGAGCCCTTGGGTCGGAGTCGGCTGCACGACAAGGAGGCTGTCGAAGTCGACGTTGGCTCGGTATTTGAAAAGCACGGCATCACGTTGCATCCGCAAGGTGCTATGCGGGTGTACCCGGTAGAGAAGCGGATCGAACTGAACGACCATTCGTTCATGATCTAGTCACCTGGAACTGTAATTCGTATCATTGATTGAATTGGAATTCAGGAGATGATGCGATGGTTGGACGTGTGGCGGATGCGGTGGTGCTTAGCGAAGATGAGCGCCGTTTTCTTGAAGGTCAGGTCCGGCGGCACA
>JAAEOH010000122.1 GCA_024244645.1 Hyphomicrobiales bacterium
CAATTCGCGCCGCCTTGTGGAGGTCGCATCGCGGGCAGGCGCGCGCGGTTCGCTTCTGGTGCAAAGGGCTACGGAATTGCCGTGGGAGGAGATCGACCCCGACATGACACGCACCATCGGCCTTTCAGCCGGGGCGTCGGCGCCGGAAATCATCGTCGACGAGATCATCGATGCATTCCGCGACAAATTCGACGTTCGGGTGGAACTTGCCGAGACTGCTGTGGAAGATGAAAATTTTCCGGTTATGCGGGATCTTCGCGATGTTGAGCTGACGCCGGCCGATATGGCATTTGTCAACGGCAGCGCAAGCGGCTAGATCAAAAGCGCAATACCCATTCGCGAACCTTGAAAGGCCAGGAATTGGCAGTTTATACCGATATTACCGAGGCCGAGCTCCGCGATTTCCTCGAACCGTATGATCTTGGAGAACTGCTCTCCTACAAGGGGATCGCCGAGGGTATCGAAAACTCCAATTTCCTGCTCCATACGGGAACGGGGAGTTATATTCTGACGCTTTATGAAAAACGCGTCGAAAGAAACGACCTGCCGTTTTTTCTTGGCCTGATGGAGCATCTGGCGCAAAAGGGCCTGTCCTGCCCGGTGCCGGTACACCGCCGCGACGGCACAGTGCTGGGAGAAGTGGCCGGCCGTCCGGCGGCCGTCATAACCTTTCTCGAGGGCATGTGGCCAAGGCGGCCGACACTGCAACACTGCCGTGCTGTCGGCGCAGCCGCCGCTCAGTTCCATATCTGCGGCCAGGAATTTCCGCGAACCCGCAACAATGCGCTGTCGGTGAGCAGTTGGAGGCCACTTTGGGATCAGTCGGCATCGCGTGCCGATGAAGTCGAGCCGGGCCTGGTCGCGGAGATCGAGGCCGATCTGGATGTTCTTGAAAAGAACTGGCCACAGACGCTGCCTTCGGGCGTGATCCATGCTGACCTTTTTCCGGACAACATTTTCTTCCTCGGTGAGACACTGTCGGGCCTTATCGATTTCTATTTCGCCTGCAACGATATGTTTGCCTATGACGTGGCCATTTGTCTCAATGCCTGGTGCTTCGAGCGGGACGGCTCTTTCAATGCGACCAAGGGTATGGCTTTGCTGGCGGGCTATGAGGCCGTCAGGCCTCTCATGTCAGCGGAGGCCGATGCGCTTCCGGTGCTTGCCCATGGTTCCGCACTGCGCTTTTTTCTGACCCGCCTCTACGACTGGCTGACCGTGCCCGATGGCGCAATGGTGGTCAAAAAGGATCCGATGGAATATCTGCGATATGTGCGGTTTCACCGCAAGGTGACATCCGCGACGGAATATGGTCTTCGCCAGAGTGAGCTGAATTGAAACACGTTGAGATTTTTACCGATGGCGCCTGTTCCGGCAATCCGGGCCCAGGCGGATGGAGTGTGGTCCTGCGATATGGCAAGATCGACAAGGAACTGTCTGGCGGCGAAGCTGACACAACCAACAACCGCATGGAACTGACGGCGGCCATCGAGGCCCTGAATGCGCTAAGGGAGAGGTGCCGGGTCGATCTTTATACCGACTCCTCCTATGTGAAGGACGGCATTGGCGGCTGGATCGAAGGCTGGAAACGCAATGGCTGGAAGACCGCAGCGAAAAAACCGGTCAAGAACGCCGAACTTTGGCAGGCACTGGAGGCCGCGCGTGACCGCCATGATGTGACCTGGCACTGGGTCAAAGGCCATGCCGGTCATCCGGAGAACGAGCGGGCGGACGAACTCGCCCGCCTCGCAATGGAACCGTTCAAGGCGAAAACAGGCTAAAGCTGTTCCATGAGGGCATCTGCACCGGATGTAACAGCCTCACCCGGAGACGCTTCGATATTCAGTGCCGTCACGGTGCCATCCTCGACGATCATCGAATAGCGTTTGGAACGAACGCCAAGCGTTCCCGCGGACAGATCCATGTCCATGCCGATGCCCTTCGTAAAGGACGCATCCCAGTCGGCGAGATAGCGGATCTTGCCGTCTCCGCCCGTGGCCGATGCCCAGGCGCTCATGACAAATCCATCATTGACCGACAGCACGGCGATTTCATCGACACCCTTGGCCAGGATGGCCTCGCGGTTTTGCAGGTAACCCGGCAGGTGATTCAGGTGACAGGTGGGCGTGAAAGCCCCCGGAACGGCAAACAGCACGACCTTCTTGCCTCCGAATACTTCGGAAGTGGAAACTTCGTTCATGCCGTCAGAACTCGATTCCTTGATCGTCAGTTCCGGCAACTTGTCGCCAACAGATATAGACATGCGTTTATCCCTCTGGTTGACTGGCCGCGGGTCGGTCTGTTGCTGTGAGCGGTGGGTCGACCGGGCGGATGCGGCAATTGCATTCACTCAATCGAGCCGGGAAGATAGAAGACCCGGCAACTATGTCCAGACAATGTTGTTGATGTTCGAACCGGTTGAGTTCAGCGCCGCGGTCAAGGCAGATTGATATCGGTTTCCATGGACCGGCCGGACGCCTTGACGAGGATACTGACGGTTTTTCCGTTGAGCGTTTCACCGTCGGGGCCGCCGCTGGCGGAGATGTTGTAGGTGACAACATTGTCGCTGTGGCCCGCAATGCGCGGTGTGTCGAAGCGCCAGCCCGTCGGACCCGTGACAAAGAGCTCTCCATTGTCATCCTTGCTTGGTGTCGCAAGCGACAGGACCACATTGCTGCCGTCTTCATCGACACGTTTTGCGACGACTTCGAACCCCTCGCCGGGCTTTTCAGGAAGGGCTTCGAAGGCCCTTTTCACCAGTCTTTTTTCAAACGCATTTGCCGGTTTTGCCGGATCGATTTCCACGGTGAAACTGGTCTGGAACGGAATGCATATGCTCTTGCAGATGCCCAGGAAAACATCTGCTTCAAGCACGCTCGGCGCTCCTAGCGTATTTTGCCTGAGGGTGATTGGCAGGAGCACCGGATAATTGTAACCCGCCCAGGTCGAATAATCGTCCTTGATGCGCTCCGGTGCCGGAAAGTGGATCTCGGCAGCATTGATATTGTCGCTGCGCTCTATCTGAACTGACGGCGGCACGCCCGCTTCGCCGGGGTCGCGCCAGTAGGTTTTCCACCCGGGCAGAAGGTCAACATCGAGCACCGCTCTGATGCTGCCGTCCTGTGACGGTTCAAGCGCTGAAATACGGATCCTTCCGCCATCGGTCTCGGCCCATTCGCTGGAAGCCGCAAATGTCTGCGACGGCAGCAACAAGCCACCGGACAGAAGAAGCGCGAGGGCCGCGGACCAGGCGGCGTCGGTCTTGAAACAGTAATTGATCATGGCGGCAATCTAGACCGCGCGATAACCTGATGCCAGTCACGAGGAGCAGGCCTCCAATCATATTCCGGTGATCGAAAAGCCAGTTGTGCCAGTGTTTTGAAACGTCAACACGCCGGATCACACTGCCACGGGTCGTCTGGATCCACCGCCGTGAGCCGCTTGAATGCCTCGCAGTTTCCCTTTAAGCGCTGTTTCAATTCAAGCCGCTTATGCGTTAAGCTGCCTTTCATGGATATTCTGCGTGAAAATCTATTGGGTGATGGAGAACGCGGTTGTTTTGACGGCCAGTTTCTGCTGGCTATGCCGGGCTTGGCCGACTCCAATTTTTCACGCACGGTTATCTACATTTGCGCCCACACCGAAAGCGGCGCCATTGGATTTATTCTCAACCGGCCGCAGCCGATTTCATTTTGCGAACTGATGCTTCAACTCGAACTCATCGAGCGGCATGATGCCGAGACACTTCCGCAGTCGGCCATGGAGCTGAATGTTCAAATGGGCGGCCCTGTCGAGACGGGCAGGGGATTTGTCATTCATTCCGAAGACTATCGAAGTGATGCGACGCTGCCGATTTCTGAAGATATGTCGATGACGGCAACGGTGGATATTCTAAGGGCCATCACGAAAGGCACCGGGCCGAAGAGGGCGACCATGATGCTCGGTTATTCGGGTTGGGGTGCCGGTCAGCTCGAAGATGAGGTCAGCGCAAACGGTTGGCTGACCTGTCCGGCCATTGACGACATCATCTTCGACGATGATCTGGACAGCAAATACGAACGAACCTTTGCATCCATTGGAATAGATCCGGCGATGCTCTCAAGCGAGTGCGGCCAGGCCTAGAACAGGCGCTGAGTTCCGGCAATCCGGTCCGATCCCACAAATCCTTTCTTGGACAATTCGCGCCGCAATGATGGAGAAATACGATTACCGGCTTCCCACCACAATTACCGCACGGCGAGATCGAGGAAATTTTTCCCGATGTCTATTTCGTTATGGGTCAGACCCGGCCGAATTTCGGCGGAAATTCAATGCAGTTCAGCCGAAACATGACCATTATCCGTGATGGCGATACGCTGACACTGGTCAACTCGCTGCGATTGGACGAGGAGGGTCTTGCCCGGCTGGACGAACTGGGCAGCGTCGAAAGCATTGTCAAATTGGGATCTTTTCACGGGCGTGACGATGCGTTTTACATTGACCGGTATGGTGCCAAACTTTGGGCGCCCTCCGGCATGGAACACGAACGCGGCGTAAAAACAGATGCTCTGCTCTTGCCCGATCAAAAGGGCCCCTGTGCCGACGCTTCCGTTTTCGTTTACGAGACCGCCACAACTCCCGAGGCGCTTCTCCTGCTGGCGCGCCATGGCGGATTGTTGCTCGCGTGCGACAGTTTGCAGAACTGGTCGGGTGCGGACCAGTATTTCGACGAGGCCGCTGCCGCCATGATGCGCGCTAACGGATTTTTTCATCCGGCCAATGTGGGCCCCGGTTGGCGCAATGCGGCAAATCCGCAGGCCAGCGATTTCGCCCGCCTAAAGAAACTGGAATTCCGCCATCTGATAAGCGCCCATGGAGATCCGCTGCTCAACGAAGCGCATCAGGCTGTGAGTGCGACGATAAATAAGTTGTTTGAGCTGTAGCAGCGGCTGATGGCTAGCGGCGGCTGTAATTTCCCCGTTTGGAACGACCACAGGGTGCCCAATTCGCTACATCACCGGGAAATGCTCACGCAGCAGCTTCACAACCGAGTTGGCTCCGATCGGAGGACCGAACAGGAAGCTCTGGCCGAACTCGCAGCCAAGTTCCGCCAGTTCTTCGGCATCCTCTTCCGTCTCCACTCCCTCGGCAACGATGTCCATATCAAGGTCGCGCCCCATGGCGATGATCGACCGCAGCAGCACCAGCTGTTTGTCATTCGTTGCCCGCACCAGTGACTTGTCGATCTTGATCGTATCGAACGGGAAGCGGGTGAGATAGGAAAGCGACGAGTGTCCCGTGCCGAAATCGTCAATTGCAAGCTGCAATCCGAGATCCTTCAATCGTGCCAGCACGCGCGCTGCCTGTTCGGGATTGTGCATGACCACCGACTCTGTCAGCTCCAGCCTGAGCATCGGCGGCTTGCATCCCGTCTTCGTCAGGACAGAGCGGATTTCGTTGTAGAGATCATTGCGCAGCAATTGCGCACTGGAAAGGTTCACCGACATGAAGATCGGTATCTGGCCGAGGGCGCGATACCATGAAGCGATGTCCTCGCAGGCCTGCTGAAGTGCATACATGCCCAAATCAACGATCAGATCCGAGCTTTCCGCAATCGGGATGAATTCGGATGGTGGAATATTGCCCTTGCGTGGGTGGTCCCACCGCATCAGCGCCTCGAAGCCGCCGATTTCGGCACTCTCGATATCGACGATAGGCTGGTAGACCATCGTCAGCTCGTTTCGTTCCAATGCCCGTCGCAGATCCGATTCGATCTGCAGCTTGTCCGCACCGGCGGCCCGGAAGGCCGGTCGATAGGGCTCGATCCTGTTCCCACCGACGCGTTTGGCCTGGTACATTGCAAGCTCGGCGTCCTTCACCAGTTCAAGCGGCGTGGCCCCTTCATCGACCCAGGTAACAAGCCCGATGGAGGCCGTCAGAATGATTTCCTTCTGGCCGAAATTGATCGGCACCATGATCGCCTTGTTGATGTTTTCGGCAAAGCCGGCAACCTTTGAAGGCTCCTGTTCGGACAACAGGATAAGTCCGAACTGATCGCCACTGATACGCGCCAGCGTGTCCTGCGGCTTCAACAGGCGTTTCAGACGCCGCGCGATGGTTAGCAATATCGTGTCGCCCGCGGAGATGCCGAGCTCGTCATTGACCTGTTTGAATCGATCGATGTCGATGGCAAAGATCGTTGGCCGGACGGTTTCTTCTGCGCTGGCCAGTGCGATGATCGCGTCCAGCCTGTCGACGAACAGCTCCCGGTTCGGCAGGCCCGTCAGATTGTCGTGCACGGCATCGTGCAACAGCCGCTCTTCCGAGCTCTTTTGCTCGGTGACGTCAATCAACGTTCCAACGCATCTGATCACTTCACCGTCCGATCCGACCACGGGTCGGGCACGCAGCGCCAGCCAGTGGTAATGGCCGTCCTCGGCGCGAATGCGGAACTGGTGATTGAGCCGCCCGCGGCGATGCTCCAGCACCACGTCCAGTGTTGTGCGAAAGCGGTCGCGATCGTCCGGGTGAATGCGCGGCAGCCAGTTGCGCGCGGGACCGAACAGGCTGCCTGGTGACAGTCCGAGCTGGCGGCTGACATCGGGCATTGTCACGATGCGGTCGCGCGAAACGTCCCAGTCCCAGACAATGTCGCCCGATCCTGTCAGTGCCAGCGATTGACGTTCCAGGTCGCTGAACAGCCCCTGCTGCGCGCCACCGCCGGCAAAGGCGTGCTGCATGACGGTAAAGCCGATCAGAAGCACGATCAGCACAAGCCCGCCACCAAGCGCGGGCTGGACGATGTCGTTGGACAACCGTCCGGTGACAGTCAGCCAGGCGCCGAACAGCCAGCACAGGATGAGAACCCATGTGGGGATCAGCATGATCGCCCGGTCAAATCGGCTGATGCCGAGATAGGCGATCAGGCCGGTTCCGGCGATCACCGTTGCGGCAAAGGAGAAACGGGCAATACCGGTCGCAATCACCGGGTCGTAAACCGCAAAGGCCGAAAGGATGCCGAGGCCGACGATCCAGGCGAGCGTCGCAAAACTCAGATTGGTATGCCAGCGGTTCAGATTGAGATAGGTGAACAGAAAGATCACTAGTCCGGCAGCCAGCGTGATTTCGGTGCCGGCGCGCCAAATGCGCTCGTCGGTTGGCGTTGTCTGCACCAGTTTGGACAAAAAGCCGAAGTCGACGACGATGTAGGCAAGAACCGCCCAGGCCAGGGCTGCCGTTGCAGGCAGAACCGACGTTCCCTTCACAACAAACAAAATGGTCAGGAACACGGCAAGAAGGCCTGCAATGCCGAGCACAATGCCCTTGTACAGCGTGAAGGAGTTGACCGTATCCTTGTAGGCCTCCGGCTCCCACAGATAGATTTGCGGCAGATCCGGAGACGACAGTTCGGCAACAAAAGTGATGATTGCGCCGGGGTTGAGCGTGATGTGGAACACATCCGCCTCGTCGCTCGGCACCCGGTCGAGAGCAAATCCCTCGCTCGGCGTGATTGAATCGATCCGCTCCGAGCCGAGATCGGGCCAGAAGAGCCCTGATCCTGCCAGCCGGAAATGCGGCGCGACAATCAGCCGGTCGATCTGCTGGTCGGAAACATTCGCAAGCGAGAATTCTGCCCAGTCCCCGCTGTGGCGGTTTGAACTGGCCCGAACCTCGATGCGCCGCACGATGCCGTCCGCATCCGGTGCGGTCGAAGTCTGGAAGCGATCGCCGCGCTGGGTGTGAACGTCGGTGGTGGCAGTCAGGTCGAGCGCGGTGTCATCCCGCGAGATTTTCACCGTTTCGGCCGAAAATCCGGATATCGCCGACAACAGCAGCACCATAAGCGTGCAAATCCCCAGGATTGCATAGCGCATGTTTTGAGTTATCCGAACGATCTGACCACACATCAAGTTAATTACGATCCGGTATTTTGTTCTGAAATTTTTTGCTGTCGACCCGCTTCCGTCCAGTCGGAAGCCAGTAGTGCATAAAGATGATGATCGCGCCACTCGCCATTGATCTTCAGATAGCCTCGCAGATAGCCTTCACGTTGAAAATTGGCCTTTTCAAGGAGCCGAACAGAACGATTGTTATCGGGAATACAGGCAGCTTCAATTCTGTGCAACCGCAACGTCTCGAAGATGAAAGGAATTGCCGCGTTCAAACCGGTCAGCATAATGCCCTTTCCGGCGCTTTCTTCGGACATCCAGTAACCGATCATGCAGCTTTGTGCGGCGGCCCGCCTGATATTGCCGATATTCAAGCCGCCAACCAGTTGGTCGCAGCCTGACAAAAACAGAAAAAGAGGCACGGCCCGGCCCTCGCGGTAGTCCCGTTCATACCGGTCAATCCGTCGCATGAAAGATCGTTTCGTCAGGTCGTCACGGGACCATATCGGCTCCCACGGCTCCAGGAAGCGCCGGCTTGAGCTGCGTATCTGCGACCATTTTTCATAATCCCGTCGTGAGGGAAACCGCAGATAGACACCTACACCGTCTATGCGAAGCGTGGCTTCGCGCCTTGAAAGGAAACGAAGCGGTGTCACTATATTTATCCAGCGGCGGCC
This sequence comes from Hyphomicrobiales bacterium, assembly GCA_024244645.1. GTDB lineage: Bacteria > Pseudomonadota > Alphaproteobacteria > Rhizobiales > Rhizobiaceae > Hoeflea_A. Next base: position 8,546 of record JAAEOH010000122.1, read on the forward strand.
GCGTGCACGCCGTTCGCCGACAGACCCAACCCGATATCGTCGAGCGACATCAGATTGTCCAGCGGTCCCACCGCTGAAAGGGTAACTGGCGTGTCGAAAAACAGTCTGCCTGACAAATCCGTCAATCGTTGCGGCGTGATGTTGGAAAGCCGTTCCATCAACTCGTCATTGGGGATGGGGCGTCCATAAAGCAGCATTTGGCGTGCGATCTGGCTGGCACGTGCTGCAGGACTTTCATGGGCCATCAAAAGTCCCGCTCTGAACTGGGCACGGGCCCGTTCGATCTCCGAGGGGTCGACATGGTCGGCTACCTTGCGCAACTCGTCCAGAATGACCGGAATAAGTTCGGGGATGTCCTCCTGGCCGGTGGCGGCATGAACACCGAACACGCCGCTGTCGGAAAAGCCCCAATGCAGCGCATAGACCGAATAGCATAGTCCGCGGTGCTCACGCACCTCCTGGAACAGGCGTGACGACATGCCGCCGCCAAGCACATTGGCGAGGATCTGGGACGCATAGAAATCGCGCGCATGATAGGGACGCCCTTCGAATCCGATCAGAAGCTGCACATCCATCAGGTCGCGTTTTTCGCGGTATTCGCCGCCGGTATATTGCGCTTCCGCAACTTCGGTCTTGGCCTCCACCGCTGATTTGATGCCAGCAAAACGGTCTTCGACGAGACGCACAAGACCGTCATGTTCGACTGCCCCGGCAGCAACAATAATCATCTTGTCTGCGGTGTAGTTCCGGTTCAGATACTTGCGGATCTGATCCGGCGTAAAGGACTGCACGGTTTCAGGAGTGCCCAGAATCGACCGGCCGATTGTCTGATCCCGAAAGGCGGTTGATGAGAACTTGTCGAACACGACATCGTCGGGCGTGTCCATTGCCGCGCCGATTTCCTGTAAAATGACGTGTTTTTCGCGATGCAGTTCTGTTTCGTCGAGCAAAGAGTTGGTCAGGATATCGGCGAGGATATCGATCGCCAGCGGCACATGGTCCTTCAAAATCCGTGCGTAGTAGGAAGTTGTCTCGATCGATGTCGCAGCATTGACCTCCCCGCCGACATTCTCGATCTCTTCGGCAATGCGCCGCGCCGACCGTTTCGCTGTGCCCTTGAACGCCATGTGCTCCAGCAGATGGGCGATGCCGTGTTCGCTTGCGGTTTCGTCCCTTGAACCGGACTTGATCCAGACGCCGAGCGCAACACTCTCCAGGTGCGGCATGGTTTCGGTTACAACGGTCAACCCGCTTGGAAGACGGGTACACTCAACGGTCATTTTTTGTTCCGATATTGGTCCGCAGCGCGCGCATTTCGGGCAATGAAGGCCTCGATCGTGTCGAGATCCGGCTGCAGTATCTCAAAGGTCTCCTCCCGATCCATCAAATCAGAGAGCCACGACGGAAGGGCCGGGTCAATACCGCTGGCCGATTTTACTGCGTTGGGAAATTTGGCCGGATGCGCGGTTGCCAGCGTAACCATGGGCGCGCGTGGCTTTTCAAACCTGCGTGATATGTAAATGCCGGTGGCGGTATGCGGGTCGAGCAGGTAGTTCGCTTGCACCAGCATGTCGTTGATTGCCGCTGCCGCCTGCTTTTGCGTGGCCTTGCCCGCCGAAAATTCTTTCTTGATCGCCTTCAGTGCGTCTGGTGCGATTGTGAATGCGCCTGACTGGGATAGTCCCGCCATACACTGACGAACTTTGCTGCTGTCGCGATCAAACGCATCAAACAGCAGTCGCTCGAAGTTTGACGAGATCTGTATATCCATCGATGGCGAGGTCGTGGCAACAACGTCGCGCATTTCATAATGACCGGTGCGCAGAGTGCGTGCGAGGATATCGTTGTCGTTTGTTGCCACCACCAGATTGGCGATCGGCAGGCCCATGCGTTTCGCGCAGTAGCCGGCAAAGATGTCGCCGAAATTCCCGGTCGGGACAGTGAAGGAGACCTTTCGGTCTGGCGCGCCCAGGGATATGGCACACGTAAAATAATAGACGATCTGGGCCATGATCCGGGCCCAGTTGATCGAGTTGACGCCGGACAGGCGGACACCGTCGCGAAAAGCGATGTCATTGAACATCGCTTTCACCAGATTTTGGCAATCGTCGAAATTGCCCTCGACCGCGACGGCCCGAACATTCGCCGCACCGGACGTGGTCATCTGCCGCTGTTGGACAGGCGATACGCGCTGGTGTGGAAAGAATATGAATATGTCGGTGTTGTCGCGCCCGGCAAAGGCGTCAATGGCTGCACCGCCCGTGTCTCCCGAAGTTGCACCCACAATGGTTGCCCTTTCGCCGCGCTGCTTCAGCACATGATCCATCAGCCGCGCGAGCAGCTGCATGGCCACGTCCTTGAACGCCAGGGTCGGACCATGGAAGAGTTCCATGATGAAACTGTTTTCCCCTGTCTGCACGAGAGGAACGACGGCCGGGTGCCGGAATGTCGCATAGGCCGCATCGATCATCGTGCGGAAATCATCGGCTGAAATATCGCCGTCGACAAAGGGAAAAAGCACTTCAAAAGCAATGTCCTGGTAGGATTTGCCGCGAAGCTTGCGGATGTCTCTTTTTGTCAGTTGAGGCCATTCTTCCGGAACGTAGAGCCCCCCATCGCGGGCAAGTCCGGTCAAAAGAGCATCACTGAAGCCGAGTTTCGGAGCTTCACCTCTTGTCGAGATGTACTGCAATGGCCAATTCCTGTTAGCTATCATCCGCGGTGTTGCGGAAGGTGTTGTGGTCGATCAGTGCGCTGGTATAGAACATTGAAAAGACTCGTGAAAGGCCAGAAATTCGGGTACCATATTATGGTCCAGCTTGGATTTTAAGCCTGTCTGGTCAAATGTTTTTGAGAGGGACGGGACGTCGTGTCGCTAAATTCGGTTCGTTTGTTTGTATTCATATTGATTGCCGCCATCGTTGCAGGGTGCACGACATCCAATCCGCTCAAGGGAGGGCAGGACGCCCAAAAGAAAAAGCTTGAAGCGGAAATTGATCCGGTTCTCGGCACCAAGGTCGTCCAGGGAACCTGTCCGCCAATCCTGTTGCGCGAAGGCACTTCCTACTACAGAAAATACGCACGCGGCGGCGAGGACGATCCCGAAAAAATTGTCTATCAGGCGGCCATTGCGGACACCACCCGCCAGTGCAGTGTAACCGGCGACCAGATGACCATACAGGTGCTGGCTGCGGGTCGTGCCGCGGCCGGACCGGCTGGTAAGTCGGGTCCGATCAAGATGCCCATACGCGTCGCCGTCGTCGAAAAGGGAACTAACAAGGTGCTCTACTCGGAACTGACGCAGTTCGAGGCAAACCTGCCGGACGGAACGCCGACGACTCAGTTCCTGTTCAATGATCCCGATGTGAACATCCCGATCACAGCATCGCGCTCGGTGCGCATCTATGTGGGGTTTGACGAGGGGCCCTACGACAAGAGCTGAACATAGCCAGGGATACAGACGTTAGGCGGCTTTCGCCATGGCTTTCCAGTATTCAATGCCGGATTTCATCGCTTTGTCGTTGAAATCGTAGCCGGGATTGTGCAGTGGCATTGCGCTCGGACCCTCAGTGCCGTTTCCCATCAGGATGAAGGCACCGGGACGTTCGGTGAGGAACACCGCAAAATCTTCGGAAAATCCGACCCTGCCATGGTTACCCTCGGCTGTGCCCACCGATGCCGCAGCGCGGACCGCCAGGGCCGTTTGTTCCGGGTCGTTGACCAGCGGACGAAAGGATGTCGAGTATCCGACGCTGACATCCGCCGCATGCGCCTGTGCCATTCCGTTTGCAATGTCACGCATACGGCTTTCTATGCGATCCGAAACTGCATCACTGAAACCTCTGCAATCACCCGTCAGTCTGACATTGCTGGCGAGGATATTTCTGGCGCCATCGGTCTCGAAGCCCGTTACAGAGACGACTGCGTGATCCTTCGCGGATACCGATCGCGAGATGATTGTCTGCAACTGGAGGACCATGGCTGAGCCGAGCACGATCGGATCGATGCCGATTTCTGGCATCGACGCATGCCCGCCGATACCCCTGATGTCGATCACGAAATTGTCTTCAAATGCACAAAACGGTCCGGTCTGGGTGGCAAAATGGCCAACCGACATTCCGGGCATGTTGTGCAGGCCGAATATCGCAGTCATGGGGAACCGTTCGAACAGCCCGTCTTCGATCATGGCCTTTGCGCCCAAACCATTTTCCTCATCCGGCTGAAAGATGAAGTGGACCGTGCGGTCAAGCGTATTGTCCGCCGCAAGATCCAGTGCCGCACCGATGAGCATCGTCGTATGGCCATCATGCCCGCAGCCATGAAATTTGCCCGGGCTCAGCGAGCGATGTTCGAATGTGTTGGCCTCGTTGATCGGCAGGGCGTCCATATCGGCCCGCAACCCTATCGCCCGATCGTCCGGGCCGCGCCGCAAGGTGGCAACAACACCTGCCTTGCCGACACCTTCGGTTACCTCAAGTCCCGCAGTTTTCAGTACGTCCGAGATCCTGCTCGCTGTCCGGCCGAGATCAAAACCGGTTTCCGGGTGACGGTGAAGGTCCTTGCGAAATTCCGTCAGATCAAGCATCGGCCACGGCTCCTTCGGACACGATCACAAGCGGTCGTTCGCGCTCTCCATCTGCCATCAGGGCCGCAAGCCCCGCGATCCCCGAAGGCGTTGATTGGTAGCCCAAACCATGTGCCACGCCAACAGCGTCGGCAGCCGCTTCATCGGTAATGGTAACAAACCGATCGGCAGTTTGCTGCAGTATATTGAAAGCCAGCATTGAAGGCACTTTGCAGTCCAGCCGGCCCATATTGGAAACCGGCCCTTCAACCGTCACAAGCTGCCCGGCCTCCACGCTTTCCTTGAGACAGGGCGCCGCCTCTGGTTCGACGATGATGATTTCCGGCTGTGTGGCCCAGTTTTTTCTGATCATGTACGCCACAGCCGCCGCAAGCCCGCCCACGCCCGCCTGCAGGTAAACGTGGCTGGGCCAGCGTTCCTCTGTTTCGAACTGCCTGCGCATTTCTTCCGCCAATACCGTGTATCCTTCCATCACCAGCCGCGGCGGCTCGGTGTAACCCGGCCACGACCCGTCTGCGAGATGAACCGCGCCGGTTTCCTCCCCGTCCCTGATTGCTGCGGCAATGCTGTCTTCATAACTTGCGCCGGACCGCACAACTTCTGAGCCTTTTGCCCTCAGGCGCCGGGCAAAATCCTCAGGCACCGTGTCGGCCAGGTGGATCCGGGCCTTTGCGCCCAAAAGCGTGGCACCGGCCGCGACCGCCATGCCATGATTGCCGGCACTTGCACAAACGAATGTCATTCGTCCGGCAGCAGCCCGGACCGGCTCGCTCTGAAAATCTTCAGCAGCAATGGGTCTTGCCATTGTCCCGGCGATCAACTGTGCGACCGCGTAAACGCCGCCCAGTGCCTTGAAGGCACCCAGCCTCATGCGTGCCGTCTCGTCCTTGACGAGTATGTTGCGCCCATCGAGCTGCACAACATCCAGGGGTGAAGATTGATACGCCGGACACGCCTCAAGCAGGGTCGCCGGTTTGCGGGGATCAAGCATTGGTATATTTTTCATGGCGACAAGATAGCAGTTGGAATTGATTGATACTGCGCAAAATGGAGCGTAACTTGAGAAAAATTCTCTCAAATTGGCTTTGGACGCTGAAATAATGACAATCGACGCCTATGACCGTCAGATACTGGATGCCATGCAGGAAAATGCCCGCATTGGGTTGGAGAGCCTGGCATCGGACACCGGCCTGTCCATTGCCTCGGTGCAGCGCCGTGTGCGTCGTCTGCGCGAGGGCGGCGTGATTTCGTCGGAAATAGCGGTGCTCAATCCGGCAAAGCTGGGGCAGGCGATGACCTTCATTGTCATGGTTGAACTCGAACGTGAACGCCTGGACCAGATTGACAGCTTTAGCCGGCGCGCCGAAGCGGAACCACAGGTACAGCAATGCTATTACGTCACCGGTGACGCCGATTTCTGCCTGATTTGCACAGCCCGTGACATGGAAGACTTCGAAGCATTGACGCAACGGCTGTTCTTCGAGAGCGCCAATGTTCGGCGCTTCAGAACGTCAGTCGTCATGGGGCGCAAGAAAGTTGGCCTGCGGGTATTCATTCCAACCTGAAATGCACCGAAAACAGGTTGCCCGGTGCGCCGCATGACCCGATTGCCAGGAATGTCGCCGGTCTTCAGGTGCCCCTGTGCCAGGTCAGGCGGGTAAAGGGTCCGCCTTTAGTATCAATATCTGATCGCGAGCGCACCCTGGCGCCTTGGTTCTTGTATGTTGCCAGGGTTTTTTCAACAGATTTGGTCGGGCCGTATATCAAGCCGTACCAACCTTCCGAAAAAACATAGCTGTAATCCACCTTCATCAATATATTGCCGTCCTTCACCTAGCATCGCACGCGGGTGTAGGACGAACCCGCAGCCAATGATCTTTCGGCTTTATTTATTTTCTCAGCGCGGATTTTCGGGTCACTGTAATTGAACCAGCCCGTCGTTCCGGCAATTGCTTGCGACGCGTTGGACAAAAATACAAGAGTGAACACTGAGACCAGCGTCTTGTTGAGCATTTCTCACCCCTCTGGAAATACCTAAAAGAAAGAATTTAATCCAAATTCCGGTTGTATAGGCTATCCAACTCTATTTCCGGCTGCAACAACTTTATCGCGAAGTACGGGGTTTTATATAAACTCGGACCACGACGACAGCGCTTCGACCGTCGCCGGTAAATCAGTCATGCGGTTGATCACTGTTTCCGCACCTGCTTCGGTCAGCCGGTCCGCATGCGACGGATAGGTATGGGATGCGCCGGTAAAACCGATGACCCGCATGCCCGCGGCCCGGGCACCCCCAATGCCGTGAACGGAATCCTCAAGAACGACGGTTCGTCGAGCATCGACACGCATCTCCCTGGCTGCATGCACAAACACGTCCGGTGCCGGTTTTGGCCGCTTTTCGCCGATGACCGCTGCAGAAAATATATGTGGCGCGAAGAGTTCCAGATATCCGGTGCGTTTCAGCATCGCCGTGATGCGCTCCGGCATGGAATTGGAGCAAATGCATCGCGGCAGGTTCACGCGAATGGCAGCCTGCCGGACACCTTCTATGCCTTTGACGCTCTTGGCGAGCCTTGCATCCAGCAATTTTTCCGATTTGTCGAGCAAACTCGCCTGCAATGGAATGTTGGCTTCCTTTTCGACCTCAAGCAGGATGTTTTTCCAGTTCATGCCGGAAAAGCGCTCGGCAAGATCCATCGCCTCGATGGGATATCCGGCATCCGTCAGCAGTTTGGCTTCCTGCTGCGCTGCGATGATTTCCGAATCGACAATGACACCGTCGCAGTCGAAAATGATGAGGTCGAAACCTGTCATTGGCTGGTCCTGAGATTGGGAGAGCAAACAAGCTGCGCTGATACACCACGGCTTGGGGCAGCACAATGGCGCTTTCGACTGACGGCCTCTTTCCGCAACGCGTTGTCAATTTGATAACCATATTGATTCACCATGGCCCGAGTTCTTCGAGTAAGCGTATTCGGGTATCACATGTCAGTTCTTTCTCTCGCCGACGTCAAAAGTGCGCCAAAGTCGCACGCTTCTCCCATTCTGGACACCATCATCAAGGGTGACTGCGTGGCTGCCCTCGAGGCATTGCCGGAAAAATCGGTCGATGTGATCTTTGCCGATCCGCCCTACAATCTGCAGCTTGGCGGTGATCTGCATCGTCCGGATCATTCGAAAGTGGATGCCGTCGACAATGCCTGGGATCAGTTCGATTCCTTCCAGGCTTATGATGCGTTTACGCGGGCCTGGTTGCTTGCATGCCGGCGTGTGCTGAAGCCGACGGGAACAATCTGGGTGATCGGCTCCTACCACAACATTTTCCGCGTCGGCACTGTTTTGCAGGATCTCAATTTCTGGATTCTCAATGACATCGTCTGGCGCAAGACCAACCCGATGCCGAATTTTCGCGGTCGGCGCTTCCAGAACGCCCATGAAACCATGATCTGGGCAAGTCTCGGCCAGAACGCCAAGGGCTACACCTTCAACTACGAGGCCATGAAAGCGGCCAATGAAGACGTGCAGATGCGCTCCGACTGGCTGTTTCCGATCTGCAGCGGATCCGAGCGCCTGAAGGGTGAAGACGGCAAGAAAGCGCATCCGACGCAAAAACCCGAGGCATTGCTGGCGCGCGTTCTGATGTCCTCATCCAAACCCGGCGAAGTCGTGCTCGACCCGTTCTTCGGATCGGGGACAACCGGCGCTGTGGCAAAGCGTCTTGGACGCAATTTTATCGGCATCGAACGCGAACAGAACTATATCGATGTCGCCCAGACCCGCATTGCCGGCGTCACGCCGCTCGGGGACAATGAGTTGACCGTGATGACCGGTAAGAAAGCGGAGCCCCGCGTCGCATTCAATGTCCTGATCGACGCGGGCCTGCTGAAACCGGGCACCCGGCTGCACTGTTCAAAGCGTCGCTACAGCGCCATTGTGCGGGCGGACGGCACGCTTGCAAGCGGCAATGATTCAGGATCGATCCACCGCCTGGGGGCGATGGTGCAGGGGCTGGACGCCTGCAACGGCTGGACCTTCTGGCACTTCGAACAATCCGAAAAGCTGCAGCCGATCGATGCTCTGCGTCGCATCGTCCGTGACGAGATGGCCCGGGCCGGCGCTTAAGCCAATCTACCTGGAAAAATCAATAAAGCTATTATTTTTCAATGTTATAAGTCGAATTTTTCCAGCGCGGCTTTAAGGGTGGGAGCGCCGGTAAATAGAATGGCGTTCCAGCCAGCGGCCCTTGCGCCTTCGACATTGGCCGCGCTGTCGTCGATAAACAGTGTCGTTTCCGGCACCAGCGCAAAACTGGCCACATGGGTGTCGTAGATCTCGCGCTGCGGCTTCAACAGCCTCACATCGCCGGAAACCGTCACACCGCGTGTCTCATTGAGGAAGTCGAACCGCTGCCGTACCTCGCGAAACGTGTCCGAGGCAAAGTTTGTCAGCATGGTCACATCGTGACCGTCGCTGATCAGGCCGCGCATAATTTCAACGCTGTCTTCATAGGCATGCGGCACCATGTGATGCCAGTTTGACCGGAACGCTCGGATGTTTTCCGCGTGGGAGGGATGGTCCGCAATGGCCGCGGCTTCAGCGTCCTCCCAGCTGCGGCCGCGGTCCTGCTCTATGTTCCATTCATGGGTGCAGACATTTTCGAAGAACCACTGACGCTCGTTTTCATCGGGAATGATCCGGCTGAACGGGATTTCGGGGTCGTAGTGAAGCAGCACGCGTCCGATATCGAAGACGATGTGGTTGATGGCCGAATGCGTCAAATCAGCGTTCCTTTTTTTCGGTGGGGCTTGTTGCCCGCAGGTTCGATGGCCACAGAAATTGCTTTTTTCATGACCGTCGGCAGAGCCTCTTCAAAGACTGTTTTTTGCGCCGACCACCAGCCGTCTGCAATTGCAGGTCGGTCATTGACGGCCGCTCGATAGACATCGAGGCGAAGTTCGAAATGGGTAAAGATGTGCCTGACCGTGCCGGCCATCTTCCAATCGCCCGCAAAGGGCGCTGCGTCAAGGCCGAGTGCACCGTCCTGGCGGGCGTTCCAATTGCTTGTGGGAACTTCCGTCATGCCCCAAGCAGACCTTTTTCGGAGCGCCTGCGCATCAGAACGGAGCCATCTGTCGCCACGGCCACAAAAGCGGCGCCGCGACGAACGGGTCTGGTATTTTTGGGCGGCTTGACCGGATACAGCTCCGCTTCGTCAAGACCGGACACTGCGCACATATCGCGCAGCGGGCACAACGCACAGGCCGGACGCTTCGGCGTGCAGATCGTTGCACCAAGATCCATCATCGCCTGGGCGAAATCGCCGGGACGCTCCGCCGGCGTCAGTGTGTGCATGTGTTCTTTGATGGCCAGTTTGGCTGCGGGCAGGGGCGTTGTGAGCCGCGTAAACCGCGCAATGACCCGCTCGATGTTTCCGTCGACAACGGCCGCGTGACGGTCAAAAACAACAGCCGCGATAGCGGCCGCGGTATAATCGCCGATGCCGGGCAGCGTTTTCAGCGCCGCCTCGTTGTCTGGAAACAGGCCGTGATGTTCGCGCGCAACACGCTCCGCGCACTTTTTCAGGTTGCGCGCGCGCGAATAGTAGCCGAGCCCGGCCCACGCCTTCATGATCTCTTCTTCATCCTCATCGGCAAGTGCCGTTACATCCGGCCAGCGGGTGACGAATTTGAGGAAATAGGGCAGGACCGCCTGCACCGTCGTTTGCTGCAGCATGATCTCGGATAGCCAGACATGATAGGGCGATGGCTTGGCGCCCCGCGCGCGGTCATCAGGCGAGATTCGCCAGGGAAATACCCGGTGGTTCCGGTCGTACCAGTTTAACAGTGCGGCGCTGATTGCGGTGCTATTGTCGATCTTCGGCTCCGGTTTGGATTGCGGCCGGTGTCATCGAGTTGTAAGCTTCCGGCGGCGCGAGGCAATATTCCGCCGCGCAAAAGGGGGAAGTTTTCACAGCTATGGCGCATCGCAAGGGTGTTGTGCAGATCAGCGAGGTTGCCAATGGCGTCCTCGATCCGGTGCTGGCCAAGAGGGCCGGCATCAATACGATGCTGCTTGGCATGTGGGACGAGATCGCAGGATCCGATTTTGCCGATTGCACAAGGCCCGAGAAAATCAAGTGGCCGCGCCGGGCCAGTCAGGGCGAACCCTTTGAGCCGGGAACATTGACGATTGCCTGTGAGGGTGCCCGTGCGTTGTTTCTGGTGCATTCCCAGGACCAGCTTATCCAGCGCCTCAACAGCGTTTTTGGATTTCCGGCCGTCGATCGCATCAAGATCGTCCAGAAACCGGTTACCAGCCGGCCGGCGCCGCGCTTGCGTCAGCGGGAGCTGTCGCCAGACAGGCAAAAGCAACTGGCGGACATGATTTCCGGCATTGAGAGCGAAAACCTGCGCGACGCCCTTACAAAGCTGGGAAAAGGTGTCATGGGAAAAGGTCAGGGCAACAGATAACGTTGTTGGGAAGCGCGCCATTGCAAAATGGTTGTCCTGCCACAATTGTGGCGATAACAATCTGATAAATCGCAGCTACGGGATGTTGGATAGATTTGACCGAGGTCCTGCGCGGGCGCAACCATCAAGAAGCGAAAGCTCCAGAAAGGTCCTTCCAATGCCGTTGTCCACAAATGTCGTTTTTCGCGCGTTTCCCAAACTTGCCGCCGGTGTGGCGCTGGCCTTTCTGGTCGCTGCCTGCAGCGACAGCGGAAGTGATGCGACGAAGGTTTCCGATGCCGCCGGTGATGCAACGGTAAACGAAGCGAAGATAGACCCCGTGACGACGTCTGCAGTTGAGTTGCCACGCTCCGAAGGCGACGTGGACATGGTTGAGGTGCTGAAACCGGGTCCGCTAAAGGAAATGTATCTCGGTGATCCCGATGCGCCGGTCAAGATTGTCGAATACATGTCAATGACATGCCCGCACTGCGCCAATTTCCACAACAACACGTTCAAGCAGATCGTGACCGACTATGTGGATACCGGCAAGGTACAGTTCATTGTCCGTGAATTCCCGTTCGATCCGCGTGCAACGGCTGCGATCATGCTCGCCAGATGCGCACCGGAAGACAAATTCTTCCCCATGGTCGATGTGCTCATGCAGCAGCAGTCAAACTGGGCCAGGGCTGATGACGCGGCTGCAGCGCTGTTCAATATCTCGAAACTTGCCGGCTTTACACAAGAGTCATTCAATGCATGCTTGACGAATCAGCAACTTGTGGACGATGTGAACGTGGTCAGGAAAAAGGCGCAGGAGGAATTCGGGGTTGGTTCAACGCCCACCTTTCTGATCAACGGGAAGCGGTATCCGGGGAATATGTCGGTTGACAGCATGTCGGCACTTATCGATAGCCTGCTTTGATCCCGATCATTCAGTAATTATGGTCGGCGCGCGCTTTATCTCGACCACTGTTACGGCGTCAGGCCGAGGCATTCACGCGCCATGGGGTGAATGGCCATGAAGTTCACCAAATTGCGGCTGCTGGGCTTCAAGTCATTTGTCGAACCGACCGAATTTGTCATCGAGAACGGTCTGACGGGCATTGTCGGACCGAATGGCTGCGGTAAATCCAACCTGGTGGAAGCCATGCGTTGGGTCATGGGCGAGAATTCCTACAAGAATATGCGTGGGTCCGGCATGGACGACGTGATCTTCTCCGGCTCGGGCAACCGGCCATCCCGCAATACGGCGGAAGTCGGCCTGTTCCTCGACAATCACGACCGCACCGCCCCGTCCGCCTTCAATGACAGCGATGAAGTGCAGGTCTCGCGCCGCATCGAACGCGAATCCGGATCCGTCTACCGCATCAACGGCAAGGATGCGCGCGCCAAGGACGTGCAACTGCTGTTTGCCGACGCATCGACGGGCGCGCGTTCGCCATCCATGGTCGGGCAGGGTCGCATCGGCGAACTGATCCAGGCCAAACCGCAGGCGCGGCGTCAACTGCTTGAAGAGGCCGCCGGCATCTCCGGTCTACATTCGCGCCGCCATGAGGCCGAACTCAGGCTGCGTGCCGCGGAAACCAATCTGGAGCGGCTCGACGACGTTACCTCCGAGCTTGAGAGCCAGATCGAGAGCCTGAAACGCCAGTCACGGCAGGCAAACCGTTTCAAGATGCTCTCCGCCGACATACGCCAGGCTGAGGCAACATTGCTGCATATCCGCTGGAAAGAGGCGAAGACAGCCGAAGCCGATGCGGAATCGAAGCTTTCTTCCGCGACAAGCGAAGTTGCACAACGCGCTCAGGAGCAGATGGAAGCTGCCAAGCAGCAGGCCATTTCCGCACAGAAACTTCCGGCACTCAGGGAACTTGAAGCCAAGGCGGCGGCGGCTTTGCAGCGTCTTCAGATCGCCCGCGGGCAGATTGAAGAAGAAGCCGAGCGCATCGCCGGCAGGAAAGCCGAGATCGAGCAACGGCTGACGCAGCTTCGTGAGGATATCGCCCGCGAAGAACGCATGGTCGACGATAATGCCGGCATTTTGGACCGGCTTGATGCAGAAGAAGAAGAACTCAACGACGCATTGGCTGAGGCCGGCAGCAGATCGGATGGTGCAGAAACCGATTTCAAGCAGGCCCAGGTACAATTGGAAGAAACCGAAACGGCGCTCGGCACGGTGACGGCCGAACGCGCCGAAGCTTCTGCTGCGCGCAGCCAGCTGGAGCGAACCATTCGCGATGCCGTCGAACGCAAGGCCCGACTGGACCGGCAGATTGGCGAAGCCGAGACGGAACTTGCCCAGATCGCCGATAGTATATCAGGCCTGCCGGATCCGGTTGAGAAAAAAGCTGTCGTCGATCGTGTCGAACAGCTGGTATCGGAATTGGAAGCCAAACTTGTCGATGTTGAAGAAGCGATTGAAACCGAGCGGCACAACGAAGTCGCAATGCGCCAGCCTGTTCAGGAGGCGCGCTCGAACCTCAACCGCATCGAGACCGAGGCGCGCACGATTTCCAACATTCTCAATGCCGGCACAGGCAACGATCTTTTCCCGTCGGTGGTCGAGCAGATGCGGGTTGACCGTGGGTTTGAGGCAGCGCTGGGCGCCGCGCTTGGAGATGATCTCGATCAGCCGGATGACGCGGCCGCGCCGGCGCACTGGAGCGTTGTCGAACCGACGACGGGCGATCCGCAACTGCCGGCCGGTGTAACGGCGTTGGCCGCGCACGTGTCGGCGCCAAAGGCGCTTGCCCGTCGGCTTGCCCAGGTTGGCGTTGTCGCGACGAATGAAGAGGGCGTGGCACTGCGTGCCACCCTGCTGACCGGACAGCGCCTGGTCAGCCGCGAAGGTGCGCTTTGGCGCTGGGACGGGTTTACTGTAGGCGCCGATGCACCGACAGCCGCAGCCCAGCGACTGGCCCAGAAAAACCGTCTGTCCGAACTTGAGGCCGAAGCAACCAGTGCAACAAAGCAATTACGGGAAGTCGAAGAACGCCTTAAGGGTGCAGAAGAAGGGCTGAAAGCCAAGGAGGAGGCGCTGCGGTCGTTGCGCGAGGAACTGCGCAATGCCCAGCGGGACCTGATTGCCGCCCGTGAAGATCACTCGGTAGCGGAAAAAGCCGCCGGCCAGTTCGCCAGCAGGCGCGCGGTGTTGAGCGAATCGCAAAAGCAGCTGGCAACGCAGCGCGAAGAAACGGCATCGCAGCAGCAGGAGGCCGAAATGGCGCTTGCGGCAGCGCCCGCAATTGGTGAACTGGAACAACGGCTCGAGCGTCTGACCGCTGAAGTGGCTGCCGACCGGGGTAAACTGGCTGAAACGCGGGCGAGTTTTGAAGGGCTGCAGCGCGAAAACGAGGCCCGGCAGAGGCGTTTGACCGCCATTGGGCAGGAACGGGAAAGCTGGACCAAAAGAGCCAGCAGTGCCGAAGGCCATATTGCAACGCTCAGGGAACGTCTGGCTGAAGCCGGCGTCGAGGCAACGAAAATCGCAGATGCACCCGACGAGATCGATCATCAGCGCCGCAGCCTGATGAACGAGCTTTCCACGGCCGAAGGCCAGCGTAAGGAAGCGGCGGACATTCTGGTTTGCGCTGAAGAAACACAACGCGAAGCCGATCAGATGGCGACCAAGGCGATTGAAGTCCTTTCGCAATGCCGCGAGCAGCGTGGCCGCGCCGAAGAACGGCTGACCGCCGCCAAGGAACGCCGCTCGGAGGCGGAGGCCCGTATTCACGAAACGCTCAAATGTGCTCCGCACGAAGCCATACAGCAAAGCGGGCTGGAGCCCACGGATGAACTGCCCGATCCCGAGCAGATCGACAGCCGGCTGGAGCGTTTGAAAATCGAGCGTGAACGTTTAGGCGCAGTCAATTTACGTGCCGAAGAAGAGCAGAAGGATCTGTCCGAGCGCCTTGAGACGATCGTCGTCGAGAGGGAAGATGTCATCGAGGCGATCAGCAAGCTGCGTCAGGCGATCCAGAACCTCAACAAGGAGGGCAGGGAGCGCCTCTTGAAGGCCTTCGACGTCGTCAATGAGCAATTTCGGCGCCTGTTCACGCATTTGTTCGGCGGTGGAACGGCCGAATTGCAGCTTGTCGAATCCGACGATCCGCTCAATGCCGGACTGGAAATCCTTGCCCGGCCGCCAGGCAAAAAGCCGCAAACGATGACGTTGCTCTCGGGCGGCGAGCAGGCGCTCACGGCAATGGCGCTGACATTTGCGGTATTCCTGACCAACCCGGCACCGATCTGCGTGCTCGACGAGGTCGATGCGCCGCTCGACGACCAAAATGTCGAACGGTTTTGCAATCTGATGGATGAAATGGCCGCTTCGACCAATACGCGGTTTGTCATAATCACGCACAACCCCATCACCATGGCTCGGATGAACCGTTTGTTCGGTGTCACGATGGCGGAGCAGGGGGTTTCGCAGATGGTGTCTGTCGACCTTGAAACCGCCGAGCAGATGCGCGACGCGAGCTAATTTCGAATCAGCTTTGAAATTCAATCGATAAAATCTGCCCTAAGGCACATTGTCCTATGGTCTTCCGGCCTGTTGATCGGCTATGTGATCCCGGACAGGAGCGTTTCTCGTAAATATGAATCATTGAACCGAACACGCTTCATCCCGATTGGAGAGGGAACATGACCAAGTGGGTTTACACATTCGGCGACGGACAGGCTGAGGGCGGCGCCAGTGACCGCGATCTGCTCGGCGGCAAGGGCGCGAATCTGGCCGAGATGAGCAATCTGAAATTGCCGGTACCGCCTGGAATGACGATCATTACAGATGTTTGCGGATGGTTTTACGACAATGAGCGGTCCTATCCCGGTGATCTGGCGGATCAGGTCAGCGCCGCCCTTGAGCACGTTGGCAAGCTTGCGGACCGGACATTCGGCGATGCGGAACGGCCCCTGCTTCTGTCGGTACGCTCGGGCGCACGCGCTTCGATGCCCGGCATGATGGACACCGTGCTCAATCTCGGCCTCAACGACGATTCCGTTCTCGCCATGGCACGCGATGCCGGCGACGAGCGCTTTGCTTATGACAGCTACCGCCGGTTCATCCAGATGTACTCCGATGTGGTCATGGGCCTCGATCACGGTGTCTTTGAGGAAATTCTCGACGACGAGAAAGCCCGCTTCGGTCATGAGCTCGATACCGATCTTTCGGCTGAAGAATGGAAGCAGGTGATCGCGCGATACAAGCAGACCGTCGAAGAAGAACTCGGTGAGCCGTTTCCGCAGGATCCGGTCAAACAGCTCTGGGGCGCGATCGGTGCCGTTTTCTCCAGTTGGATGAATGCGCGCGCCGTCACCTACCGGCAGCTGCACAACATTCCGGCCGCATGGGGAACCGCCGTCAGTGTCCAGGCCATGGTGTTCGGCAATCTCGGCGATACGTCGGCGACGGGCGTTGCCTTTACCCGCAACCCCTCAACCGGCGAAAACAAGCTCTATGGCGAATTCCTCGTCAATGCGCAGGGCGAAGATGTCGTCGCCGGCATCAGGACGCCGCAAAGCATCACGGAAGAAGCGCGCCTCGAAGCGGTTTCCGACAAGCCTTCGCTCGAAAAGCTGATGCCGGAAGCGTTTGATGAATTCAACGCCATATGCCGACGGCTTGAAACGCATTACAGCGACATGCAGGACCTGGAGTTCACCATCGAACGCGGCAAGCTGTGGATGTTGCAGACCCGCTCCGGCAAGCGCACGGCAAAGGCTGCGCTCAAGATTGCGGTGGAGCTTGCCGAAGCCGGGGTGATCACCCGGGAAGATGCGGTCAGGCGCGTCGATCCGGCATCGCTTGATCAATTGCTGCACCCGACCATCGATCCGCGCGCGGCGCGCGACATTATCGGCAGCGGACTTCCGGCTTCCCCCGGTGCTGCCACCGGCGAGATCGTCTTTACGTCGGAAGAGGCCGTGGCAATGGCGGAAGCCGGTCGCAAGGTCGTGCTGGTGCGGGTCGAAACCAGCCCGGAAGACATACACGGCATGCACGCTGCACAGGGCATATTGACCACAAGGGGCGGCATGACCAGCCACGCGGCAGTCGTTGCGCGAGGCATGGGAACCCCTTGCGTCTCCGGCGCCGGAAGCCTTCGTGTCGATATGCGCAACGGTACCCTTCTAACGGTTGCCGGTCCGCTGAAGCGCGGCGACGTCATCACCGTTGACGGCTCCACCGGCCAGGTTCTGAAGGGCGCCGTTGCCATGCTGCAGCCCGAGCTCTCGGGCGATTTTGGACGCATCATGGAATGGGCAGACGCGGCGCGCCGCATGAAAATCCGCACCAATGCCGAAACCCCGGCCGATGCGCGGGCGGCCCGTTCTTTCGGCGCGGAAGGAATTGGCCTTTGCCGCACGGAGCACATGTTCTTCGAGGGCGACCGTATTATCGCCATGCGCGAAATGATCCTCGCCGACAATGAAAAGGGCCGCCGTCTGGCGCTGGAAAAGCTGCTGCCGATGCAGCGCTCAGACTTCACCGAATTGTTCGAGATCATGAAGGGCACGCCGGTGACGATCCGCCTGCTCGATCCGCCTCTGCACGAATTCCTGCCGAAATCCGAGGAAGAGATCACGGAAGTTGCAACAGCGATGGGCGTGTTGGTCGACCAGATGCGGGAGCGCACCGAGGCACTGCACGAATTCAACCCGATGCTCGGCCACCGCGGCTGCCGCTTGGCTGTCTCCTATCCGGAGATCGCCGAAATGCAGGCACGCGCCATTTTCGAGGCGGCGATCGAGGCCGGCAAGAGCAGCGGCGAACACGTTGTGCCGGAAGTCATGGTGCCGCTGGTCGGGCTGATGGAAGAGCTGCGTTTCGTCAAGGCACGCATCGATGCGGTTGCACAGGACGTCATGAAAGAGGCGGGGCGGACAATCGATTATCTCGTCGGCACGATGATCGAACTGCCGCGTGCCGCCATTCGAGCGCACCGCATTGCGGAAGAGGCGGAATTCTTCTCCTTTGGCACCAACGACCTGACGCAGACGACCTTCGGCATTTCCCGCGACGACGCCGCCGCGTTCCTGACCACCTACCAGCAAAAAGACATCATCGAGCAGGATCCATTCGTCTCAATCGACATTGAAGGCGTCGGCGAACTCATTGAAATCGCGATACAAAAGGGCAGGGCGACTCGACCCGATATCAAGCTCGGCATTTGCGGAGAACACGGCGGCGACCCGCAATCCATAAGGTTCTGCGAAAAGACCGGCCTCGATTATGTGTCGTGTTCGCCTTTCCGCGTGCCGATTGCACGGCTGGCTGCCGCACAGGCGGCGCTGGAGGGGAATTAGGCTGAGGTGGGCGCAGTGTCTTTCGGGGCGGTGGATTGGAGGCTGGGGATAACATTTTGCGGTGCGGCGACGATCCGGATCGGGGGGAATGCGGGCGTTCGCTGCGACCGCGAATTGGGTTGCGCAATTTCTCCGAAGCGGACGTTGATGGCAACGTATTAATCGACATGCACTCGGCAACTACGAGGCCGGCTCAGACATGGAATTTGTGGCGTGATCTGGACAGCGCCACATTTGCATTTAGGCCGGGTCTGAACAACAAGAGACATTTGTCCCGGTTCAGGCAGCGTGCCGCCTGCGGCGGCGCGTTTGGCGCCGTGGCCGGCTGGGAGTAGCGTCCGGCGGCGGCGGAGAGGCCATGGGCCGGCCGGCAATATCGCTATAATTGCCGAATTCCTTTGCCGCTTCGAACATGGCGATAACGTTTTCCGGCTTGCAGCCCGGATGCAGGGAATTGGAGGAGCAAAGGATATGACCACCGCCGGGTGAGCCTTCTGCAATGCAGCGCCGGGTCGCGTCGTATACGGCCTGCGGCTCGCCGAACACCAGCAGATCCACACAATCCACGTTGCCAAATACGCACAAACGGCCGTGCAGGTAGGCCTTGGTGGTTGTCAGGTCCATGCATTGCGGCTGCACCGGATGAAAGCCGTCGAACCCCGCCTCAATGAGATCGTCCATGATGGACCATACCATACCGTCCGAGTGCTTGATGATCTTGCGCCCCAGGCCGTGGGCGTGATCCACCATTTCAATCTTGTATGGCAGGATGAATTCACGGAAGATCTCAACCGACATCAAGGGAAAGTCATTGCCACAGATGTCGCCGTCGATCATGAAGAAATCCGCACCGATAGCCACGGCTTCATCCATCAGCGCCTTGTTGAAACGGGTGACCTCCTGCAGGACACCGTGAACCAGGCCGGGGTCCTCGATGAAGGCGATCATTGTCTTGTCCATGCCGCCCATCACGTTCCATGCTTCTTGGAATGGCCCATTCAGGTTCAGGCAATGCGCGTGCTCGTCGCCCAGCCGGTCAACCACCATGCGCAAACCCTGAAAGTCGGACGGCTCGATGCGCGAGACCATATCGTAGGCCTCAAGCTGCTTCAGGGACGAGACGGCCGGCTCGATGACGGCCGGCATGCCGTTCTCGCTCAGGATGTAGCCCCGCCCGTATTTATCGCGGCCCAGATGCCCGTTCACAGCCTGCAAGCCGGTACTATAAACACTCGATGTGCCGTCCACGCCAAGCGCCTCGACGACCTGGCAATAGAGGTCGAGGGACTCTTCGGTCTCGTCGCCCTTGCGCAAAGTGGTGGCGGCACCATGGCCTTCCAGGCCGAGCACCTCGGCAACCCCGATGGTCACCGCTTCATCAAACCAGTCCCAGGTCGGCACACGGTCCGGTACGCCCAGGTCCAGGGCGGTCATGAGGCGGCATCTTGAATTCATCGGTTCGGCCCTTCCTGTTTGTAATTTGATCTCTGCAATCAAACCGGCTCGAGGTTCAATTCGAGATGGGCCGCTTTACCGGCGAAAAGGCGCCGCACCATGGGTTCAAAAAACTCTAGCGGCTCTGTATCGTAGTCCGGATCAAATGCGGTCTGATCGTATTTGTGGCAAAAGTCGACGCAATCGTCGTACCACGGATGGTTTTTGAACCGGTCCCGTGCATGGCGATCACCACCCAGGTGGTGATTGTAGTAATAGCCCTGGAAGATGCAGTGATTGGCGATGATCCAGTGCACCCGTTCAGAGACAAACGGCTTTAACACCGCGGCCGCCAGCTCGCCGTGATTGTAGGGCGAGATGATGTCGCCCATATCGTGCAGCAGCGCCGCAACAACCATCTCCTCATCGGCGCCATCATTGTAGGCGCGGGTCGCCGACTGCAGGCTGTGCTGATAGCGGTTGATCCGGTAACCGCCCCAATCCACATCCAACAGTTTCAAATGTCCGAGCACCCGGTCCACCAGGTCGGCATTGAACTCCTCCTCCAGGGCAATGAGATACTGGAATTCTTCCTTGGTGCCCTCCTCCATACGGATCCATTTTACTTCTTGCATGGTAGTTCTACCGATATGCCGGAATGGCGTGTGATCTCGTGTGTTGCCGAGAGTGACGCTGTCCTTTTGACAAGTAAAGCAAATTGAATATATCTATTTCCATAGAAAATCTTTGTGGATTGGTTCATGCATGTCATCGGCCTGCGCACGTTCATAGCCGTATCCAGAACCGGCGGTTTCAATAGTGCCGCCGAGCGGCTCAACATTACCCAGGCAGCGGTCAGCGCGCGGATAAAGTCACTTGAGGAACAGCTTGGGCAGAGGCTTTTTGACCGGGGCCGCAATGGTGCGGTCTTGACGGCTGCAGGTCAGCTGTTGCTGCCTAAAGCCGAGAGTATAGTACGCACCTGGGACCATGCGACCAGCATGCTGGGGGTGCCGGTTTCCAGATCAGTCCTCTTACGCATCGGCGCCCAGTTCAGCACCTGGGCGCAGCTGGTCCTTGACTGGGCCGCCTGGATTGCCGACGCGCTCCCAGAAACGGAGCTGGAACTGAATTTTGATTTCAGTACGGATATGCTGAAGTCCGTTCAGGACGGACGGCTGGATATGGCCATCACCCATGCAGCTGCACCTGCACAGGGTCTGCACACTTTGCCGTTGCCGGACGAAGCCATGGTACTTGTGGCGCGCCATCCAACGAGCCTGAACGACGACCGCATGCCAGCCTATGTGCGACTCGACTGGGGGCCGCAATTCAACGGCCAGATCGCCCGCATCGCATCTCACTTGCCAGGCAGCAAGCTCTCCATCGGAAACGGCATTTTGGGTTTGCGCTACATTCTCGAACATGACGCATGCGGTTATGTCCCGCTTAGAACGGCGCGATCGCTTTTACAGCAAAAGCGCCTCTACCGTGTGAAACGCGCCCCGAAATTCATGATAAACGGGCACGTCGTTTACAGCGAGGACAATCCCAACCACCTGTTCCTGGAGCGTGCGATTGAAGGTTTTCGCGGTCTTCGCACAAACAGCAGCGAACCGGCGCTTTACTAGAGTCTTTCAGGTTTTGACGGAACCGTATCCTGCATTTTTGAGATAGTTGGCGCATTCCGCTGGTTTGATAGCGCTGACGAGACTGCCGATGTAAGGCCAGGTTTCATCGATGGTTCGTTTCTGTGCCATACGCATCCA
>JAAEOH010000123.1 GCA_024244645.1 Hyphomicrobiales bacterium
ACCACCCCTGAAAGGAAAGAGCATGTTGAAACACAAAACTGCATGGGCCGGGCGATTTTGCCCTCTGACTGCGTTGGCTCGCACTTGTGGTGGGATGGCACCACGGCGTGCAATCCGCCTTGTCAGCGACCAAAATCGCCTCGGTCAAATGGTTCAATCCAATCACAGCTCGCTCTAGAGCACCTCAGCGATCGCGGACAAATCCCTTTTCCGCGACATCCAGCGCGCTTGACGGATCGTCCTGCAGATCAGCTTCCAGAAAGGCTGTCGTTTCCGGAATCCCGACATGAATATCCGTCTCCAGATGCAGGGATGCCGACAGCCGGGCGGCCTTGACGCCCAGCACGTGGCCGCCCTTTGAATGGTCGCTGGAGATGAAATGAAGGTGGTATCCCGGCACGCCGATTGCTTTTGCATAGGCCGGCGTCCAGAAGCCAACAAGCGTTCCCTCGATATTGTCGAAACCGAATTCGCTTTGATGGCTGGTGGCCTCGATCAGACCCTCTCCAGGCATTGCCTTGCAGGCGGCACGCATATCGATTCTCTCAAACTGCCCCTCAATGCGAAAACCCACGAATATATTCTGCGACGGGCGCAGTCCGTCGAGCTTTTTCTGCAGCGTTTCGAGTGACGCAATGGCATCGATGTCAACGATCCGGTCGGCGGAAAAACGGGTGGCCGTTGCAAACGGTACCAGCCAGGAATCCTCGGCCTCTACGGTCACGCCACCGGCGCCCGCCTGACAGCAGTGCCCATCCAGCATGATGAGTTCACCGTCGAGATCCTCGAAGGTACCAAGTCCAAAATCGCCATGGCTTTTGAGATCGCCAACGCTGGTGCATCCCTTGAACACGCCCTTGACGACCGCACCGCTGGTTGAAACCTGGAACAGCGAATGATGTTCGAGGCCAAGCGCTTCCGAAAGCGCATGCTGCACCATATGGGTGAGGCTGTCACCGGTGCGCGCTGTTTCGCGCTGCAGGGCGTCCCAAAGGCTGTCCGATATCCGGCATTTCAAGCGATGGCTCATGGGGGCTCCCGTTCATTGCAATCAGTTTGATCCCAAATCTATTTTCCGGCCGGCATGAAGTCCATAATGGGCAGACATCGATTTGTGCGGCCGCCACCCCTGAAAGGACGATGTTGTTGAAACTCAGAATTGAACGGGCCGGGCGATTTTGCCCTCTGACTGCATTGGTTCGCACTTGTGGTGGGATAGCACCACGGCGCGCAACCCGCCTTGTCAGCGACCAAAATCGTCCCGGTCAAATGATACAATCTCATCACAAATCGCTCTAGGTCCGCCAGAACTTGGGGCTTGCAGAAAGCGTGCGCCAGCGCCGGTCTGCTTTGCGCATGGCTTTTTTTGCGCGGTTCCGGTGCCATTTCAAAATCCTGTCGACGCTTTTTTGCAGGTCCTTGCGGTCGGGGTGCTCAAGGGCAATCGTCGAGGCCAGCTGCTCCGCCATGGCAACGTCATTGAGATAGCCAAACACATTCTGCAAACGCCGAAGCCTGGTGAAAAACCTGCCGGCATCGTCGCCCGGATACAGCTGAAGAAAGTATTCGCTGGCATAGCGCATCGTTTTCAGCGTCTTGCGCATCTCATGCCGTTCCTCGATCCGGTGATTGGCAAATCCGCGGCCCTTCTTTTCGACACGCTGCCAGGTTCGCTCAAGCTCGCGGCACGATACGGCCATCACGCTTTCGTCGGCAGGTGGAACCCCGGCGATGAGGAAGGCCCGGTCAACCGCCTGATCGAACAGCATGCAGTTGAGCTTCAGATGGGTCCAGTGTTTGCTGCCGACGGCTTCGCGTGCGCATTGACGTTGCAGGTGCCGATTCTGCTTCAGATATTTCAGCATCGCGCGATGTTTCTTGTTCCTGCCAAGCGCCTCAATCGCCGGAACCGCAATATCATCGAGCAGAACGTCGGCATTTCTCAAAAGACCTGTGAGCCGACCCATGTCGCGGGCTTCGTCTGCAAGGCGCCGCAAGTCATCGCTGGTTAGAAACGACCTGAATATGCGCAGGCAGGACCGCAGTCTGCGCAGTCCGATGCGAAGCTGATGCGGCACCTCCGGATCGTCGGAAACCGAAAGCAGGTTCCAATGATCCAGCACCTGCTCTGCGGCCGCGCGGCCCGTTGCCTTGAAAGCCCGGTCCGCGGGCAGGTCCGTTGTCAGAACCGGCATTTCAAAAACGTGCGGACAAAGATTTTCAGTGCGGGGTTCCTGCGTCAATGCATAGCCACGTTCAGCTTTGCTTGCGCTGGATGCCGTTATGCGCTCGTCGTCAAACAGCAATTCCGAAATGCTCAATAAAGCCACTGGAAGACCGGATTTGAGCTCCAGTTCGACCTCATTGATGATCGCGGATTTTTGCGTGTTCCTGACCTCACCATTGTCGATCGCCAGTTCGACCGTGCCGATGCCCTCGCAATTCAACAGATGCGTGTCGCGGTTGATTTCGGTTTCAAACACAGGAATCAAAGGGCCATCAGACAAAATATCCGACAACCAGGGTGAGATCTTGGGATCGTCGATGCGGTCCAGATCGAGTTGAGGTTCTTCGAGCAGGATTTCTATTTCAACCGGGTTCGAAACACCGTGCGCTACACCTGTCCCGCATTTGAGGGTCTGGATCCAGTTCTTGCCGTCCCAGCGGATGCGCAGGGATGCCTTTTCATTACGCAGACGGTGATCGGCGGTATCGAAGTAAGTCGATTGAAGATTTTTTTTTGCCGGATGTCCCAGTGTCATTCGGCGCAGAGCCGAATTGTCTGGCAGCCTACGAACAATATCGGCGCCTATTTCGAGTTTGACTTCAAGCTCGGTGCTACTCATCCACTACATGACGGTTCTACAACAAATGGAGTGGTTTTCTAGCACCGCGGTGAGGCCACAACAAGGCGATTGCGACCGTATAAAAAGAGCCGGCGAAGTAATCGCCGGCTCCCAGTCTCAATTCCGGCTCCCGCGTCAGCCGCTGACCACAGGCCCCGGCCGCAGATTGTCCGGCAGATAGGTCGCCAGTTCGGGAAAGACAATCAACACAAAGACCATGACCACCATGATCAGGAACATCGGAATGGCCGCTTTGGCAATGAAATTCATTTCGTGATTGGTCATGCCTTGCATGACGAACAGATTGAAGCCGATCGGCGGGGTGATCTGCGCCATCTCGACGACAACCACGATGAAGATGCCAAACCAGATCAGGTCGATACCGGCCTGGACGACCATCGGTTCGACGACGGCCATTGTCAGCACAACGGACGAGATTCCGTCGAGGAAGCAGCCGAGGATGATGTAGAAGACAAGCAGCACCATCAGCAGCTCGAAGCGCGAAAGCTCGAGGGTGGCTATCAGATCGGCCAATCCGCGTGGCAGGCCGGTGAAGCCCATCGCGAGCGATAGGAATGCAGCACCGGCAAGGATCAGCGCGATCATTGCAGATGTGCGGGTTGCACCCATCAGGCTGGCGGTGAAGGTACTCCAGGACAGCGAACCCTGACTGGCTGCCAGCACCAGTCCGCCGATCACACCGAAGGCCGCGGCCTCGGTTGCTGTGGCATAGCCCAAATACATCGAACCGATGACGACAACAATCAATGCTATGACCGGTGCGAGAAAACGCGAATTCTTGACCTTTTCCGAAAAACTCAACTTCGGTTCCTCATTGGGCTGCCAGTTTGGCGAGACCTTTGAGTAGATTGCCACATAGCCCATGAACATGAGTGCCAGCACCAGACCCGGCAGGATGCCCGCAAAGAACAGCTTGGTGATGGATTCGTTGATGGTCACGCCGTAAACGATCAACGTCAATGAAGGCGGGATCATCAATCCCAGCGTCGCGGCGCCGGTCAGTGTACCGATGACCATCGTTTCGGGGTAATTGCGCTTGCGCAGTTCGGGGATTGACATCTTGCCGACCGTTGTCAGCGTTGCCGCAGACGATCCCGATACGGCAGCGAATACGGTACAGCCGACAATGTTGGTGTGAACGAGACCGCCCGGCAGGCGCGCCATCCACGGGGCAAGGCCGCGGAACATGTCCTCGGATAATCGCGTTCGGTAAAGGATTTCCCCCATCCAGATGAACAACGGCAAGGCCGTGAGGGTCCAGGACGACGAGCTTGTCCAGATCGTGGTGATCATCACGTCGCCGACAGGGCGGGATGTGAACAATTCCATGCCGACCCATGCAACACCCATCAGGGCAAGGCCGACCCAGACGCCGGTGCCGAGCAGCAGGAACAGGACGAAGAGGAACAGAATTATGATTGAGATATCGTCCATTTTTCTACTCCCCGTGGCTCTGATCGACCAGATCGGTCTCGATGCGGTGGTCGCCGACAAAGATCACGTGGATCAGATGGTCGGTGAGGGCGATAGCAAGGATCACGGCGCCAATGACCATGGCCAATTGCGGGATCCACAAGGGCGAAGCATCCTGTCCCTGGCTGATTTCGTTGAATTTCCAGGACCAGAAGACAAATCTGTAGGCATAGAATGAAAAATACCATGCGGTCGCCGTGCCGATGCCAAAGCACCAGATCTCAAGCATTCTTCGTATCCCATCCGGGACGGCGTTCAGCAGAATCGACACCCGGATATGGGCGCCGCGATGCAGGGCATGGGCAAAGGCAAAAAACGAAGCCGCGGCCATGCAGTAACCAGCATAATCCGGTGCGCCGGCGAAAACCTCTCCAGTCCAGCGCGCAAGCATCTGGATGACGATCAGCGACAGGATGGCGATGAGAAACAACGCCGCGAGCACGCCGGACGCCAGATAGATGAAATCGAGGCCGGTGCGCAATTGTCTGAGTGCGGCCATTTAACCCCTCCCTTGGTAAGGTTGTGACATCGGTCCTCCACAGTCGATGTCCGGGAGCCCGCCGCGCCGAGCGCGACGAACCGGATTGATGATCAGTCAGTTGCGGAAATTCCGCAACAGGATCTATTGCATTGCGTTGTAAGCATCGATGATGGTCTTGCCGTCATCGCCGGAGTTCTCCAGCCATTCGGTCGCCATGGTCGCGCCGATCTCTTTCAGCTCGCCCTGCAGCTTGTCGCCCGCAGGACCCACCGTCATGCCGCCATTGCGAAGACCGTTCAGCGTGAAC
>JAAEOH010000124.1 GCA_024244645.1 Hyphomicrobiales bacterium
GCATTCATCGAGGTGCACAATGAAAACCCAAAGCCGTACAAATGGGTCAAATCAGCCGACGAAATCCTCGCATCCGTCAAACGGTTCTGCCAGCGAACGCAGCAAACCCTATGCGGCGAATTTTAGATTCAGGTGACTAGCGTTCCAGCGTCAATCTGTTCGATGAAAAATACATAGGAATCGACAAACCCGTTGAAACGCTCCTGTCCAAACTGAGCGATCGTTTCGGCCTCTAAGGACCGGTACATTTCGAGCCTTTGACCCAGGATCTCGCGCCACTCGACAGAAAGATCCGTTGCGGCCACATCAACAAATCCCGCCTTTGTAACCAAGTTCCGATATTGCTCCAGGCTTGCGATATCCCGTGCAGCAAATCCATCCGCAAATCGTTGGCGTGCGTTGACACTGAGCCCGTCCTTGGCGATCCAGTCAGTAAAGCCAATGCCGCCGCCCCTTTTGAGCACCCTGTAGCTGCATGCGAACAGGGGCTCGCGGTTTGGAATGTGTAAAAAGGCCTCCTGGCTGACCAGACGATCGAAACTGTCGGGGTCCAGTTGCATATCACTGGCATCGCCGACGACATAACGCACACTGTCCTGCATTCCGACGATTTCGGTCAGGCTGCGGGCACCCTCGACACGCGATTCCGTCAGATCCATGCCCACCACGTTTGCACCATAGCGATAGGCCAGATACCGGCTCGTTCCGCCCATGCCGGAGCAAACATCCAGCACTGTCATGCCGGGCGCTATATCCAGTGTCTCCGCCAGACGATCCGTGGCGTCGAGACCTCCATAGTGATCCTGATCGAAACGGGACAGATCCTGTGGAGTGATTTTTTCCGGAGGAATGCCTTCGGCGGCCAGCTTGTCGAGGATTTGCTGTTCGTTGATCGGGTGGTTCTCATAAAACCGGGTGACTGCGTTCATCTTGTTACCCCATGGTTTCCCATCGAAAGATGCAATCCAAATTGCAAACGACTGCCCGTAAGATCAAGTCTTCTCGCTGTCGGAAGGGTGGTTGACGCCATCATAGATGATCACGTCCGAGAGTTCGAACGGGTTCACACCTTCCAGGCAACCGACATTGTATCCGCAAAGCTTCGGATCAGCCCGTTGCTGGTGATGAGTATAGGTCCCGCAGTTGCCGCAGAAATAGTGTTTGGCTGTTTTGGTGCCGAACTGATAGAGCCGCAACACATCTGCGCCTTTGACAACCCTGAGGTTTTCCAGCGCAACCGTTTCGACGATCGCACCGCGCCGCCTGCATAAGGAACAGTCACATCGGCTTGGATCCTCGATACCATTCGGCAATGTGAGTTCCAGCTCCACGGCGCCACAATGGCAGGTGGCCTTGTGTACGGGTTTGATTTTCATGTTGCGACCTCTGTGTCGAGACGGCAGCTTTGCCAGGCCAGATTGATTGGTAAATCCATTGTACTAAAAGACGAGACTAGCCGGTCAATACCCGTATGAAAACTACCGCAAGGCCAATCGCTACCAGTGCCAGTTTGACACCTATATTTTGAGCAGCGATCAGCCCGTAGGAAATGAACGCAAGACCGAGGCCGATCTGCACCATCGCCAGGGCCGCATCCAGAGGGTGGGACGCCAGCTCGATAATCGCCGGATTGGCGATCATGCCCAACGGGATCACGTAAAGCCCGACACCAAGCGCCATGCCTGTCAGCGCAACCTTCAACCAGTTTTCGCCGATCATGCCGGCAGCAATGAATACGGCGCCACACACCGGCGGCGTGATGGTCGAAATCAGTGCGAACCAGAAGACAAACAAATGCGCCTGCAGCGGCTGCAGGCCCAGTTGGATGAGCGCCGGGCCGGCGACCGACACGCAAATCACATAGGCTGCCGTGGTCGGCACCTCCATGCCAAGGATCAGGCACGCAAGGGCGGTCAAAAGCAGCGATGGCCAAAGCAGTCCGCCGGAGCCAGAAAGGATCAGCGATGTAATCTTGACCCCAAGACCCGTGATCCCGAGCACCCCGATGACAATAGACGCGCACAGGATGATGGCGGCGATCATCGAAACCTGTCTGGCAGCCGTCAGAACCGCCTGTTCCAGCCGGGCACGGCTGCGTTGCCAGTCGAAGGCGAGATCAGCATCGATAAACAGCATTACAGCGCCCGCGATGATTGCCATGCAGGCGGCATATTGCGGCGTGTAGCGCGCTCCAAACATCCCCCACATGAGCACTGCAAACGGCACCAGAAAAAACGCGGAGGTTACGATGACTTCGCGGGTTGCCGGTTTTTCGGAGTCAGGAATGGCGGAGAGTTCGAACCGGCGAGCATAGGCATTGATGCCCATCCAAACGGCGAAGAAATAGAGCAGCGCCGGCAGAAGAGCAGCCGCCATGATGCCGGTATAGGGAACGCCGGTAAGCTCCACCATGACAAACGCCCCCGCCCCCATAAGCGGCGGCATGATCTGTCCACCTGACGAAGCAACCGCCTCGACGGCGGCGGCCAGCCTCTTGGGATAGCCGAGACGGCTCATTGCCGGCAGGGTTATGGAGCCGGTCGAAGCGACATTTGCCGAAGCGGAACCGGAGATTGAACCGAACAGCGCAGACGACAGGACCGATACTTTGGCAGCGCCGCCGGTCAACCGCCCGGCGGCGGCTGCGGCGATGTTCATGAAGCCCTGTCCGGCCTCTCCTGCGTTGAGCACGGCGCCGAATATGACGAATATCGCAACGATGCTGACCGACACGCCTGTCAGGCTGCCCCAAAGCCCACCCTCCGCGATCGTGAGCGTACCGAGAAAGCTGTTGATCGGAACACCCGAATGGCCGAATTCGCCGGGCACATATTGCCCGAGTAAACCGTAGGCAAGCGCTAGCGACGCCACCAACGGCAGCGGCCAACCGATCGCTCTGCGCGCCGCTTCCAGCACGACAACAAGCAGCACGACTGCAATCAGGATTTGTCGGTCATTTTCGAGGAATCCATATTGATCCGATAACGCGCTGTGCCTGACGGCGACCCACAGACAGGCGGCGATCCCCGCTACCGCGAGTAAACTGCCCGTTACCCGCATCAAGCCAGGCTTTGCGGCGATAACCAATATCCACGGCAGCGCCAGCGCCATATGCAATGGCCGGCTGACGAGATTGGAAATCAGGCCGGAAAAGACCAGACCAAGATGAAAAGCGACCAGAACGGCAGCCAAAACAAACTGGCTCAAACGGACCGTGACTGACTGCGGCAGCTGCGGATTGAGCATGGTCACACCGTGGGCGTTTCAATCATCCGGTTGTGCGCACTGTGGCTGGCCGCCGGTTTATGTGGCTATTGCTGATTCTTGGCGATCGGAATCCCGGCTTCCTTGTAGAACTTGATGGCGCCGGGATGCAGTTTGCCGGTTATGTTGACCATCAGCTGATCGTCAACGCCTTTCCACCAGGCTGCCGCTTGAATCAGCTCGTTCCTTTGTGCCCAGAACGTTTTTGTAAGCAGATAGGCCGTGTCGTCATCCATCTGTGTCGTTGTATAGACGATGACCGGCAGAGATGTCGTGACAACGTCATCTTCCTGTCCGGTATAGGTGCCGGCCGGTATCACCATGCGCGTGCGCTTGGTTTTTTTTACCTCTTCGCCATCCATCGAAATCAGGTTGACACTGGTGGACGCTGCCGCTTCGACGACATTCGGCGCCGGCCATGATCCAGCGGTCACAAACCCGTCAATCTGGCCGTTTTTCAACGCCGACACCGCGTTGGAAAGCTCTGAGTCGACGATGGTGACCTTTCCTTCAAGGCCAAACAGCTTGATGTATTTTGCCCCTTCGCGCGCTCCGAACGAGCCCTTTCCGAGCAACAGCTTCTTGCCTTCGAGCTGTGAGAATTTGAGAACCGCCGCCTCCTTGGATATCACAAACTGCATGGTCAGAGATGGGATGGGAAACAGAGCACGAATATCGTCGAACTTGCCGTCGCCCTTATCGGCGAACATGGCCTTGCCTTCCTGGGCCAGCTTGACAAGAACGGGAGGTGACGTGAAGACATAGTCGGCCCCGCGTGCCTTGACTTCCATGACATTTTGAACGGAGCCCTGGCTTTCCTCGACCGTCACGATGACCTCGCCGTTGGAACCGATCTTCATGGCCTGCGCGATCTGCACGCCCATCTGGTAATATGAGGACGCGCTTTTTGCCGATTTATAGGTGATGCGAATTTCATCGGCCCAGGTCGACGCAGTGGCAGCCAAACAAAGGACAGCGCCAACAACCAGCGGTTTTACCGGCAACTTCATCTTGTTACTCCTCCAGTGAGGGTCGCCGCATGCTTCCGTGTGGTGGATTGTGCGGCGCGCCCATTCCCAATCGCAATCCCAGTTGACAAGGAAACCCGATTCCCGGTCCGGTGGCCAGAGGCAGATCGCCTTTGATTAAACCGGCACCGGTGCAAGTTTAATCAATAATCTATTGAATACTATATCTTTTTCTTAATTGAACCAGTGTACTAGGTCATGATAAAGGCCAGAGAATCATTTGCGTGCAGCGAAAATGCGTCATCGTTTTGCCGGTCTCAAGTGATGTGACCACCGCATCCCAGACTTGTGTGCTACGTCCCTGGTGGAGCGGTTTTGCCGAACATTCCACTTCACCCTCGTGTGCTGTGCCGAGGAAATTGGTCATAAGACCGACGGTTGTGAATCCATTGGCGCCCTGCGGAAGTGAGCGTAGCGTTCCGTAACCGCAGCAGGTGTCGGCCAAAGTGACCACAGAGCCGGCATGCAGAAATCCGTTCCACGCCTTGAGCGCCTTTTTGACGCTGAAGCGGGCAACCACTTCATCGGGTTCGACCTTGATGAATTCCAGACCGATGTGACCGGGAAAATGGTCTCTGCCGCGCTCATTCCACTCTTCAATCGTCTCGGGGACCGATATTTTCATTGATACATCCTCAACAGGTCGGCTGACGCCACTGGCAGCAACATTTCGAACAGCAGCGGACCTTGCAACAGCTCCGGTTCATTCCGGCAACCAAAAATCTGGCCGGTTACTCAGTATCCCCTCGCCCGGTCGACACCCGGCGGTATTTGCCCGGTCTCCAGGTACGCCTTAATGTTCCCTGCAACGATGGCCGATGCCGTCGTCCGATTGGTCGGTCCGGAAATATGGGGCAGGACAGTCACGCGCGGGTGGCCCCAGAGCGGGTTATCTTTTGGCAAGGGTTCTTCGTTGAAGACATCCAGGACGGCGTGATCGAGATGCCCGCTGTCGAGATGCCCGAGCAGCGCAGCGGCATCGATGATGGGACCGCGGGCAAAGTTGATCAGGCTGGAACCCGCGCACATCGCTGACAGCCGGCCGTCATCCAATAGGCTGCGGGTCTCGGCTGTGAGCGGCATCAGAACAACGACAATGTCCGATTTGGCGAGAACCTGATAGAGCTCGTCCGCACCGTGAAAAGTCTCTACGCCGTCCATGGTGGTCTTGCTGCGGCTCCACCCGCACACCCGGAATTCCTGTTGCAAGAGCTTTGCCGCGGCTGCCCGGCCAAGCACGCCAAGTCCCAGCAGACCAATTGTGCGCTCGGAAGGGAGAGGCAACGCATGCTCTTTCCAGATACGCTCTTCCTGTTGACGGCGGTATCTGGGCATGTCGCGATGCAGATACAGCGTCCATGCCAGCACGGCCTCTGCCATGGTCTTCGACATCTGCGGATCTTCGAGACGTACGATTATCGGTCCATCCACGGGAAGTTCGTTTGCGATCCGCTCAACACCGGCCCAAAGACTGTGTATCCAGAGCAGATCTGGCATGCCGGCAATGTCGGCGGGATCGGGATCGGCCACGATTGCCACCCGGGCAGATTGCCGTTCGATTTCAGTCAACTCTTCAAAACGCTTGATCCGGTGGTCCGGCATCGCCGCGCCGAGCGCTTCGATCCAGGTTTGCCGGTCGTTCTCATCCGATCTTGCGACAAAGGGAATTACCATGCTCATTCTGCCGTTTTGCCTCTTTGTTGCACCGGCCATCGCCGGACATAAGAAGAATATCAAATCGAGCTATGGAATTGTTGGTTGCAACGCGCAAGCGCAATCAACAAAAATGGCCAATTAAAGCGAATGTTCCGATCTGCGCGCACCGATAGCATATCGCGTCATTTCAGCTTCGATATCATCGAGCGTGAGTACATCACCGGCCAGTCCGGCTCCGGGTTCGATGGCACCATTCAACAATTTTCTGACAATCGCAGATGCTGCCAGGGTGGGCACCACGGGCCCGTTGCCATTTTCCGCCAACAGCGACCAGTTGGCGCATTTGGCTTTTCCGGCCTCATCTTTCCCGGTCACTTTGACAAGCATGCCGCCGGCATCCGACATGCCGATGCGGGTAACGCGTCTCATCATATGCAGCAAAGGGGCGATCCCGCTCGCCCTTAATGGCAAACCCTTTTGCACGAGCCAACCGATGCATTCCATGCCGTGCTGTTCGACAGGATTTTCAAGGCCGGCAAAATAAGCCACCCGGTCGGTGACCGCGAACCCGGGGCCGATCAGTTCGGCGTCATGGGTCTCAACCAGTGCCACATGGCGCGAGCCGAGCCCGGGAACATCAATGTGCCGCGC
This sequence comes from Hyphomicrobiales bacterium, assembly GCA_024244645.1. GTDB lineage: Bacteria > Pseudomonadota > Alphaproteobacteria > Rhizobiales > Rhizobiaceae > Hoeflea_A. The sequence continues at coordinate 6,600 of JAAEOH010000124.1, forward strand.
CCCCGACCAGCCGAACCGTTCAACAAGCCGGCCGCCACTCCAGACCGGAACAGGCTTGCCGGCATAGCTGAGCACAGCCTGAACCACAGCCCTGCCTACCTCTACGCGCCCACCGGGCGTGATACAAATATCGACAGTGTCGATCGATTTCCAGTTCTGTGTCAGTGCTTTGACGACTGCGGACGAAAGCGCCGGCGTCGAGCTTGCGCCGGACCGCGCGACACATCCCTTCTCACGCGCCAGCTGGTCCAGTTCGGAGCGGTAGCCTGCCAAATAGTCGCGCGCATCGGCCAGATCGATACAATGCGCGCCGGCCCCAAGTGCCGCGTGTGGGACTTCATAGCCTGACCCCTGGAATGGGCCGGTCGCATCGATCACAAGATACGGCCGGATATCCTTCAGAGTATTTGCAAGGCCGGATTTCGTTTCGAGGGCCAAGCCGGTGGCATCTACGTCCTTATATTTCGCCTGCAATGACTGTGCGAATGTCCGCGCCTTGCCGGCATCTCTTGATGTTACGATCAGCCGCACATTGCATTGTGCCGCCAGATGATCGGCGAGCCGCCGCCCGAAGACCCCGGTTCCGCCGATAATCAGTATCGTCTTTAGTACTACGGGCGGCACGCCGGTCGTCTGCTCGCGCACAGGCGTGCCGTGCATTGTATGTGTATTCACAGCAATTCCTCGCGGTAAAGACCCTCTTGCCGGACCAGACGGCCGAAAAGCGGATGCTTGAGCAACAGCCCGAACACAAATGTCTGTTCTCCTTCATCGCGGTGGATGACCGTCAGCGCACCCGGCTCAAGCCAGCGTGGCAATCGCAGCCGCAAGGGGCCCAAACGCACGTGGTTTCCGGCGCTGCGAAAGGTCAGCACCTGGTCTTCGACACTTACCCTGAGGCCCATGCTGATCCCGAAACCGATATATTCCTCCAGCCCGGTGGGTCCGGCAAAACGTTTGGATGAATGTATGACCTGAGGAAACCCGGTCCTGTTGGCGTAGAGCCGCGTCCAGATCTGTCCTGCGGTTTCGACATCCTCGGTGACCGTGACGACCGAAGGCACATCGATATCGTCAAATAGGGGTAAGGGTCCGCCGATCAGCCGCAGCATCTGACTGAGCAAGCGACCGGCCATGTTTGCCTGAAACTGTGTGATGCGGCCGACATAAACGGCTGTACGGCCGCCGGCCAGCCTCTTTGTGAACCGGCGCTGCACGTCGAGCAGAAGTTCTTCCCATTCATTGTCGGGCAGCAGTGCGCGAAAGCGCAAATCGCCGAGTTCTTCGCTGATATTCTTCGCCGGCAAATCGACCTCGACGCAGCGCGGAAGCTGTGTATCGTGCCTGGTTTTGGCCAATCCCATATTCCATCCTCCGGTTGGTCTTGTTGTCGTCCAGCTCAGTCTTCCCCCAAAGGCAGGAATGACGCGATCTTCGAACCGAGTTTGAGCAGGACGTCACGCTTGTTCTTCGGCACGGCCATCATTTGGGTGTACCAGCGATCAACAGAGGCGGTAAATTCCATCATGTCGCGCAAGCGTTGTCGGGTCACCTCGGATACCTGCGGGTCGCCATCAGCCTTGCCGACGCAGGCGCGCAAGATTTCCAGCGCCGGATCGATCTCGCGCGCCTTGCGGCCGGCGGCGATGCGCGCGGCAATTTCCCAGACATCGGTTTCGGCCTCGAAATGCTCGCGCCTGTCATGGCGGATGGGTACCCGATGAATGAGGTTCCATGCGAGCAGTTCCTTGACCGAGTTGGAAACATTGGAACGCGCCATTACCAGGTCTCTTGCGATTTCTTCCGCTGTGCGCAGGCTGTCGGCCAGATAGAGATAGGCGTGTATCTGACCGATAGACCGGTTCACGCCCCACTCGCCGCCCAGATTACCCCACTGGAGAACAAAGGCGTCGACGGCATCAGGGAGTATTTTTTCTGTATTTTCTGTCATGACAGAATTATAAGAATATTGGCGATCCTTTGCAAGTGGATAAATGCCATGGACAGTCCCGGTTAGTTGTCAGTATTGCGATCCCAATACAGGTCGTTGTCGACCATATTCGTCTTGAAGACGATACAAGTGAAGGGCGCGTCATGAGGGTTTTTGGTGTTGTGAACTTCGCGCGGTTCGCAGGTCAGCGTATCGCCGGCACTTAGATTGAAGGTTTTGCCGTCGATGTCGAAGGACCCCTGCCCTTCAAGAATATGAAAGACCTCGGTGCAGCTCTCATGATGGTGGTCGTCGACCTCCGTCCCCGGGGCAATTTCAACGATCTGGACGAGCGTACCGGGCGCATTGAGCGCATCGTCACGCAAAAGGATTTTCTTGCGATAGCCTTCGCCTTCAGTCCACGGAATATCCTGCTGGTCGACAAATCTCATAGCAAATTCCTGAAATCGGGAAATGGACGTCGAACTTGTCAGCGGAAGACGCAAGGCCACACTGCATTTATTGCCGAGTAAGTTGATAAACTCGGCCATTGTCCAGCCCGACAACGATTGCGGTGTCCTTCCCAGTCCCGCGTACCGCAATCGCCTTGTCTATGCGACCGGGTAGTGTGATCGAGGCTCGCTCAACCGGCTTGCCCCACACAAGGTCGATGATGCGCAAGGTGGAGCGATCTTTTGATGGCAGGACCAATTCGGCGCGCCGGTCCGCGTTCAGGTCCGTAATGGCTGACAATCGCATCTCGCGCGCGCCGATGGCATGGTTTGAGAACCCGTCGATCGCCGCCACGCGCTTCAAAGCGCCATTTTTGTACCGGAAGTAAAACAGTGTTCCACCGATATGGGGGGTGCGCACATAGGCCATTTCCAGGCCGGGCCTACCATCGAGATCAGCAATGCCCGCAATGTTCAACCAACGGTTTGAGCGTCCAATAAATCCGTTTGTTCCGCGTTCTGTCAGCGCTCCGTCCACAATGCCGTATACCGTCACCGAGGCACCTTTGCTCGTTGAGGAACGGATCGTCGCAATTTCCACTTTTCCGTCGCCGTCAAGATCGGCAAGACGCGGTGTGCGATCCTCAAACACTTCTGATTTCGGCAGTCTCAGTGTGAGAACGTCACCGGCGCCGGTTCTGGCGTGCAAGGACCCGGCCTCTACAGCATCACCGAGAATCCCGTGTCCGTAGCGCCGGGTCGGCTCGCCATACCAGGCTTCGACGATATCGCCGCCAACACGCGTCGCGACGCGTCCATCAGGCAGACCATCAGCAGCGGCTCGGCCCGGCTCATCGAGGATATGAGGAGGCCATGCGCCCTTGTCGACAGGTTCGACGACCCACCGATCCGCGGCGCGGGTTTGAAAGGCTGAAAAGCACATGGCAAGTGCGAACATAACGACCGTCGAACGGCGCCAGCCAAGACCAGTCATTCGTTATCGTCCGGAATGCCCGCCCGCTGATCAGCCGGCAATTTCAAAATCGCCTCAACGGCTTCTTCGTGGACCGTCAAAACCAGACCGGAGGATTGTTCCCTCATCTCAACCAACACCGTTTCGATTGCTCCCCTGTCAGGCTCAGATACAGCCAGTAGTTCGCGCAGTTTTTGATAATTATCGCGGCGGTTCTGGCGGATTTGCTGATATTGCGGATTGAGTGCTTCAAGGGCGTCGGCAATCTGCTGGCGTGCCGGATCATCAAGGTTTCGTGTCAACCGGGCCCCAACTCCGTGCAGAATGCCACCCTTTCTTGCGCCTTCGGGTGCATCAACCATGCGTGTCACGGCAAATCCTATGAAAAAAGCGTTGGCTATCAAAGAGATAAAGAGCGTGACGATTAAGATGCGCTGCTTGCTCATGGCCTATCGCTTTCAGTTCCGTTGCCGGACGATCCGAGCAGAAGCTGATCAAATGCGTCAGGCTGGTTCAATGTCTGGTCGGGCACGATCTGTCCGACGCCAATGCCAAGTCCGCACGCTACGACGACGCTCGCTGCAAAACGCATGAGCGTGCGGCTCGAGAAGGCGCGCCGCCTTTGCGCCTGCGGTTCGATCTGCGCGAGAAGTTTGTTTTGCATATCC
>JAAEOH010000125.1 GCA_024244645.1 Hyphomicrobiales bacterium
ACCCGCTGAATTTAAGCATATAATTAGGCGGAGGAAAAGAAACTAACAAGGATTCCCTCAGTAACGGCGAGTGAAGCGGGAACAGCTCAGACTGAAAAGCGTCAGCTCGTAGGAGTTCGACGCGTTGTGGTCTATAGACATGCGTCTGCGTGTGGCCTGTGCATAAGTCCTTTGGAACAGGGCGTCGTAGAGGGTGAGAACCCCGTCTGTTGCATAGAGTCCGCCGCGTTCCGGCGTATGTTCTAAGAGTCGTACTTCTTGGGATTGAAGTGCAAAGTGGGTGGTAAAGTGCATCTAAAGCTAAATATTTGCGAGAGACCGATAGCGAACAAGTACCGTGAGGGAAAGATGAAAAGAACTTTGAAAAGAGAGTTAAAACAGTGCCTGAAATCGTTAAAGTAGAAGCGTTTTGGCGAAGTGATATCCGGTAGAATACTTTCATGTCGTGTCGGTGACGGTGGGTTCGGGTGAGGCGCCTTCGGGAGTCCGCTCGGGTTTGTCGTTGCTGGCTGCGTCTAAGATCTGTTCTGCCGGGTAAGTCAGAATCAGTTCGGAGCGCAGATGACCGGCCGTGAGAAGGTGAGATGACGCGATGTACTTCGTGCTTGTCTGTTATAGCTCGCGGCTAATTACTCGTGCTCTGGACTGAGGCATCTTGCTAGCGTGACAACACTCACTCTTCGGAGCTGAGGTGCCCGGTGCCATGACGGTCGGCGTGCCTTGGAAAACTAAGTTTTGCCTGGTGTGTCCGGTCCGTTTGCGGCTGCTGTGGCCCATCCGAGTGTTCGCGATTCTGACAAAATTTGCCGAACCGACCCGTCTTGAAACACGGACCAAGGAGTCTAACATATGTGCGAGTATTTGGGTGCCAAACCTCAATGCGTAATGAAAGTGAAGGTCGTCATCAGGATGGCTGAGGTCAGATCCGGTTTGTGCTTCGGCACGGCTGGTGCATGATCGACCGATTGTTCCATTAGTGAGCGATCCGAGTTAGAGCATATCTGTTGGGACCCGAAAGATGGTGAACTATGCCTGAGCAGGGCGAAGTCAGAGGAAACTCTGATGGAAGCTCGAAGCGATACTGACGTGCAAATCGTTCGTCTGACTTGGGTATAGGGGCGAAAGACTAATCG
>JAAEOH010000126.1 GCA_024244645.1 Hyphomicrobiales bacterium
CAGACAGATATTCCTGGGCAACTTGGCGCTTGAAAGCGATTGAATAGGTGCGATGCCTTGCCATGAGCTTCTCCTCTGAAGCCCGGACACCATAGTCAAAAATCACCAATCCCGCCTGTCCAGCCCCTGGGGGTCACTCCACATGGCGGACAACTTTAGCCCCGATCTTGACCAGCTTCTCCCGTAACGTCGTCAATGACCAATGCTCCACCTCCTTCGACAAAGCCAGTGTCCGCATGAAGTTGGCGAGATTGTAGGCCAGGGCGTGAAGCTGAAGCCGGATGGCGTTGTCGCGGAACTTGCGGCATGACAGCCGCGTCCATTTGATCGCGTTCTTACCTTCCTTGATGTGCTGCTCCGCTTTGCCCCGCTGATTGTAGAACCATGTCACCCGCTCGGCTGACCGTGACAGGTTGGTGACGACGAAGCCGACGCGGGGATAAAGGTCGTTGGGATGCCATTCCACCTTGGCCACGACACGCCGCTTCCTGTCCCAGCTTCCAGCTTGATAGCTGAAGCTTGCATAATAGCGCCGCACATGGTTCGGCGGACGGCCAACGGGCCGTGTCAGCAGATGTGCGATGCTTTCCTGCAGAACCTGGTTGGTCGACAACCGGATCGCGTACAGGAAGCCCTCGGCTTCGAGGTATTCGTATATCTCCGGCGAGGCGAAGGCGGCATCCCCTCGGAAGTAGCGGCGCAGGTCCCGTTCCCGGTAGCGCTCAACGACCGGTTCCAGAACGTCGCGCCAACCGTCGGCGCTGTGAACGTTGCCGGGACGTAAGGCGCACCGTTCCAGATCGCCGAACTGGTTGAACAGGAACAGCGGGTGATAGCAGGTGCAATCGAAGTGGCCGTTATAGGCCGTGTCCTCCTGCTCGCCGTAGGTCGGGCTGACGGAGCTGTCCATGTCGAGCACGACGCGCTTCGGGGCATCGTGGTCATGAACCCGGTCGATCCACATCCCCGACAGGTCCGCGAGGGCGGCGAGGTTGTCGTCTGTCGCCAGCAACTCTGTCTCGAACCGACCCATCTGGCTGGCCGATGCGCCGCCGCGCTCAATCGCCTTGCCGCCCACGATCCAGCGCATCGCGGGATCGCGCCCGAGCCGGTCGGCATCGTTCACGTCCTCGTACCCGGCGAGGCGTCCGTAAACGGACTGGCGCAGGAGACCAACAATGCCGTGCCAGCCGTTCCTACCTGTCCGGCTGTCGGTGAGGGCACCGCCCGCCATTGCGGTCAGCCCCAGCGCATGATCAAGCTCGCGGTAGGCGAGCAAACCGGCGTCGGAGGTGACCCGCGAACCGTGGAACTCAAGCTTCAGGCGACGGTCGAAAACAGGTCGAAGCGGAGCGCGATCCGATTCACCCTCTGGGTTCCGCATCCCAGCCCCCCTCCGATACCCATAAACTTATGATTCTTATAACAGAATCTGTCTAAGCGGGCATCAGATTAGACAGTCACTTGGGAAATGCGGGCTCAGGGTTCTATAGGGGACAAGATAGTCGGATAGTTTGAATAGATCGTGTCGTCAGGCGTTGAAGGCTCCCATTCGCGGGCCAATCGTTGAGCCTCGACGATCTGTTCGGATGTCATGCGTTTGGCTAGCCGGTTGCGGCTAACCGTCGCGTGCCCGTTTCCTTGCGATCCAGCCAAGTTGAACCACATATGGGCCTGGACAAGATCTTCAGGCCAGCCTTTCACTTCGCTGTTCATAATGCCGAGATTGTACTGAGCGTTAGTATTGTTCTGCTCAGCGGCCTTTTGGTACCAGTTTACGGCCTCGGCGTAGTCCTGTGGGACGCCCCACCCAAAATGATATAATCTTGCAAGGTTGTACTGGGCCCAGGAATGGTTCTGTTCGGCGGCTTTCTTGTACCACTTCGCGGCCACGGCGTAGCTTTGCGGCACACCCTTGCCAAGGCGATACAAATTGCCAAGGTTGTACTGGGCTTCTGGTAATCCCTGCTCAGCGGCTTTGCGGTACCAACTCGTAGCCTCGCCGAAGTTCTTGTAGCCGTACTGGTAAACGACGGCGAGACCGTTCTGGGCACGCGCATCTCCTTGTTTAGCTAGTGACTTCCATGTCTGGCATGCCTTTTCGAAGTCGCCCCTGATAAACGCTTCGTTGCCTACACTCCAATCTGCTACAGGGGTGTCGGAAACACCACAGTCGTTCGGCCGCGGGACTAGTTCGACCGCTAGAGTGGGCCGGAAAGAGAGCGTAGCAGCAACACTGAGTGCGATTACGAGCCTTCGGATCATGGCTTGGATTTTACTTGTTCCGGCATCGCAAGGCGACTCGGCGGGGACTGTGACCGAGTAGATGCATAAAACCTCGATGCATATGCAGACACCGCCGTCCAAAAAATGCCGCCAATCCACGTAAACCTGACTCCGAGAAAAAGGCAAGAGGCGACGGCCGTCCGGTAGGCTACGTTCCGCGAACTCCTTGCTGGGGCGCAGCCGCCGCCATATCGAGTAAATCCGGCAAATGGTTCGCGGGGACTAGCTTGCAAAAGCCATTGTGGATCATGTGGCTGGCGACAACAAATACAGGCATAAATGCCTATTTCTCAAATTCGGCTTATTTCGATGGGCAATAACTGAGGGCACCAAAAGATGGAGCCGTATCGGATACGGGTGTCCGCTGGTGTCATCTGCGACAGGGCCAATTAGGGCTGGTACTCATAAACGGCACTTTAGAAACCTCGCAGGACTCCGCTTCCAAAGTTGCTCCGGACGGGCAGGTCCGCGCGCATACTGCGCGGGAATTCTCTCACACTCTCAAAATGCATTGCTGTCAAATGCGGTCCGCTGTTATCGCGCTGTTCTCAGTGACGGCGCCTCGCCCCTCCTTTGGTATACAGGCGGTTCTGAATCAGAACCGTCGCGGTCGGCGAAAAGCGCCTAATGGTACCTACTACAGAACCGTCGCCGATTCTTCGGTTCTGAGGTGGAACCGTCGCTTTCGGTCACGGTTCCAAATCAGCACCGACACTTCATTCTCGCGCCCTTTTTTTAGGCATGTCAAAAATGCCCGGTTTCGGATTCCATTGCCGCCATGCGTTGGTAGGTGGATTGCCGTTTAAGGCGCGGTCGGTCACGGCCCACTCGGTCGCGCGGCGGCCATACCACTGGCCAGGCCGGACTTTGACGATGAAGCCTTTCGCTTCGAGTTCCGCGAGCGCGCGTGCCACCGTCGCCTTGCCCAAGGCGAGCCGTTTCGCAGCGTCACCAATGCCCATGGCGATATGCCCGTTGTTGTGCCCGATAAAGCGCCGCCGCAGCTCGACATAGACCTTGGCCGCCGAGCCGCCGAGCGAGCACCATGCCTTGCTCTTCGCCATTGAGTATGGAATCGGCACGAATTGTTCTTCATATTTCGAATGGCCCTTGGCATCGGCCCCGCGTCCTCTGCCTCGACGCGGTTTCATCGGACCCTCGGGGCGTAATGCGGGTGCTTTTCGGGCAGGCGCTCCAAGACGGCAAGTGCATTCGGGTCCACGTCCCCGCACAATTCGTGTACGTCGCGGATTAGAACGGTCCGCGTAGTGCAGAAACGACGGCCGCGCCAACCGGTGCTCTTGGCGTCGCCACGGCTCTTGCGGACCTCCAAAATCCACTGCAAGGGGTCGAATGTGACGCGCCAACGGTCGTTGAGAACGGCGATGACGGGAAGCGATGAAGCGGCGGCACGTTTCGCCACCGCCGCTTCACCCTTCGCCGTGCTCAAGCGGCGCTCGGCCACCGCTCCAACCCTTCGATGGATAGGATCTCGACCGGCGTTTCGAGCACATGGCGACCATGCCAGCCGCCCGGGTGGTCCTCGCGATCCGTTCGGATAACCAGGCCATATCGATGGCGCAGCTCATGGCAGTATGCCGCGAATCTGAATGCCCAGTCAGAGACTTCCAGGGCCGTGCAACCATGTTCACCAACCATGACCAACGCGAGCAGAGCCCTGGCCGTTTGTCCGCGAACCTCGATGATGCGCGCCGTGCCATCTTGCCAGACGCGCGCGATAACGACCGGCTTAGGCGTCGCCATCGTCGCGTCCAAGTCCGGCGAGGTGGGCCAGCAATTCGGCAGTGAGTGGTGCGAGGCCGAATTTCCGTCGAAGCCAGTTGACGGGATACGGCTTTCGGATGCGCCGTTCGGCGGCGGGGAGTCTGTTGCTATTGTCCTTTTTTGGACATGGAGTTACCTTGAACATTGCTCGAAAATTCCTTTCGTCACGGTTGGGAATGGACGGACGGCCCCGGCGGGCGTAGCAGCGCCCGACCGGGGTTTCTTTTTCAGGTGGTGAGGCGTGCCAGAAAACCATACAAACCGCACACCTGAAAAAGGCGGCGAATGACGCTCTACGCGATTCATGCCGCTGCACCGATATCGGCGGTCGAGCGACGGCGCCGTGTCTGAAGCCAGGCATCAAGGTCATCGGTGTCGTATACAACGCGGCGACCGAGCTTGTAGAAAGCCGGACCCCCACCATGGATGCGGTATTTTTCGAGAGTCCGCCGAGCCAAGCCGAGATAGTCGGCGGCCTCTGCGGTGTTTCGACGTTGGGGAGTTTGCATTAATACCAAGTCTCTGTGAGTGGGACTCATATAGGGGCTTTCCGGAACGGTGTTTTTCTGATTCAAGATGGCAAACGGATGGAGGTTTGCCATGGGTTCTCCGGTTTCACTTCGAGACGATTTTGGTGCGGCCGGACTTCG
>JAAEOH010000127.1 GCA_024244645.1 Hyphomicrobiales bacterium
ACACAAAGTCATCAACCCAGACCCACGGTGATCTCATAGTGGACAATAAAAACACCGTTACCACCGCTTACACAACGCCTCTTATATCGGTAGGCACGGGCACGTCTACTGACCTGACGGCAAACACAATGACGGATGATACCCGAAGCTGGCGGACGGATGATCTTGTGGACATATATCTTAATCCGAATACGGGCCAGGGCAGTATAATGAGGGTCCTTAACAACGATGGGACTACCATCACGACAGACCTGAATGACGGCGACATGACAACAGTAGCAACGACAGGAGACACATACCGGGGCCTTTACATCTTTGACACACTTGACATAAAGGGTCTTGCCAGGATAAGAACGGAAGATGACATAAAGGTATTAGCCCCGAACACAGTTAATGGATTAGAGATAGAGGGTGACCTTGATGTAAACGATATAGAGGTAGACCACTTTCCTGTATTTGTAAATAATGGAGAAGTAACAGTAAATGGTAAAGTCACAAATGCATCTGACTATAACCTGTACAACTCTACGCTTGTTGTAGATAGTATAACGTCAGACACGCTGACCCTGACAAACAATAGTCTATTGACCCATCCTGCTACAACGACAGCGGATGAACATAAATTGGTCATCAAC
>JAAEOH010000128.1 GCA_024244645.1 Hyphomicrobiales bacterium
CATCCCCATACAGGCCCGCGGCATGTGAATGGCCGCACCTTCGAGGCCGGACACATGACTGCACCTGATCGCAGGTTCCCCAACTATACCAAAAACGGCTTGCTTCACCGGGGGCATCCACACATGTCTCATCTTCGCTCCTCAATGGCTACGACGACCCAGAAATCCTCCGTTATTCAATAACCCCAATCTGTCTCAGAGGTGCTGACGGCGTACAGGCTAGGCGCACAAGATAGGTTTCACAACGTCACGGCGCCTGACTTTTGGCCAGCCTTGAGACTATGGCCAGGCCTCACCCTCGCCCCTTTGCCCGCAAAAGAAGCCGACGCCGAAATCAGGCGTCGAAAAGGTGATTGTGCTGCCCTTGGAGAAGTAGAAGAGGTCGCCGGCCTTGCCGACGACCGTCTGCCCGTTCTCGTCGGTGATCTCGAACTCGCCGTCAACGATCAGTTTCATTTCATGGTACGAGTATGTGTACGTCATCGGCTTGCCGGCTTCGAGGCGAAACAGCCCGCAGGTGATCGGTTTTTCGACATCCTCGGAAACGGCGAAGTCCTGAAGGAAGGCGGCGGCGTCCTCACCGACCATGGCCGGGAGTTTCCGGCCGAGGACCTTTCCGATGTGCTTCATGGCCATTGCCGTGATTTCCTCGTTAACGCCCCGATTACCAGAAAGGGTCCCGTCCGACTATGCAGCGTTCGCCAGAAGTCTCTCCACAATATTGCAACAGGGCCGGCATTTCCATGACCGCCGGACCCCGTCTCGGTACGCCGGAAACCGCCGCCCCGGTCTTCCGGCATGGCCAACTACAAAAAATCGCGCTCGTGAACCATGCTGGTCAGATAAACCGCCGCCAGCAGGCGCCGCGTGTCGCTGGGCTCCACCGGCCGTTCGTCTTTCCAGCGCTCTAACGAGCCGCTTGCCGCCTCCCTCTTAATTGACCGAGCCTTCAGGTCTAATTCTGCAGCCTCGGCTTTGTTGCCGGCACTCTCGCAGCGACCGGCTATGACGTCGATCATGCGGGAAAGCTCGGGGTTGTTCGGCCCGCAGCATGTTTCCCGCTCCGCCGCCGCCTGGGCAAGCAGTTCATCGGCCTCGGCGTCCCGGTCCAGGAAAAAAAGAGCCAGCGCCTCGTTGAAGCGGGTCAACGCCCGAGCGCCGTTCAGCGCCTCCCGCGATCTGGACCGGCGAATGGTCGCGAACGCACCCTTGTGCCGCTCCGCCATGCGAAGGTGAAACTGAGAACTTCGACCAAGGGATTGGGTCTCCATCCTCTCGGTCCAGGATTCGGCTCCATCCCACATGGCCAGGGCTTCCGCGAAACCGGTGACGGCCTCTTCATATTGCCCGGCAACGAGTGAGCTGATGGCCAGATTATTGGCACTTGCCGCCTGGCGCGGGTCGTCAGCGGTAAATGTGGAGGAAAGTTCGCCGGCACGCCGCCACAGATGAACGGCTTCCGCCCGGCGGCCGCTTTGGTAGGCTTCGAACGCCGTGGCTGTGAATGCCTCCCATTCCCACTCATCGGTTTCGCCGGTCATTTTCTCGAACATCCCCGGCGCCGGGCCGGCAAACCGTCCGCGGATGGCGTCGTCACCCGCCGGTCGGCTGCTCGTCCACCAGGAGCAATCTAAGATATTCCACCGCGCTATCGGCATCGCGCCATTCGATCGCTTCAAACATTGCACGATACCGCGCCTGGCATTCCCGTATCCGCTCGGGAGACAGCCTTTTCCGGCGCTGGGCTTTCCAGTTCGAAAGACGGCGGACGTCGGTAATGAGTTGGTAGACCGCGATCAGAAGCGGGTTTTCGGTCGCGTGCGCCAACTGGACACAGAAACTCTCTTCGCACTGGGCGAACTTTTCCGTGTCGGTGCGAATGAGCTCCATCCTGTCGACGATTTTCCGGAGCGCATCGATGCTCTTCGGCGATGCGTGAATGACCGCCTGCCGCACCAGTTCCGGCTCGAAAATCCCGCGTACCGTTTGCAATTTGTGCGGGCCTGTATTTTCGGCCACAAGGGCATTTTGCGAAAAACGCCCGGCGCCTCTCGAATTTGCGCCTGCGGCGGATTTACAAATAAAGTTGCCGCTGCCCGCATGGCGGCGGATGACCTTGCTTTCTTCGAGAAGGTCGAGCGCACCGCGGATTGTGTTGCGCGGAACCCCGAACTCTTCCGCCAGCAGGCGTTCCGCCGGCAGGCGGGTTCGGTATTCGCCCGCCTCGATGCGCGAAAGCAATTGCTCGGCGATCAGCCGGACCGGCTCGCGCACGCTCGCGCTGCTCAACTGAATTTGGGCGGCATTGTCCATATTCATCACGGAATCGCCAGTATCCATGTCTTCACCGTATTGCTGGTCCGAAGGCATTTCGATAATTATCGCATTTTGTCCAGTCCAAATCCCGATAATGCCGACGTGCTCATGCGTGCGTGCGGGTCTTTTGCGGGTCGTGGAACGGCGTTGCCTCGACCGTCGCGCCGCACGAGATGTCGCCTTCCACCCGTAGTTTGGTCCCCGGCGCGGAGGCCTCTGGCGCCACGTGCACCAGCGCCAGCGATTTCTGCATCCGATGCGAGTAGACCGGACTGTTGACGACGCCGACTTCGCGCCCGTCGAGCATGAGTTTCTCGCCGCCGGCGAGGGCGTCGTCATGGTCGGCGACGATGCCGGCGACCATGATCTTCTCCTTGCCTTTCAGGGCCAAGGCGGCCTCGCGCCCACGGTAGTCAGTGTCTTTCGACATCGCCCAATTGAGACCGACCTCCCACGGGCTGGTCTCCTCCGTCATGTCGTAGGGATAAAACAGCAGCGCCGCCTCGACGCGGATCTTGTCGAGGCAGGTGAACGAACAGGGCGCGATGCCTTCGGAAGCGCCATTGCCGACGATCTGATCCCAGATATCGCCGACATGCTCGGCGGTGGCGAAAATCTCGTAGCCACGCTCGCCGGAATAGCCGGTGCGCGAGACGATGCAGGGATGGCCGAAGAGTTCGGTTCTTTCCTGATGGAAATATTTCAGGGACGGCAGGTCGAGCGGCGTGTGCGCGTTCAGAAACTCGACGGATTTTGGGCCCTGCAGAGAAATATCGTGAAGATCGTCGTCGAATTCGATATCGACGTTCTTGCCGGCGCCCGACTCCTTGGTGCGCTCGAGACAATGGCCGCTACCGTGGACCAGAAGCCATTCGTCGCCGCCCATGTTGAACATGATGGAATCGTCGCAGATCGTGCCTTCTTCGGTCAGGTTCGGGCCGTAAGCCGACTTGCCCGGGTAGATCACCTTCATGTTGCGTGTGACCACATGGTCGAGAACTGCGAGCGCATCCGGCCCGCGCACCCACACCTTTTTAAGTCCGGACACATCGAACAGTCCGGCCGCGGTGCGCACCGCATCGTGTTCATCGCAAGGGTCGCTGGAATATTCCCAGGCGACCCCCATACCGTTCCAGTCGCCGAGGTCAGAACCAAGCGCACGGTGGCGGTCAGAGAGCGCCGACGTTCGCAACAACTCAGTCATGATCTTCCTCTCCTTTGTCGATCATTCTCCAATCAACCGAAACCAGCGACATCCGCCGCTAGCAAATCGGGCAGATGATCCGCTGCTCGGTCATGATGGCTTGCGGCTACGCATCTCCAGTCCCATAGCCAATGGGCACAGCAGCGGCGAATAGATCAGCACGGTCAACCAAATCAACCACTTTATCTCTATATGTTCAAGTGCGGTATGTTCGGCTTCTTAGATGTCGGCTGACGTGCCGCAGATCCTTGCGCTTTCTGGCGAATAGTAATAGCGTTTGTGGCGATGCTGTGCACTTATTCGTGGCGCTCAACCAATTTGGTCAAATTGGTTCCCGCCGTCCGGTTCGAATGGGCGGGCCGTGACGCTGTCGACGGTCCGGGTCGTTGAGAATCGCTCGCGTCGCACGGATGGCACTTTCGGGAATCAGGCCACGATCGGGGCCTATGAAAACCAAGGGAAAATACGGAACATGTGATCTGTCCTGAAGCATTGCTACTATTGCAGACAACTGCAACAAACAGCGAAACAGCAACCAAATATGGGAGGAAAAAGTGTATCGCAAGAAACTGGACCACAAAATCAGCAGGCGGAAATTCCTCGCAACGACCACGACTACAGGTGCCGTGCTCGCTGTCGGTGCCTCTGGATTTTCGAATATCACCCATGCGGCTGACAAAACGGTCAAGATCGGCTTTCTGGCCCCCCTGACCGGTCCGGTGTCCGCGTGGGGAAAGCCGGGCCTCGATGGTTGCCAGATCTGGGCCGAACACGTGAATGCCGCCGGCGGTGTCAAAGTCGGCGATGATAACTATAAAATCGAGTTTGTCGCCTACGACAATGAATATGACCCCGGCAAAGCGCGTACAGGCGCAGCCAAGCTCATCAAGGAAGACGACGTCAAGTTCATCATGATGCTTGGTGGGGATACGTGGCCAGGCGTGCAGCCATTGGCCGAAAAGGAAGGCATGCTGGTTTCCACTCTCCTGCCCTCCGACCTGACGCCGGACACCAAGACGCTCATTGCGCCATGCGAAGTGCATCCGATCTACAATGTCACCGGCGTCGAGTGGCTGGCAGAAAACCAACCGGACGCCAAGAGAGTGGTGATCTGCGCTCAAGATGACGCGCTGGGCACGCCGTCGGTAGCGACATATCTTGCTGCATTCGAGGCAGCCGGCATGGAGCTTGTGGAGGAGCCTTTGTTCTTTGACCCGGCGACGACGGACTTCGCGCCGGTAATGACCAAACTACTGGCTAGCAAGCCGGATGTTCTTTGCCTTGACACCTGCTATGCGGACTATGTGCACCCGCTGTGCGAACAGGCGTTTCAGCAGGACTTCAAGGGGACGATCATTTCATGCACCGCGGACTTTTATCCGAAAATCATCGACAAGACCTCGAAAGAGTTCATGGAAGGTTTTATCTTCCAGTTCCCGGATTTCGACGATCCGGCACTCAATGACGAGCGTGTGAATTTCGCCAATCCGAATGAATTCTACGCCGAATATGCCCAGCGCTACGGTGCGGCCGAGTGGAGCGCGGTATCCTGGGAGTACGCTTCCATCATGGATATCTGGTCTGACGCAGCCGCCGCGGCCGGATCGGTTGAACCTGCAGATGTTCTCAAAGCAATGAAGGCGAGCGGCTTAGTCAAGCACGCCTTCGGTGACGCTGGCTGGTGGGGTGAGGAGTTGTTTGGTATCGACAATGCGGTCGTCGGCAACTGGCCGGTCGTCGTGATCGAAGACGGCAAGGCCGTAATCAAGGAATATCGCTCGATTCCTGATTGGTGGGCCAAGCACAAGGACCTCATGATCAAGCACTTCACGGCGCTGGGTCAGATGTGGAACCAACGCGCCTAAGTGCGCACAGCTGGGGCTGGCACGATTACCGGCTCCTGAATCGTGGCCCTCCCTCATTTCAGAATTGGGAGGGCCACATTCTGTGGGTCGAGTTCTTGCGAAAGTCATCGCCACAATGAGCGAGCTTCTGCTTCAGACCATGATCAACGCCGTCTACGCGGCAAGTTACATGTCGCTGATTGCCGTCGGCCTGGTGCTGATATTCGGTGTAATGGGCGTGATCAACTTCGCACATGGTGAGCTCTATATGGCCGGTGCCTATACTGTCGTAGGCCTCTACTCATTTATGGCTCTACCGTTCTTTGCTGCCGTCGTCGCGGGCATGGTGTTCGTCGGCATTCTCGGCCTTTTAATGGAATATGCGCTATTTCGACCACTGCGAGATAATCCGCTGGGCGGCTTGATCGCTTCGATTGGGTTCTTACTGATTCTGCAGACGGCCGCCGTGCTGGGATTCGGTGTGCGCATGGCTCATATCAAGCCACCAACCCAGGCCAAGTTCCATCTGATGGAGGGCGTTGTTCTCACCGAACAGCGCCTCTACGTGATCATGGCCGCGGTAGGCCTGCTGTCGGCCCTTTATGTTTTCCTGCGGAAGACGAAGATTGGCTGGGCGATGCGGGCCTGTGCGCAGGATAAGGAAGCAGCAGCTCTGCAAGGCATTTCGCTCAATCAGATTTCCCGCATTGCCATGTTCATCGGCGCTGCTCTTGCCGGAGTCGCGGGTGCCCTCACGGCACCTTTGGTCAGCCCCACGCCCTACATGGGTCATTCGGTGATCGTCACCGCTTTCATCATCATTATTGTTGGCGGGATCGGACAACTCGAGGGCGCAGTGATTGCCGCGATCCTGTACGCCTTCGTCCACACCTTCGTGACGACATTTTATAACGGCGTGCTCGCCGACATTGTCGGGCTGGTCCTTATGTTGCTGGTCTTAATCCTAAAGCCGACCGGATTGTTTGGGGCCAAAGAACGTGCCTAATCGAAAGACAAATCTGTCGTCCTGGGCCTTGGGCACGGCATTGGTTGCAGGCCTGATTGTGCTGCCGCACCTATTGTCATTCTCGCAGCGTGAAATTGCCGTGCTTCTGATCATCAACGTTCTGCTGGTTGCGAGCTACCGCCTGATGACCCTGACAGGAGAATGGTCGCTTGGCCATGTGGTGATTATGGGCGTCGGCGCTTATGCCAGTGCACTTTTTTCCAAAAGTCTCGGCGTGCCGGTCCCTCTATCGATGTTGCTTGGAGCAGGCACAGCTGCTGGTCTTGCTGCTATTCTGTCATTTCCTTTGTTTCGCATGAAGGGTTTTTACTTTCTTATAGGTTCGTTTGCCGCCGGCGAGGTGATCCGGCTGATTTGGAAATATTTCACTAATCCCTTCGGCGGCGCAAAAGGCTTGAAGCTCATACCGTCATTTCCCGACATCAATCTGGGCTTTGCTGACATCTCGTTTTTTGAACCTGAGAATTATTACTATCTCTGTTTGGTTGTCGTAGGCCTGAGCCTGTTTATCCTCTACCGGATCGAGGCCTCGCGCATCGGTTTGACGTTCCATGCCATCCACTGGCAAGACAAGCTGGCGGAAGCTGTCAGCGTTGATACATTTCGCTACCGCACGCTTGCCTTCGTTCTGGCGTCATTCTTCGCTGGCCTGTCGGGCACGCTTTATGCCCACTATATCGGCACGGTAAACCCGACCCGCTTTGACGTTGAAGAAATGGTCTATGTGCTGATTTGGGCGATTGTCGGCGGCACGGCAACCTTTTGCGGGCCAATATTGGGCGTCGTTGTTCTCACGATCATTAACGAGATCATTTTGCGCGCGCTGGGCCTCGATACCGTGCGTCCGATGATCTACGGCGGCATCCTGATCGCATCGGTGCTGTTCCTGCCCGACGGATTAGAAAGCCTTGGCCCGAAACTGAAACGACTTTTCGCGGGCAAGCGGCCTTCCGGCCAACTCGAAGAGACGACCTGACGGTGGCATCGACATGACCCAGCCAATCCTCGAGGTGCGCGATTTGTCCCGTCATTTCGGTGGTCTGGTTGCTGTCGACAAGCTGAATTTCTCCGTCCAACTGGGCACCATACATGGACTCATAGGACCCAATGGCGCTGGCAAGACCACGACTTTCAATGTGATTAGCGGGTTTTATGCCCCAACATCGGGACAGGTGATCTACAAAGGCGATGACGTGTCCGGCATGAAGACCTCTGCGCTCGCCGACATTGGCCTCATCCGTACATTTCAGGGTACGACCCTTTTTAAAGAGTTCACTGTCATCGACAATGTCCGTGTCGGTTGCCATCACATGGCCAAAGCCAGCTTTTTCTCGAGAATCACCGGATTGGACCGGCACATCGAGTCGGCCGCAACCGCGAAAGCCGAAGAAACACTTGAGTTTTTTGCACTGTCTGAATTCAAGGATGAACTAGCTGCAAATCTCCCGCATGGCCATCAGCGGGCTCTAGGCATGGCTGTGGCCCTTGCCGCGGATCCGCAGATCATCCTTCTTGACGAACCGTTTACCGGCATGAACCCGGAAGAAACCCGGCACATGATGAAACTGGCCCACGACGTGCGCGACCATGGCGTGACGGTCATGCTGGTGGAACACGATATGCAGGCGATCATGGGGCTTTGCGAGCGGATCACGGTTATGAATTTTGGAGCATTGCTGACTGAAGGCACACCCGATGAGGTGCGCAGCAATCCGGCGGTCATCGAAGCCTATCTCGGGAGCGCCGGTGATGCTGCTTGAGGTCAAGGAAATTCATGTCCACTACAGCAAGGTCGCGGCTCTGAAGGGCGTTTCGATTGAGGTGCCGTCCGGTGGCATCGTGACCATCATCGGCGCCAATGGCGCGGGCAAGAGCACAATGCTTCGCGCCCTCTCGGGCCTGGCACCCGTCAGTGCCGGCGAAATATGGTTCGATGGGGAGCGCATTGATGGCCGGCCACCGGAAAAGATCGTGGCGCGCGGCATTGCCCAGGCACCCGAGGGTCGGCGTATCTTTCCTGATCTCACGGTTGAAGAGAACTTGCGCACCGGTGCCTTCTTGCGCAGTGACAAGCCAGAGATTGAGCACGATCTGGATAGTGTATTCGGGCATTTTCCGCGGCTCAAGGAGCGCCGCACGCAATGGGCCAAGACACTGTCAGGGGGCGAACAGCAAATGGTCGCTATCGGCCGAGCGCTGATGTCAAAGCCGCGCTTGTTGCTTCTGGACGAACCGTCCATGGGGCTGGCGCCCGTGCTGTTCCAGGAAATCGCTGCGATCGTGATCGAAATCGTCAAGGGCGGCGTACCGGTGATCCTGGTGGAACAGAATGCTGAACTGGCGCTTGGCCTGGCCAAATATGCCTACGTTCTGGAGACAGGCCGGGTGTCGCTGGAAGGGGCAGCTGAAGACCTACGCGAAAACGAGCATGTTAGGAAAGCCTATCTCGGCGGATGAGACCGCCGGCACTTCGACAGATGCCCATGCCGGATTTGATGAGCTAGAATCCGTCAAGGTAAGGCACGAGAGCGGGAAATGGGCCATGGGTCGGATGGATTTCTCGACATTGCGTGAATTTGGTCGACCGCTAGAGTTTTGGTGCCCCGTGCATTTGAACCATGCAGATCCCGATTGCCCAGGCCCGAGAGCTGCCATTCACAATGACCGCCACAAGGGCAGATTCAACACCGGAAGGAAATGACCATGCCACGAGATCCGAAGCACAACGTCCTCTTCGAGCCGATCCAGATTGGCCCGAAGACCATGAAGAACCGCTTCTATCAAATTCCCCACTGCATCGGCGCCGGCTCGGAGAAGCCGGGGACCCAAGCCGCGAACCGGGGCACCAAGGCGGAAGGCGGCTGGGGGGCGTGTACGACCGAATACTGCTCAATCAGCCCGGAATCCGACGACACGCACCGTGTGTCGGCCCGTATATGGGACGAGGGCGATGTCATCAATCTGCGGCACCTGAACGACACGCTGCACAGTCACGGCGCACTAGGCGCGGTGGAACTCTGGTACGGTGGCGCCCACGCGCCCTGCCTGGAATCGCGGGCAGTTCCGCGCGGATCGAGCTCCTACGCCTCCGAGTTCGAGTACATGAGCTATTGCCACGAGTCGGACGAGGACGACATCAAAGACCTCGTCAACATGTACACGGAGGCCGCGAAGCGGTCGGTCCAGGCCGGTTTCGATCTGGTCTACGTTTACGGCGGTCACAGCTATGGGCCGCTGCAGTGGCTGTCGAAGTTCTACAACAGACGAACGGACAAATACGGCGGTTCGCTCGAGAACCGTGCCCGCTTCTGGATAGAGTGCCTGACGGCATTGAAGAATGCGGTCGGCCATGAAGCGGCCGTCGTGACCAGACTCGCCATCGATTCACTCTACGGACCGGACGGCGTGGAAGTCGGTGACGACGGCCTGAACTTCATAGACCTGGTGGAAAAAGAGGGCGTGGTCGATCTTTGGGACCTCAATATCGGTGACATCGCCGAATGGGGCGAGGACGCCGGACCGTCCAGGTTCTACAAGGCCGGTCACCAGAGGCCGTGGACCGACGAAGCCAAAAGGCGGGCAAGGACTCCGGTGCTGGGCGTCAGCCGCGAAACCAGTCCCGACGACATGGCCCAGAGAATCACGGAGGGCCGGCTCGACATCATCGCCTGCTGCCGTCCATCGATCTCGGATCCGTTTCTGCCGAAGAAGGTCGACGAGGGCCGGGTCGAGGACATTCGCGAGTGTATCG
The DNA here is from genome assembly GCA_024244645.1 of Hyphomicrobiales bacterium. Taxonomy (GTDB): domain Bacteria; phylum Pseudomonadota; class Alphaproteobacteria; order Rhizobiales; family Rhizobiaceae; genus Hoeflea_A. The sequence goes on from JAAEOH010000128.1 coordinate 10,143, forward strand.
GCTGCAACGTGTGCATCGCGCGCTGGGAAATCGGCGGTCCACCGATGGTCTGCACCCAGAACGCGACTGCCAACGAGGAATATCGACGCGGCTGGCATCCGGAGAAATTCACCAAGACCAGCAGTGAAGATTCAGTTCTAGTGGTTGGCGCCGGCCCCGCCGGAATGGAGTGCGCCAGAGTGCTGGGCGAGCGCGGCTACGATGTACACCTGCGTGAGGCGGAGGCGGAAATCGGCGGCCGGGTCCGCAAGGTCATGAAGTACCCAGGTCTGGCCGAGTGGGGCCGGATCACGGCCTACCGCCAGATCCAGCTCGACAAGCTCAAAAACGTCGAGGTGCACACCGGCGTCGGCAAGATGACCGCCGACGACATCCTTAGCTACGGCGCCGAAAAGGTCGTGCTGGCCACGGGCTCATACTGGGCCCTCGACGGCACGTCATGCATCACGCACAATCCGGTGCCCGGCATCGACGCCTCGCTGCCCTATATCGCGACGCCCGAACAAGTGATGATGGAGGGCAAGGAGACCGGTGACAACGTCGTCGTGCTCGACTGTGACGGCTACTTCACTGGCGTCTCCCTTGCGGAGTATCTAGCCGACCAAGGCAAGAACGTCACCATCGTTACCGGGCTCGGCGGCGTGGCGCCCTACACGCATTTTACGCTGGAAGCGCCGAACCTGCATCGCATGATGCACGAGAAGAAGATCCACGAAAAGACGCTGCACTGGGTGCAGAGCGTTGAAGAGGGCATGGCAATCCTCTACTACCTCTTTCGCGACGGCTATAAACGTGATGGAAGTCCAACGCTCGGGAAGATGCCGCGCCGCGAGGGCACTGACACCGTGGAGATTAAATTCGACAGCCTGGTCGTCGCAACCGGCCGCATACCCAACAGCGAGCTCTGCAAGGAACTCAAGGCTCGCAAGAGCGAGTGGGCCGACAACGACATCGGCGGCATCTACCAGGCCGGCGACTGCTATGCGCCGGGCCTCATCGCCGATGCAATATTCGAAGGGCACAGGATTGCTCGCGAGTTCGAGTCGTCCAATCCACAGCACCCGCAGCCGTGGATCCGCGAGCGCCAGATCTGGGGCCACGAGACTTATCCCAAGATCAGCGACCGCGAGGTTACCGGCTAGATCAGGCTAAGTCCGCCACAAACGCTGCGGTGCTCCATGGTTATGGAGCACCGCACTCTCTTGGCGGCTCTCAAGAAAGGAACCGCAACGCGGCACGCAAGTCCGCGATAGACCCCGCGGACGGAGACGTCAGGTGGAAACTCGCGAGCTATTCTGGTCCTTGAGCACATGGTCGGTGGTGGTCTTCTATGTCTTCGGGCTGGCCGCCATGGCGTTTTTCGCCTGGGGCTGCTGGCGTCACTATGCCAAGTATCGACGCGGTACATCGCCGGCAAACGCCATCAATCTTGCCGCAGGGATCCGGCGCATGCTTGCCGATCTTGTGACCCACCGCACCCTGGTGCGCCGCGACCACTATGCAGGTTTTGCCCATACAGGTATTTTTTTCGGCTTTGTCATCGCCGCAATCGGTACCGCCACCATCACCCTGGAATATGACATTATCAAGCCGCTGTTCGGCGTGCAGTTCTGGCGCGGCAATTTCTATCTGCTATTCAGCCTGATCCTTGATCTCGGCCATCTGGCGCTGACCGTCGGCATCATCATGATGATGGTTCGCCGGGCCGCGTTCAAATTGGCTAAGCTCGACTATCTGCGCGCCTATCGCGGCGAGACCGTCCTGCGTCAGCAGGCCAAGGCGTGGCGCATCGAGGACTGGATTTTTCTGTCCCTCCTGCTGCTGATCGAAATTTCCGGCTTCGTTCAGGAGGCCGTCCGGCTGCTCATGGACAAGCCCGAATGGGCCGCCTGGTCGCCGATCGGCCTGGCACTGGCCAATGTTCTTGCCGCGCTTGGCATGTCGGAGGCCACGGCTGCGGCGATCCGTGGCGCCAACTGGTGGATACATGGTGTTCTGGCGCTTGCCTTCACCGCCGCCATTCCCTGGTACAAGGCCAAACACATGATCGCTGCCGTCGGTTCGCTGGCGACCCGTGCCGAAAAGCCGCTTGCCCGCCTGCCAAATGAGGAGGAGGCAAAGGCGAGTGCCGGCATTGCCGACATCTCACAGTTTTCCTGGAAGGACATGTTGAATTTCGATGCCTGCACAAAGTGCGGCCGTTGTCATGAAGCCTGCCCGGCCCGCGCCACCGGTTTCCCGCTCAGCCCGCGCGACCTCATTCTCGACCTGCGCACCCACAACAACACGGCACAGGGCCGACCGGACCAGGCGGTTCAGCTCATCGGCGATGTCATCGAACCGGAAACTCTGTGGTCGTGCCGCACATGCGGGGCATGTCAGGAAATCTGCCCGGTCGGGATTGAGCACCCGGCGATGATCGTGCAGATGCGCCGCCAGCTTGTCGAGCGCGGCGACATGGACCCGCTGTTACAGGCCACGCTCGACACCATTGCTAGCACCGGCAACAGTTTCGGCGAGAACGCGCGCAAACGCCCGGTCTGGACGCGCGAGCTGGACTTTGCCGTCAAGGACATCCGTACTGAAGCGGCGGATTCTTTGTGGTTTGTGGGCGACTATGCATCTTTCGATCCGCGCAACCAGACGGTCAGCCGCGCCTTCGCATCTTTGTTGAAGCTCGCCAGGGTCGATTTCGCCCTGTTGCATGAAGGCGAACGTAATTCCGGCAACGACGTGCGCCGCGTAGGCGAAGAAGGGCTTTATGAGACGCTGGTGGAAAGCAACCTCGACGCGATGACCGGTGTCAAGCCGTTCTCCAGGATCATCACCACCGATCCGCACAGCTACAATACGATCAGAAACGAATATCCCGAATTCGGCGCTATCGCGCCGATCGAGCACTATTCATCGATCTTGGCTGACTTGCTCAGCACCGGCCGGCTCAAGGTCACCAAACCGCTCAGCAAGAAGGTGACGTTTCACGATCCCTGCCATCTTGGCCGCCTGAACGGCGGTTATGATGCGCCGCGCCGTGTGCTGGAGGTCATCGGCTGCGAAATTGTCGAGATGCCGCGCAATCGCGACAATTCGTTCTGCTGCGGTGCCGGCGGCGGCCGAATCTGGATACCGGACCCGCCGGGCATCGAAAAACCATCGGAAAACCGCATGCACGAAGCAGCCGGCCTCGATGGTATCGACATTTTTGTAACCTGCTGTCCAAAGGACCTGACTATGTTTGAAGATGCACGCAAGACCAGCGGACACGAATCCGAGTTCGTGGTGCAGGATATCGCCGAACTGGTCGCCGAAGCGGTCGAACTCGACGCGCTGTCGCTGAAAGACATGCCGTCGATGGCCGAACGGCTGATCGATGCGGTGGCCACGCGCATTGCCGAAGTAGTTGCCGCCCGGCTCGATGAGGTCCTGGCATTGAAGTTAGATGGGCTAGCCGGGGCCACACCCGCCACAGCGCCGCTCGTAGCCCCGCCTGAGGTGCCCGGCGCATCGCCCGCACCGCAACCCGCCATGCCGGAACCAGCTGCGCCGACGCCCGAACCGGAAGCTGAACGGGCACCGGTTGAAGACGCCCCGCCACCTGTTGACACCGCTGCATTGCCGGCGCTGGCGCCAATGGACTGGGATAACCTCGCCCCGGTGCAGCCGGCCGGCTTCGCCGATTACCAAGCGCCCGAGAAGACGGGTTTGCGGATTCTCGTCACCGTAAAACATGTGGCAAAACTGGGCGATGAATACGAGTTCACTACTGATGGCACCGATGTCGCTGGTGAGTATCTGGAGCATGACCTAAACGAATGGGACGATGCCGCCCTCGAGCAGGCGCTACTCTTGATCGAGGCCAATGGCGGCGGCGAGGTGATCGCCGTGTCGGTCGGTCCCGAAGAGGCAGAAAAGTCGCTGCGCAAGGTGCTTGCCAAGGGTGCCGATCGTGCGGTTCGTGTTTGGGATGAGCGTCTGCGAACCGCCGATCCGGTTACGGTCGCACGCGCTGTTGCAGGAATAGCTACTGCCGAACAGCCGGACCTCATCCTCACCGGCGCCCAGTCGTCCGATCATGCCCATGGCTCCACCGGCACTGCGCTTGCGCGTATTCTCGGGCTCCCGCATGGCTCGGTCATTGCCGCGGTTGAATGGGACGGCCAGCAATCCATGACCGTCACCCGGGAACTGGAAGGCGGCACCCGCCATGTCTTGCGGATGCCGGCGCCGGCGGTTCTAGCGATCCAGACCGGCACCAACACGCCGCGCTATGCCACCATGCGCATGATTAAGCAGGCCAAGAAGAAACCGCTTGAAGTGCTCGACGGCGCGGACCTGGTGGACAGCTCCGGTGGCTACCGCATCCGGCGCATGTACACGCCGGTTCAGGAAAAAGCCAAGATGCTGGAAGGCTCCGCTGAAGAAGTTGCCGCCCAGATCGCTGCTCTCATCCGTGAAAAAAGGGGAGATTGATCATGTCCGGTATTCTTGTCGTCGCCGAACAACTCGATGGCGAACTGTGCGACGTCTCTGGTGAACTGATCGGCGCCGCCAATGCCATCAAGACCGGGGTCGGCGGTCCGCTCCAGGTGCTGGTGATCGGAAAAACCGCCAAGGACCTTGCTGCCAAGGTCAATCTGGACGGCGTTGATGAAATTCTCACTGTGCAGACGGAAAGCGATCACTTCGATCCGCTGGTTTATGAGGAAATCATCTGCAAAGCCGGCAGCGATGCCAGGCCGTCCGTCATTCTCATTGGCCACACCGCCAGCGGCTTGGCTTATGGCGCGGCGGTCTCTGCCCGGCTCGGATCTGGCTTTGCCAGCGATGTCTTCATCCTCTCCATGGATGGCGATGAACTGGTTGCCACGCGCAGCGCGTATGGCAACAAGTTGGAAATGGAACTGGGCTTCTCCGGCAAAGGCGTCGTATTGCTGACCTTGCGCGGCGCGACCTTTGTCCCGCCGGAAACCGAAGGTAGCGCCAAGATCACCCCGGTTGAAGTCGACCTTGCCGCGCTTGAGGGCCTGTCGACCCACGTCGAATACCAGGAGGCGCCGCCGTCTGACATCGACATCGCCAAGGCCGATTTCATTCTTTCAGTTGGCCGCGGCATCCAGGACAAGGACAATCTGCCCCGCTTTTCCAGCCTGGCTAACAAGCTCGGCGCCACGTTTGGCTGCTCGCGGCCAATCGTTGATTCCGGCTGGCTGCCCAAACCGCACCAGGTCGGTCAGTCCGGCAAAGTCGCTTCCAACTGCCAGCTCTATTTCGCGCTCGGGATTTCCGGCGCCGTGCAGCACCTGTTCGGCATGAAGCACGTTGACACCATAATCGCCGTCAACACCGATCCCGGCGCGCCGATTTTCAATGTCGCGACATATGGCACCACCGTCGACCTGTTTGAATTGACTGATGCACTGGAAAGGCACTTCAACTGATTGTCAGGCGAATGGGAGACATGGACAGACAACTGCGAAAAACGAGCACGATGGACGCCGCCCGGGCGTTGCATCGGATCCGGAGCGTCAAATGGGGGTATATCTGGGCTTTGTGGTGCGCGGTCTTGTGGGGCGCATGGTATGTGCCCGGCACCGCGGTGTGGAGCGAGGCGCCCTACAAATCCATGAATTTCGAGACCACCGGTGAGTTCCTGCTCGCAGCGGCCGTCATCACCGCGTTCAACGCGGCCGGTGTATTGCTGTTCTTGTTTGTGTGGTTGACGGCGCTGGAGAAGCTTGGCGAATATTGGCGCACTTTGCGTCGCGTTGCCACCATCTCCAAATGGTATTTCCTGGCCGCCGTCTTCGGCGGTCCATGTGCGCTGTTCGGCTCCTATCTCGCCATCGGTTTTGTCGGACCGATCTTTGCCGCCGTTGCCGCGCTGCTTTACCCCATCGTCGGTGCCACGCTTGCCCGCCTGTGGTACAATGAAAAGATCACCCCGCGCGCTGCCATCGGAATTTTGGTGATTGTTGCTGGCGGGGTTGTGATCTTTGCGCCCGGCATATTTGCTGAATCCGCAAGAGCTGGCGGCAAGGTCTGGATCGGGTATATTGGCGGCGCCATGGCCGCTGCCGGCTGGGGGGTTGAGGGCGCCATCGCCGGGCGCGCGCTCGATGTGTCCGATCCCGACGTTGGCATCACCATTCGTTTCACCGCTGAGGTGCTGTACTGGATTTTCCTGATCCTGCCTGCTGCGGCACTTGTTTTCGATGTGCCGGTCATGCCGGTGATAGAGGCAACGTTCAATTTCTGGGCAGTTACCTGGCTGTTACTCGCCGGCCTCAGTTTCGCGTTCTGCTATGTCGCCTGGTACAAGTCATTCCCACTGATCGGCGTCGGGCGGGGGCAGGCGGTCGGGGCGCTTTATGGTGTCTTCGCGGTGATTTTCCTCGCCATCTTTGCATTCCATTTTCCGGACTGGAATTTCCTCGTCGGCCTCGCCTTCACAGTGGCTGGCGGTTTTTTGGTGATCACCGAGGACTCCAAAGTTGTCGAAGTGGTGCGCCAGCTGCCCGCCAAGGCGATGCTGGCGCCGGCGCGCAGCGACAACATCTCCAGCACATCCGGGCAGCTGCACATGAAGGGCTATGTCTTGCGTCTGCTAGCGGATGCCGCGGAACGCGGGCTGTGGGACCATGAAATCATGCATGCCGTGTTCGACGAATATGGCCGCGCCGGTGACTATTGGAAGGGCGACATCCGCGCCACGCTGACGGACCTCTATTCCGGTGGGTTGGTTGAGGAACTGGAGGACGATCTCGATGACGGCACGTATTTCGCGAAAGGCAAGATCCTGATGAAGTTCAAACTAAGCCCGCTCGGTGCCGAGCGCATGGCTGAAACCGGCCTTGCTTGAGAACAGGAAAGCAGAGCGATGTCTGATTTCTGGGGCTTTGAGGGTGCGCACTTGCTGGCCATCGTGATGATTGTCACCCTCGCCTGTATCTGCCTCTACATGGCCCGCACCTGGGGCACGAAACTGTAATGCCGGATTTGCGTGCCAATCGGCATCCGGTCATTCAACTGGAAGTTACGTTGTCAGCGTGATGCTGTAGTTTTGAAGAATCTGAAGGGTCTGGGTGCAAAACTAGAGCCTTGCATATTTAGGCGGAAGCATATCCGGCGTTTGTGAGGTAGCTGGCGCATTCACTGGGTGTGATTGATCCGACGAGGCCGCCGACGTAACGCCACGCGTCGTCGATGGTTTGTTTCTGGGCCATGCGCATCCAGTGCTTGATTTTGGCGAAGGTCTGCTCGATCGGATTGAGGTCCGGAGAATAGGGTGACAGGAACCAAAGGCGGGCGCCGACCTGTTGGATCGTGTCGCGGATGGCCCTGGCCTTGTGGCTTCCCAGGTTGTCCATGATGACGATATCGCCTCTCTTGAGCGTGGGCAGGAGAATCTGTTCCACATAGGCCTTGAAAGACCGTCCGTTGATCGGGCCATCGAGGACACATGGTGCGGTGAGCTGATCGCAGCGCAGAGCGGCAATGAATGTCGTGGTGTTCCAGTGGCCTTGGGGCGCAAAGCACCGTAAGCGCTTTCCCCGTGCACTCCAGCCGCGCAGGGGTGCCATATTCGTCTTGATCCAGAGCCTGCCCCGGACCTGATCCGGGGTTTCGTCGACAAAGACCAGCCTGCGCGGGTCCAGCCGGCCCATCATCCCTGTCCAGCGCCGGCGTCTGCGGGCAACATCGGCGCGGGCCCGTTCAAGAGCGAACAGCGTTTTTTTTGAAGTTCAGACCCTCGCGGCGCGGGAAGTGCCACACCGCATTGTGGGATAGCCCCAAAGGGCCGCGGGGAGATGAAGAGCTTTCAGAGAAGCTCGAAAACGACCACGACAACGTCATGCTGCTCTGTGATCCCTGCCATCGGGAGATCGACAAGGAGAACCCCGAAAAATATTCGGCCGATGATCTTCGAGCCATGAAGCGCGAGCACGAGGAATGGGCTCAAGTCGTCTTGTCGGCAGGGCGAAACAGTCGCTCCCATGTTCTTCAATTCAGCGCCACTATCGGCACAAACACAACCGCGATCCCGATTGATGAATGCACCCGTGCCATGATGCCGACGAAAACTCCGGCCTCTGCGACGCCGATCGAGATCAAAGTGCGCGGCGCGCACCTTGCCGATGGCGATCCTGACTATTGGACCCTCGAAGTTAGGAATCTCCGGCGACAGATGGAGGTCCACCAGATCAAGCATCCCATCGAGATCGGCGAGATTCGCCATCTCTCGGTTTTCGGTCTGTCGCCCATGCCCCTATTAGTGGAATTCGGTCGCCTGCTTTCCGACATCTCAGCGGTTTCCGTATTCCAACTTCACCGAGAGCCGTAGGGTCAGGGATGGAAATGGGCAGAAGACGAACTGCCGATGGACCTTGTAATGCATGAGGGGCCGCCAGGGTCGAAGAAGGTTGCACTCAAGCAGGCTATCTCCGCAAAGATTGACGACGCCCGCATCGCACCCATCACCGGCGCAGACACATCCATCTGGGAAATTACCTGCCGCGAACCTCACAATGACGATATGCGAAGAGCAGACGATCTCGCCGTCTTTAGACGGATCGTCCGCCGAACATTGGACCGCATCAAGGACGTTCATGGCTTTGACATCGATCTGTCTGTCTTTCCGGCTGTACCAGTATCCTGTGCAATCGAGTTTGGGCGAGTCTGGCAACCTAAAGCACATCCCGCCTTTGCCGTTTTCGGTCAGGCCGGAGCAGAAGGCTTCGTCTTCCGCCGTCGCATTGCCAATTGATAGCAGACGCCCTATCCAAACATCATGTTGGCGCACGTAGGTGAAGGTCCGCTTTCGCGAAGCCATTTGATGCGTTCGCACTCGCAGCGAATGACCGCTTCCCCCCCAATCCCGCCATTCTTCGTCGTGTCCGAACGTCCACAATGCGGATCAAGGCGTCATAATCAAAGGCCTCAAAGCTGTGCACGTCTCATGAACTCGTCGAACAACGGCACGGTGAACGCGGCGTAGCCGTACCTAGGGCTGTAGATCATGCCGTTGGTAATCAGCGGATCGCGTGTTGGCCCGAGCTGCGAAGAATTCTTGCCCATTGCCTTCGCGATGTCGCCAGTGCGACGCGGTCCCGGGCCAAGTTCAGCCATGACCCTCAAATATTCTTTCTGCGGACCGGACAGGCGTTCATACCGCGAGCGGAAAAAGTTCTGATCAAGCCGTCTAACTGCAATATCGCCGGCCGCCTCCACGTCAGCAAGCGTGACTGGCGATTTGTCTGTCGTATTCCATGCTTGATAGCCCCACTCCTGTAAGAAGTAGGGATAGCCTTTCGTGCGCTCAATAACCGCGGCAATAGCAGCATCTTTGAAAATCACATTAGCCTCTGCGGCAGGTTCAACCAGGGCACGGCGGGCTTCCGCGGCATCGAGTGGGCCAATATCGGGATATTCGAAAAGACGCTCTGCATATGACTTGGCGTCGCCGGATAGTTTGACAGCCAAAGGCAATCCAGTACCAACGAGAGCTATGCCCGAAAGTTGGTGACGGCGTGGTCAGGCGGCGTTTTGGATTTGCTTGATACCGTCCTTGAACGTCACTCCTTGGATGACCTCGGCGAGGTGGTTTGATCCATCGAGCCTGCGCCATTTCTTCCTGGCGCTCAACAGCAGTTTGAAGACCATGGCGAGCGC
>JAAEOH010000129.1 GCA_024244645.1 Hyphomicrobiales bacterium
CGACGAAGGCATCAATGGCCCGCGCCGGATTATCCCCATCGACGTAATCGTCCAGACATTCAGGTAACAACGTCACCTGCGATCGGTCCGCACCTTCGATAAACCGCGTCATCCTAAATCCCCGATTCAATCTCAGGGAATAATACCACCAGCAGCTAAATCAGGGGGTTTTCACACAGCCTCTCCGCAAAGCCGCCATCGACCATGTTCAAACGGTAACAAACATCGACGCACTTACTCAACAAACACATTCACGCAATGCGCCGCATTGTTGGCAAAGCCGGACATGTCCCAGGGCGGATCCAGCGGTTGCGTGTCGCCGGCGGAGTCCGTCGCCGGGCACCGCAAACCGTGTTCGCCCGGTTCTGCCGCCCATGCATATGACCACTTTGTCCAGGCGTAACGGTCAGGGTTTTTCTGCAGCTCCGCTTCGTGCCATTCGTCCCGAATTTCCACTTCGACACATTCAATGGTCCTGCCGGCACCGGACCAGGCGCGCCCCATCAGTTCGACCGGCCCGGCTTGCACATATCTGCGGCGGGTCTTCCAGTCAGGAACGCCAGGCGGCAGCATCAGCGATTTCACCCGGATCGCCTGAACCGGGCGGCCCTCATCATCGGCTGTCTCCTTGAAGCGATAGGTGCGCATCTGCTGGAAACCGTCATACGGTTCGGTCAGGGCCTCGATGTCGGTCAGCCATTTGACACTGGCCATTCCATACCAGCCGGGGACGATGAGCCTGAGCGGCGCACCGTGCTGCGGTAAAAGCGGGGCGCCGTTCATGCCGAAAACAAGCAGAACATCCAGCTCTTCCAGCTGTTGCAGCGTCAGGCTTCGTCCAAAAAAGTGGTCCTCCCCCATATCGAACCCGTAATCCGCGCCCGTGAAGGAAATCTCCACCAAATCGGATCGGGGAGCAGCTTTCCGGATTAGTGGAGCGAGCGGCGTTCCGGTCCACATCGAGGTACCGACCGCCTCGTACATCCAGGGCATCGAAAACGACCTCGGTGAAACGCCCGCCCGTCCGTTGCCGGCGCACTCCATGGTCACCGGCATGGTTTTGGCCGGAAAGCTCTTGATCTGCTCGAGGGTAAGTTCGCACGGAGCGTCGAATGCCCCGGTAAATTTCAATAGGTGGCGGTCCTGATCCAGGATCGGCACATCGAAATGGTTCAGCAGATAATGCGCCCCCGTTGGCGTGACATCCAGTCTGAGGGTCTCCAGCAACAGCCCATGATTGCGGTTCGCCAGCCCCACTTCCGTTTGGCTGAATACGCCGTCAACGGTCTCCGGCTTATCTCTGTGGGGCCTGAACAGTTACTCTGATTTGGTCATGTGCGTTGTGTTCCCGACGAATTCATGGGCGCGTGCAGTTCGGTCTTTTCGATCATGATCCCGCCGCGCTTTCCGGCTTCAGTCGAAACATAACGCTGCTTGAAATATCCGGACAGCGGGCGACCACCAGAAACGGAAGGCCACCGCTCCTGATCGGATGCCGTGTCGGCGCCAATCCAGGCGCACAGTCCTCCGGCCACTGATTACTGCATTTCAATTCGTGCCAAGTGCGTTGCTCCCGGTTGGAATATCGTCTGGACTTGTATTCCATGTTTCCGACACGCGCACCATTTCCCGAGGCACCGCCAACCGCAGGCAAAGAGCCCGTTTCGGTTTCACGCCTTGGGGTGCCTGAAAACCAGATCGTTCGCATCCTTGCGAGGCGCCTCTGCATCGAGCTGGGCACCCAGCCGTTCTGCGAGCCTTCGGGACCGGATGTTGTCAGGGGCGATGTAACTGACAAGGGTCTCAAGCTCGCGCACTCTGAATGCCCAATCGCGCAGAGCCACCGCAGCTTCATAAGCAAATCCTTTTCCCTCAGCGACAGGATAGACGAGCCAACCCAGTTCATGTTCGGGAAAGAGTGGCCCGTGATTGATGCCAACCTGCCCGAGACACGACCCTGTTTTGCGGTCTTCCATCATGAGAGCACCGTGTCCCATAAGTGCCCATTGGGCCACGTCGTGACAGAACATACCCCAGGCTGCCTCCACTGAGTGTGGACCTCCCATGTAAACTGCGCGCTCAGATGACATCATCTCCGCATACTCAGGCCAGTCTTCGATCCTCATGGGACGCAGGAACAGTCGCTCGGTCTCAATGGTTGGAATATTCGTCATTGGAATTGTCTTACAGAAATCCAGATGGGTTTCGGAGTGCAAATCCGATCATCGGTGCTGCTCCGTGTGAAAAAACCGTCAAGATCGGCGGTGCGTTTGACATCCCGCAATATCCCGCCGTTCCTGCACAGGACCGCCGGAGCTGGGTAGTGTCTACGCAGACCATACAGCGCCGGTAAAGATTGTGGTATGTGTCAGAAACACAAAGGATACTTTTCGATCGTTGACGCCCAGTCCACAATGAAACGCCGGATCGCCATTATTATGGCCGCTGATGTGGTCAACTATTCGCTTATGATGGGCGAGGACGAGATCGCGACCGTCGATATGATCCGGGAACTTCGAGAGGAGCACTTCGAACCCGCTGTCCTTCAGCATGGCGGCGAGGTCTTGAAGAGAATGGGCGACGGATGGATCATCGCATTCAATTCCGTAAGCGAATGCGTCGAATGTGCCGTTAATGTGCAGACCGCACTTAAGGACCACCCGACAATCAAGCTTCGAATCGGCATCCACATGGGTGACATTCTCGAGGACTCGGTCGACTTTTATGGCGCGGGGATCAACATAGCGGCGCGTCTCCAGAACGAAGCACCGCCTACCGGCTTGCTGATATCAGCTGATATTCATCGCCAACTGTCGTCCAGCGTCGCCGCGATCTTCAGCGACGCCGGCAAGTTCCGCCTGAAGAACATCACCCAGATTGTGAATGGCTATCAGTGGCGCCCGATCGACGCGGCGTCTGTTCAGACTATCGATGATATCCCCATCATTTCGGTTGAGCCATTTACAGCAGTTCCCGATAGCTCCGATGCCCGCTCTGCAGCAACTGATCTTCGCGAACAGCTCATTGCCGCGACTTCAAGACGCACGGGCGTGAGACTGAGAGATGCGGAACTCGGTGACGTTCGTGATACGACCTATCTGTTGCGCGGGTTTTTGCGGCTTTCCGATACGCGAGCGCGTTTCAATCTTACCATGCTGATGTGCAGTGACGGCAGTGCGGTCTGGTCGAACGTTTTCGATGGCGATGCGTCCGATCTGTTCGGTTTCTGCGATGACGTCGCGCTCCGCGCCGACGTCCAGCTTCGTCAGCAGTTCAATGCACTCGACGGGATGCGGGTCGATAAGCTGCCGGACGAAGCGCTTAGCGTTTCCGAACTCAAGGCTCGCGCAGCGTCGAGCTTTTATCTCGGAACGATCCAATCATGGGAAAGAAGCCAGAAGCTCATGGAACGCGCACTCCGGCTGAGTCCGGAAGATCATATGGCGGGTGTGATGCATACCGCGGCGGTGATGTTCGTTCGCAACGCGCGCTTCGAGACCTTCGATGATCAAGAGATGGCCATGCACAACTCCCGTTTGAACGCCGCGATTGAGAACGCTCCACGCACAGATTTCTTTGTGATGATGCGCGCCCTGTTCAGAGCCTTTGTCGTCCGCGATGCGGATGCCGCATTGTCTGATGTCGATCGGTGTCTGAGGATCAATCCCAGCTATTCCCTGATCCACGAGGCGGCGGGTGGCGCACATATGTTGTCTGGCCGGTTTCGAGAAGCAGCAGACGAATTTGGAACCTTAGCGGAGTCGCTTCCGGACGATCCGCTCGTTCAGTATCGCACCTATTTCCTCGCCGTTGCGCAGTTTTGCGGCGGCGATCACTCAGAAGCGGATGAAACGCTGTTCAATTTAATCGACCGATGGCCCGAAATCCGCGCCTATCACATCCTGCGAGGGCTCGTCCTGCGACAACTGGGTGACGACGAAGGCGCGAAATCTGCCGAAGAGGCGGCAGCACGTCTGCCTGCTGTGGCTCATTTTCACACCCCGCGCCCGAATTTGTCCGCAGATTGGGATTGGCTCATTGATGCTCTGGCTCCAAGCCCCGAGCCTGTTTGATCGCTGGCGCGTCGGATCCGCATTCTTTTGCTTCCCCATTATGGGGTCATTCGTCGCTGCCTGGATGTCGAGCTGGCTCAAAGGGTGACGCGTTCCACACTAATAATCCTGGTTCAGCGCGTCTTCGGCCGGAATTTCCCGCTCACGGCGGGCGATATAGTCGCGCAGTTCCTCGTCCTTGGCCGGATCCAGACTCGGCTCCTCATAATCGGAGAGCAATCGTTTGGCGAATTCGAGCGCCCGTTCGGTGATATCCTTAGCCCCTTCCGCCTGCCACTGCTCGATCGAGTTGTTGTCGAAGAGCTTCGGCATGAAGAAGGCTTGCTGGAAATTTTCCTGCGTATGGGGATGGCCGAGATAGTGCCCGCCGGGACCGATATCGCGCACCGCCGCCAGCGCCTCTTCGAAATCGCCCCACTGCAGCCCCTCTGCCATGCGGTAGCCCATGGCGCATTGCTCGGCATCGACGACGAATTTAGCCACCGAGCAATGCATGCCCGCCTCGTTCCAGCCCGCCGAATGCCAGATGTAATTTGCACCGGCATGCAGCACCGCCGACAGCGTTGTGGCGCTCTCGTAGCCGGCCTGGGCATCGAAGGTTTTTGCGCCACCCAACGTGTTGGACGTGCGCCAGGGCACATCGTAAAACCGCGCCATCTGGCCGATCATGAAATTCATCAGACTGATTTCCGGGGTGCCAGCCATCGGCGCACCCGACTGCATTGAAACCGTCGAAAGATAGTGGCCGTAGATCGCCGAAGCCCCCTTTCGCACAACCTGTGTATAGGCGAGCGCGCTGAGCGCCTCGGCATTGAGCTGGGCGACGGTCGGCACGGTCGATGCCGGTGTGTTGGCGCCGCCGAGAACGAATGGCGAGCACAGCACAGGCTGGTTTCTGCGGCTGAAAGCGCGCATTGCGCCGAGCATGGTCTCGTCCCAGACAAGCGGCGAGTTGCCGTTGCAGTTGCCGGTGGTGACGGGATGGTTTTCCATGAAATCGGCGCCAAAGAGGATCGCGCACATGTCCAGGACGTCCTCGGCGTTTTTCGCGCTGGTCGTCATGCCCATGAACGTCTTGTCGGAATATTTCATCGACGAATAGGTGATGCGCAGATGCCGGTGGCTGACCACATGATCCATCGGTTCGACAATATGATGGGCTGACGAATGCAACGCCGGCGACATGTGCGCCAGCTTGTGGAACATCGCCAGATCGTCGAGCGTCGGCCAGCGGCGCTTGGCCTCCAGGTCACTGATGAACGGCGCACCCGTCATTGGCACGAAGATGGAATGCGATCCCCCCAGCCTGACGTTCTTTTCCGGATTGCGCGCGTGATAGGTGATGTCCGAAGGGATGGTGGCGATCAGTTCGCGCACAAGACCACGGTCGAGATAGACGCGTTCACCGTCGACCCGCGCGCCGGCATCCTGCCAGTCCCGCAGCGCTATCGGGTCGCGGAAGACGACTCCGACTTCCTCCAGAATGGACATTGATGCATCGTCGATCTTGACGATCTGCTCCTCATCCATCGGCTCGCACAGCGGCAGGTTCCGCTTGAGGCCGGGCAGCATGGCAAAATCGGGTGCGGTTCTCAGCGCCCGCCTGGCATCGCGCCCGCCCCTGCCAGATCGTCGAATAGCGGCATCGGACATGGCATTTTCCTTTCAACAGCATGAAAAGAGCCTTGAAAACGCCAACATGGCAATCATTTTAGCGAACCATTCCGGCAAAAAGCGACATGCCATACAAAATCACCGGTACGGGCGACAACAGGACATTCCCGCCGCGGGCGAACTCCGGTTTGGGGACAGCCTATTTCAAACACCGAAACAACGGCCGCCATATGCCCGGCAGCGCACATGAAACTGCAACAAGCCGATTGATTTCTGTTGGAAAATTCGTCTTATATGTAAATGCATATAAAACGGACGCACAGAAGCGATCCGACCAAGGGAGTTCATAATGGGACTGATTAAAAAATTCGCGGTCATTGCGACGGCCATAGGGACCGTCATCGCCACAGGTCCGGCATTCGCCGTTGACAAAATATCGGCGGTCCATGCCTTTCCGCCATTCCTGGTTTACACGCAATCCTTCTTGTCCATGGTCGATGAGATCAACAAACGCGGCGAAGGCGTTGTCGAAATCGAAGTGCGCGGCGGCCCCGAAGCCATCGGCATGTTCCAGCAGCCCGCAGCGGTACGTGATGGGGTTGTGGACATGGTTCACACTCCCGGCAGCTTCTACGGCAAGAACGTGCCGGAAATCGACGCCATGGTCGCGTCGCGCGTAACGCCAATGGAAGCCCGTGCAAATGGCGGTGCTGCCCTGATGGACAAGGCCCACCAGAAGCGCTTCAACGTCAAGCATCTCGGCTGGGTCGATGGCGGCGTTCAGTTTCACATCTACATGAAGGACGAGCCCAAGTTTAACGATGACGGCATCCTTGACCTGACCGGCGTGAAGCTGCGCGACAACCCAATCTACCATGCATTCTTCGAAGCCCTGAACGCGACCACGGCATCGATGCCGGCGACGGAAGTCTATGCGGCACTGGAAAAGGGCGTGGTTGATTCCGCTGCATGGACATCGATCGGTCTGATGCAGCTGAAGTGGGACCAGTTCCTCAAATATCGCGTCGATCCACAGTTCTACAACACCGACCTCGGTGTGATCATGAATCTGGATAGCTGGAACAACCTGTCGCCGGAATCGCAGAAAATCATCCAGGACGTCATCATCGAGTGGGAAACCAAATCCTTCGACGCCCGCGAGAAGGACAGAATCGCAGACGCCGAAGAATTGCAAAACCGCGGCGTCACTTTCGTTGAACACAGCCCTGAAGCCGGTGCAGCCTATGTGAAACTTGCCGAAGACGCTGCCTGGGACCGCATGAAGGGTCGCATGGAAGACGATCAGGACACCTACAACCAATTGCGCAAGCTTTATGGGGCCGAGTAAATCGGGTAACCATTAGGCGGCGGCCGGGTTCGCCCGGCCGCTTCTTGGGAGAGGCAGATTGCGCATTATCGATCGCTTATGTGACGTCCTGGCCATTCTGGCCGGCATCTATCTGGTCGCCATCATGCTTGGGATCGTCTTCAGCGCGACAGTCCGCACACTGGGCTATTCCGGTTCTTCCCACATTTTTACGTTTGCCGAATTCGGGCTCCTCTACATTGTCATGGCGGCCTCGCCATGGCTTGCCCGCGAAAAGGGCCATGTCTTCATCGAATTGCTGACCGCCGCCGTCCCGGAACATATCCAGCCGATCCTGAGCCGCTGTGTATCCGGCCTGTGCGTAATCGTCTGCCTCGTGCTGACCTGGTACACATTTCTGGGAACGCAAAAGGCATATGAGTTCGGCGATGCGGAGATGCGCTCGCTCGACATGCCGAAATTCCTGCTGCTGGGCGCCATGCCCATCTGCTTCGGGCTGATGGCGACACAGTTTGGACGCTTCACGATCGGTCGCGAAATCCTCCATTCCGGCAAACCGGGCGTGCATGAGTAGCTGATATGGAATGGTTTGAAGCGCTGTTTTTCCTCCTGGGCATGATCCTTTTCTTCATGTTTCTGGGCATGCCGGTCGCGCTTGCTTTTCTGGCAGCCAATATGATCGGCGCGGCCTATTTCATGGGCGGCAGCGGCACGATGGCGACACAGATCAGCCGTGGCATCGGCCAGTTGGCCAATAACGCCATTCCGACGGTAACCAGTTTCAATCTCATGCCGGTGCCCATGTTCCTTTTAATGGGCGAAATCTTCTTTTTTACCGGACTTGCCACGCGCATGTTCACCGCCGTCGATCATTTGATGGGCCGGTTGCCGGCGCGGCTGTCATTCGTCACCATCGCCGGTGGCACGGCGTTTGCAACGCTTTCCGGCTCCTCCATGGGTTCGACCGCGCTGCTCGGCTCCCTCATGGTGCCGGAAATGCAGAAACGCGGTTACAAGAAACACATGGCAATCGGGCCCATATTGGGTACCGGCGGACTTGCCATGCTGATCCCGCCCTCGGCCCTTGCGGTTCTGCTTGCAACGCTTGCCGAGCTCGACATCGGCGCGCTGCTGATCGCCGGCATCATGCCGGGTCTCATGCTTGCAGGGCTTTACGTGATCCTTGTGCTTGGCATGGCCATTGTCGACCCCGGTGCCGCACCCGCCTATGAGGTCCAGTCCATCAGCTGGAAACAACGCCTGAAACTGGTGATCTTCGACATCATTCCAATGGTCTCGATCGTCATCGGCGTCATCCTGGTCATCATGTTCGGCATAGCAACGCCCTCTGAAAGCGCGGCCTTTGGATGTCTCGGTGTTGTCATCCTCGCCATTTTGTACCGCTCGCTCACCTGGGACAGCATTGTCAAATCGGTAAAGGGCGCACTCAAAGTAACGACAATGGCTTTGCTGATCATTTTCGGCTCCGCAACGTTTTCGGCACTGCTGGCCTTTTCAGGCGCGTCATCGGGTCTGATCAAATGGGCAACGGCATTTGATCTGGCACCCATCACCATGCTGCTCGTCATGTTCGCGATCCTTCTTGTCCTGGGCATGTTCATGGACCAGTTGTCGATGATGTTGCTGACGGTTCCGATCTTCTTTCCACTGGCGCAGACCCTTGGTCTCGACCTGATCTGGTTTGCCGTCATCGTTCTTCTGGCGCTGGAAATCAGCTTCACCACGCCGCCCTTCGGCCTGTTGCTCTTTGTCATGAAGGGAGTATCGCCGCCCGATACGACCATGCGCGACATCTATGTCTCGGCACTGCCGTTCATGGGTTGCGCTATCTTGCTGGTCGCCCTCTTGATCCTGTTCCCCGGCATTGCCCTGTGGTTGCCGGGGCTGAGTAGATAGCGTTTCGCGACGGAGTTTAGACATGATGTCCCCGACGCCCCGATCTTACATCAAACCACTCACCGTGCGGCAGCGCATCCAGCGTGAACAGCCACTCGGCCTGCCCGGGATCAATATGGGCTACAACGAACTGCCCTTCCCGCCCTCGCCGCTGGTCAGATCGGCCATCGAGGAAACGATGGGTCGGGTGAATTCCTACGGCAATCCGACCTGCACGGATTTGCGCTCGGCGCTGTCCAGGATCCACGATTTACCGGTCGACTCCATCATATGCGGCAACGGATCCGAAGAACTTCTGGATGTCATCGGCCGCTGCTTTGCCCGCCCCGGCGACGAAATCCTGATTTCCGCCTTCGGTTATATCCAGTTTCCCATCGTGGCGAACCGGGTTGGCGCCAATCTCGTCAAGGCCCCTGAAACGGACTATTCAACGAATGTGGATGCCATAATTGCCGGCGTGAGCGACAAAACACGCATCGTGTTTCTCGCCAATCCGAATAATCCCACCGGCACAATGTGTTCGGTAGAGGAGCTCGAACAGCTGGCGCAGCAGCTGCCAGGACACATCGTACTGACGATCGATCTTGCCTACGGAGAATTTGTCGGCGCGGATTACTGCCCCGCGGTTCACAGCCTGGCAAAACGGTTTGACAATGTCATTGTCACCCGCACCTTTTCCAAGGCCTACGGCCTGGCAGGCCTCAGGGTCGGCTGGTGTGTCGCATCCGAAGCGGTGATTCCTGCCCTTTATGCAGGGCGCGGCATGGGGACCGTCAACGCGGTTGCACAGGCTGCGGCCCTTGCTGCGCTTGAACAGCCCGAGACCGTCGCGGACCAGATTGCATCCATCATCGCAGAGCGCGAGCGGGTCACTGGCGCCTGTTCGGCAATGGGCCTGCACGTTGTCGCAAGCAGCACCAATTTCCTGATGGTCGGCGAACCGGACGACGACGGTCAACGCGCGGACGCGCTGGTAGAGCATCTCTTCGATACCGCTGGCATCATAGTCAACCGCACACGCGAAGCCGGGCTGGAACGGTTCGTCCGGTTCTCATTGTCGCTGCCCGAGCACAACGATTTGCTGATCGAGGGCATCCGTTCTTTTATCGAAGCTGCTCCGCAAAATGAGCCGGCCTAGCGAGGCGGCTGCAGCAGTTCCATATGTTTGAGCATTTCGACAAAGGCCCTCAGCCGGGTCTGCTGATAGGCCGGAATATCCATGCCCTCATAGTTCAGAAATCCCGCGCCGGTTCTCAGACCGATGCGGCCGGCTTCCATATTGTCAGTGACAATCCTGGGCGCCGAGAAACGGTCCTCGCCGGTTGCCTCGACCATATTGCGGCTTGCGTAGTGGAGGATGTCGCCGCCGCCCCAGTCGATGAATTCCAGCATGCCGAGGATCGCAAAGCGAAAGCCGAAACCGTATTTTGTGGCCTTGTCGATGTCCTCAGGCGATGCCACACCCTCCTCGCACATCCTTGCGGCCTCGTTCAGACACAGCGCCTGGAGCCGCGGTACGATGAAACCGGGACTGGCTTTGCAGACGACCGGTGTTTTGCCGACTCCCTCCAGCAGCGCCACCAGCCGGGCAGTCACGTCGGGATCTGTCTTCTCCGCGGGCGAAACCTCCACCAGCGGCACCAGAAAGGCGGGGTTCAGCCAGTGCGCGTTCAATAAACGCTCCGGACCGGTCACCATTGCCTGCAGCTTGTCTGATAGGAAAGTCGACGTCGTCGACGCGATTGTCACGTCTGATCGGCAGGCTTCCGATATGAATTGAAGCGCGGTTTGTTTGGCCTCGACCGTTTCCGGCGCCGCTTCAAAAATCACGTCAGACTGCCGCAATGCGTCCGTTGCGTGCTCGGCTCCAATATAGTCGATACGCCCTGCAATGCGGTCGATATCCGCTTTATGGAGCATGCCGCATGCGACCAGCATTTCAAGCGTGCTGAGAACTTCGCCCTTTGCGGCATTCAGGTAATCGGCAGGATCCTCGCGCTGCTTGAGATCGATCAGCTGAACCGGATGCCCGGCATAGGCAAAGACGATTGATAAGCCCCGGCCCATTCGACCGGCACCGGCTGCTGCGATGATCGCATCGTTCATGGCCCCGTCTCCATAAGCGCCGTCATGCCAGCCCGGTCAAGACCAGCAAGCCCAAGGTTTTCAAGGGTTCGGCCCGTCTTGCGGAAATCCTCTCCGCACACGGCGGAGGCGATGGACAATAGGCCTGTGGCCACCGGCGCCGGCACCCCAGCCCAATCGGCGATGGACACTAGCAGCGACAATCCGACCTTGACGTCTTCCAGCATGTAGCGATGTTCGGTCAGCACCAGGTTTTCGCGCCAGTCGCCGCTGTCGGTCAGCTTTTCATGAGCGGCATTGCCATACATCCACTCCTCCGCCTGGTCATCATAATGATCTGCAAGCGGAAAATGCGGCGCGCCGTAACCGAGCGCTTCACGAATGGCCATCCGTTCGCCGTCAAGCGCCGTGGTCACCCGGCGGATAGCCGGTTGCGTGCCCTCATTGTGGATATCCCAATGTTCGAAATGTTCGATCGGTCCCGCATTCATCAGGATCAGCGGCGGGTGGATGATCGGACCGGCATTCATCAGCGCGCCTGAAAGGCCGTCGCCGGTGTCCTCGACAGATGGAAAAGCACCGCGAACGACTTCCAGCGCATGGTCGTGATAGCGAAGTGGCAGAACACCGCTTGGCAGCCGGGTCGCACGGGTTGTGATCGCAATGGCATCATCACCGTGCCACCGCGTCAGATAGGGCAATGTGCCGGCCTCGACAAAACTTGCATCGGCCTGGTTGCCGGTATCTCGCATCGCCTTTGCCATGATATAGCTGCCAAAGGACCCCGGCGGCATGAAAACGACCTGCCCGTCCGCAAGAAGAGGACCGAGTTTTGCGGCAATGTCCGGCTGCGCAATGGCAGGCGTCGGACAAACGATCAGCGACACGCCCGAAATGGCGGCGCCAAGATCGGCGGTGATCACATCGATCTGAATCGGCCGTGCGCCCTTGAAATCCTTCAATGTGATGGTTCGATCCCGCGCATTCATCGCCTCGACCGTTGCCGGGTCTCTCCTCCAGAGCCGTACCTTGTGGCCCTGCTCCGTCAGATCCAGGGCCGCTGCAAGCGATCCGTTTCCGCCGCCAAGAACTGCAAGTTCCATAGCCCGATATTCCTCCCTGATGATTGGCGCTTCCGGTCAAAGACCTTTCGGATGCGTCATGAACTCCTCGATCACCGCATCGGGTGCCTTGATATAATCGGAGACACGCGAGACACCGAGACCGGTCAGCCTGTGCAGCTTGACCGCCGCCTCCGCCATGATCACGGCAATCGGAATGCCGTTGATCACGGGCGCATCGCCGACACGGTGGTCCTTGATCTGGCTGAACAGCAGCATCGGAATGCCGCCTGCCGGGATGAGCACATCCACACCATCGTCAACCAGCGGCTGCACCTGTGCTTCGAACAGATCCTTCACCTCAGCGAGTTTTTCATCGGATCCGATGGCCCTCAGAATCTGGCCGGGCTCGAAGCTCAGTGCATGCACGCCGGTGACACGCTCATCGAGACCGTATTTGGTGATCTGATGAAGATGCCAGGGAATGAACCGTTTGTTGATCGTTATCAGACCTGAGCGCTGGCCGAGCTGGCACGAATAGAGCATCGACACTTCACCGAGACTGATAATCGGAATGTCAACGACGGAGCGTGCCTCATAGAGCCCCGCATCCTGGAAGTGGCCGATGACGAACGCGTCATAACCCTGACGTTCCGCCTTGACGGCATTGCAGATCATCTCGCGGGCACAGCGCCATTCGACGATCGGATGAGCGTAGCTGTCGAACGGCGTGATGCCGGTGATGTCGATCGTCGTTTCCGGGTCTTTGATAATGTCGAGGTGGGCTTTGAGAGCATCCCAGTACGATGCGCCGTTTTCGTAGTCTACAAAGGACTGATACCAGATTTTCATATAGTCCCCTTCTCAGTTCCTTGATTTTCACAGATTGATTTGAGGTCTTCCCGGTCTAATAAATCCGCCGAATGGAAGTGGTTTCCGGTGGATCGGCGGCGTATTATTTGCCGTCAGATAATCTTGCCGGTTTCAATTCATATGCATTTGCATATAAACTGGTCCAGACCGGAAAATCAACGGATTTCTGTACACAGGCGATGGAGCGGACATGACAGAAGACGACACCGACAAGGACATTGCCACCGCCGGCATGTCCGCCTTCGCGCCCTATCTGATGAACCGGGTCATTCACCGCTACAACCAGACACTGCTAGCAAAGATGAACGAGATGGGGCTGAGCGTCACGAAGATGCGCGCCCTGGCAGCACTGGCTGCGCAGGATGGTCTGACGGTCAATGAACTGACGGTCTATGCCGTCACCGAACAGTCGACCATGAGCCGCACGCTGGATCAGATGGCCCGTGACGGGCTGATCGTGCGCCGGGTCAGCGAGAGCGACAGCCGCGCCAGGCATAGTTCGCTGACCGAGGCTGGCTGGGAGGCCTACCGGAACATATGGCCCGAGATGCGCAAAGCAGAACGCGCCTTGTTCGAGGGCGTCCCACCACAGGATTACGACGTGTTGCTGAAAGTACTCAACCACATGCTTGAAAACATCCGGGTGCACAAATTCTGATTAGGCTCTAGCTTCGGTTCCAGCCCCGTCCCTCGGTGCCGAACAATTCATGACCGCTGTCTGTGACTGCCGCCGTATCCTCAAGTTTGATGAACCCCCTGCGCGGATGCTGCATTGTCGTTTCAACCGAAATGACCATGCCCTGCTCCAGCGGGTTGTCCGCATCCACGCCCTCATAGGCGACCGGATGATTGGTCATGAGGAACGGCGCCCCCGTTGAGGCCAAGGTGTTCGATATCGAGGATCACGGCGTCGTCAAAATCCTCAATATGGACGTCGCCGGAAACAGGATCCACGCAACGGTACCCGCAACACTGCATGTCGCCCTCGATGAAACCGTCCGCTTCGGCTGGAAGCCGGACAAGGTGCTGCTGTTCGATGAGCAGACCGGAAGAAATGTAGCGCTGGACTAGTCACCTGAATCTAAAATTCGCCGCATAGGGTTTGCTGCGTTCGCTGGCAGAACCGTTTGACGGATGCGAGGATTTCGTCGGCTGATTTGACCCATTTGTACGGCTTTGGGTTTTCATTGTGCACCTCGATGAATGC
>JAAEOH010000130.1 GCA_024244645.1 Hyphomicrobiales bacterium
GCGCGAGCCAACGCAGTCAGGGGGCAAAATCGCCCGGCCCATTCATCTCTGAGTATCAAAACGATAGTCCTTTCAAGGGTGGCGGACAATCGGCCCATCGGCATCGTTGCGCCGCTTGCACGATGCACCACATCGCGCTGCGCGACGCGCCTGGCAGAGTGAACCGATTTTCCGCCATCAAATGCTCCCGTATGAACAAAAATTGCTCTAGGTCGTTTTAGCTGCCCGCGGCCTCCTCATATTCACCCGATAGCAGCAACCATTCCTCTTCTACATCGGCAAGCTGCCTTTGCGCCTCGCTGCGCTCCCTGGCTTTTTGTGTCGCTTCCGCCGGAGCCCGCTCATAAAGGGTCGGATCTGAAAGATCATTGTCGAGTGCCTGAATCTTTTTCTCAAGATTTGCCGACAAGGATTCGATTTCGTTGATCTTTTTTCTCAACGGCGCCAGTTCCTTTCGCCGCTCGGCCGCCGCCCGCCGCTGGGCGGCCTTCGACGCCCCGGCATCGTTTTCCCTCTGTCGATTCTGGCCCCTGGGACCGCCGACGATCAGCGACCGGTAATCCTCAAGATCGCCATCATAACTGTTGACCGAACCGTCGCGCACGAGCCACAGGCGCTCCACTGTTGCTTCAATGAGGTGCTGATCATGTGAAATCAGGATAACCGCGCCTTCAAACCCGTTAAGGGCATCGATCAGCGCCGACCGGCTGTCGATGTCGAGATGGTTGGTCGGCTCGTCGAGGATTAACAGGTTCGGTCCGTCAAAGGTTGCGAGGCCCATCAGCAAACGGGCTTTTTCGCCGCCCGAAAGGTCGCGGGCGGCCGTATCCATCTTCGCCGTCGACAGGCCCACCTGGGCAACACGCGAGCGAATTTTTGCCTCGGGTGCATCCGGCATGAGTTTGCGAATATGTTCCACGGCACTTGCAGCGGGCACCAGATCGTCGAGCTGATGCTGTGCGAAATAGCCGATTTTCAAGTGCGGCGCGCGGGTCATGATGCCTTTTTCAGGCTTCAGCTTGCCGGAAATCAGCTTGGCGAATGTTGACTTGCCGTTGCCATTGGCGCCCAGCAGCGCAATGCGGTCATCATTGTCGATCCGCAGATTGAGTTGGCTCAGCACCGGCGCGCCGGGAGCATAGCCGACCAAAGCTTTTTCCAGCGCAATGATCGGCGAGGCAGGCTGCCGCTCGGGTTTCGGGAACTGAAAGCTCTGTACGTGCTCTTCGATGACAGCCGAGACATTGCCCATGCGTTCCAGTGCCTTGAGGCGCGATTGCGCCTGCCGCGCTTTCGAAGCCTTGTAGCGAAACCGTTCGACAAAGGCCTCCATGTGCTTTCGCTGCGCCTGCTGCTTTTCCCGTGCCTTCATCTGCAGTTCGCGCGCTTCCGCGCGCTGTCGCTCGAACTGGTCGAAAGGTCCGCGATAGAAGGTCAGTTTCCTCTGCTCCAGATGCACGATCGTATTGACGGCGCGGTTGAGCAGGTCGCGGTCATGGCTGATGATGATGACGGTATGCGGATAACGCCGGACATAATCCTCGAGCCAGAGCGTACCTTCGAGGTCCAGATAATTTGTCGGCTCGTCGAGTAGAAGAAGGTCTGGCTGGGCAAACAGCACGGCGGCGAGCGCCACGCGCATGCGCCAACCGCCTGAAAACTGCGACGCCGGCAGTTTTTGCGCGTCATTGTCGAAACCAAGGCCCGACAGGATGCTGGCGGCGCGTGCTTCTGCGGAGTGCGCGTCGATGTCTGCCAGACGCGTTTGTATCTCAGCAATCCTGTGCGCATCTGTTGCGGTTTCGGCTTCTTCAAGCAGCGTCAGCCGTTCGGTATCGGCCTTCAGTACGATCTCGATCAGCGGCTCCTCAGTGCCGGGGGCCTCCTGTGCCACCTGGCCGATGCGCCAGTTCTTGGGAACTGAGACCGAACCCGTTTCTGCGGACAGATCGCCGGTTATGACCCGAAAAAGCGTGGATTTTCCCGCTCCGTTGCGCCCGACAAACCCCGCCTTCGTTCCCTCGGGCAAAGTGAGGGAGGCGTGGTCGATCAACAGGCGTCCGGCGATACGGGCCGATAAGTCGGTGATGGTCAGCATGTGCGCTTATTGGATCGACAGCGACACGAAGGCAAGAGGAAATTTCCCTGTGGCGCTTCAGGCGAAGCATTTGCCTTCTTCAGTGCGCTGGAAATAGATCAGATCCATCGGTGATGCGTCCTTACCGAGAACCGTCAGAATCATGTGGGCGTGTCCGCGGTGATGGGTCTGGTGGTTAAAAAATGTGACAGAGCCGGCTGCAGCCGCTGGGACGTGGGTGTCGGATCGGTGATTAGCGTATAGTGGAACAAGCCTTCCAGCGTGTCGTCATCGAGCGTATCGACCCAGTCAATGATCCGCCGGTCTTCGGCTTCCCGCGCGCTGCGAAGATCCTGAAGATTGTCGTGCAGGACTGCATCCAGCCGGTCCGGTGCGTCGCCTTCGCCTGTAAAGCGGTTAAGCCAGATCCGGTCGCCGGCAAGCACATGGTTGAGTGTCCCGTGCATCGATTTGAAAAACGCGCCGCAATCACGATGATATTCTTCGTCCGTAAGGTCGGACGCCGCGGCATAGATGAGTTCGTTTGCCCACTTGTTATAGGCCGTGAACATCCGAAAATGCTGAGACATATATCTGCGCCAGACAGCTGTTCCGGCGCTTATACGCTTTTACGCGTGGCAAATTCTGAGGCGTAGTGTTCGCTCTGAAGCTTTGCCGCGGTCACCGAATTGCGCAGCAAAGTTGCAATCGTCACCGGGCCAACACCACCCGGCACCGGCGTGATCCAGCCGGCAACGTCCGCACAGCTCTCGAAATCTGCGTCGCCGACAACCTTCAGACCGTCCGGCGTGTCGATCTGGTTGATGCCGATATCGATCACCACCGCGCCGGGTTTGAGCATCTTGCCGGTGACCAGCCCCGGCTTTCCGACGGCAATGAACACTGCATCCGCCGACCGTGAATGCATGGCTATATTGCGCGTTTCGTGATGACAGACGGTCACCGTTGCCCCCTGCGCCATCAAAAGGAAGGCAATTGGTTTGCCGACGATCGCCGAGTGACCGATGACCGTGACTTCCAGACCTTCAAGATTGACGCCCGTCGACTTCAGCAACTCCACGGCGGCAACGGCCGTGCAGGGACCCATTTTCAGGTCGCTGTAGACGATGTCGCCGATATTTGAAGGATGCATGCCCTCGACATCCTTCAGCGGGTGCACCGTGCGCTGCAACCGGCGCTCGGTCAGATGCGGCGGCGTTGGCCGTTGAATGATGATCCCTGTCACACGCGGGTCGGTGTTCAGGCCCTGAATGATACCGAGCAGCTCGTCCCGGCCGATTTCGGCTGGATAGTGACGTGCTTCGAACGCAATGCCGGTCTTTTCAGCTGCTCTTTGCTGATTGCGGACATAGAGTGCGGATGCCTCCTGATCGCCAATCGATATGGATACCAGCTTGACCGGCCATCCCAGTTTTTCCAGCGCCGCCACATCTCCTGCCACTTCGTCGCGGATATTGGCGGCTATTTTTTTGCCATCGAGCAGTTTGTATGAATTGGGCATGGATGGTGCGCTCCTGAAAACATTTGCTGATCATAGTGGTATGCGCACATGAATGAACAGCTTCGATTGCGTCGTCCGATGATAACAATGCGTCAGCGCAATACGGAACCAGCGATTCACCGATTTGTTTGAGGGCGCAGACAATGGGCGAGTTGTACTCGGCGATAAAATTGGCAAAATGCCGCAAGGATAGTGTTGCGGTTCCTGCGGAGACATTAATGACAATCACTCTTTACGAATTGACGGGCGCCGATACGGCGCGCCCATTTAGCCCCCACTGTTGGAAGACTGTCTTGTCGCTGGCACACAAGGGGCTCGAATTCGAACGTTCGCCGGTTCCCTTTACCGGCGTGCCCGAAGTGGAAAACAGTTTCGGCAGGATTGTCCCGGTGCTGCGGGACGGTGAGCACGTCGTGTCGGATTCCTTCGATATTGCACTTTACCTTGACGAAGCCTATCCGGACCAGCCATCGCTTTTCGGCGGCAAAAGCGGTGTTGCGCTTTCCCGCTTCATCGAGGCCTGGGCGATCACCCAGATTCACACAACGATCGGTGGTCGGCTGCTGCTCGATATACACGCAATGCTGGAACCCGAAGATCAGATCTATTTCCGCCACAGCCGGGAGACAAGGTTCGGCAAGACGCTTGAGGAGATCGTCGATGCGAGCGCCGACAGGGTGAAAGACTTCGCCGCCAGGCTCGATCCGCTGCGCCTGATGCTCAAACGTCAGCTCTATATTGGCGGCGACAGCCCGCTTTTTGCCGACTATATCGTTTTCGGCGCCTTCCAGTGGGCGCGCGTATGTTCGGCCGAGCAATTGCTGGAGCCTGATGATCCGGTTGCCGACTGGTTTGAGCGTTGCCTCGATCTGCACGGCGGCGCCGGTCGCGCGGTCGCAGCGGCGGCCTAGAGTAACATATCAGTCACGCGACATCGGTTATGGCGGGGCAGGGCACTTGTCTTGCCTGCCCTGCAAGGCTATAGAGCGCGCAAATCTCCCGCGAACAAATGCAAGGATAAGCAGATCATGGCGATCGAACGCACCTTTTCGATGATCAAACCCGATGCCACCAAGCGCAATCTTACCGGCGCAATTACCCAGAAGCTAGAAGAAGCCGGCCTGCGTGTCGTCGCCTCGAAGCGCGTCTGGATGAGCCTGCGCGAAGCTGAAGGCTTTTACGCCGTGCACAGGGAGCGTCCCTTCTTTGGTGAGCTGACCGAATTCATGTCGTCGGGCCCGACCATCGTTCAGGTTCTCGAAGGCGAAAACGCCATTGCGAAAAACCGCGAAGTCATGGGCGCGACAAACCCGGCCGATGCCGACGAAGGCACAATCCGCAAGACCCATGCGCTTTCCATCGGAGAAAACTCCGTTCACGGCTCCGATGCCCCGGAAACCGCCGCTGAAGAGATTGCCTACTGGTTCTCCGGTACCGAAATCGTCGGCTGATCCAGTCAATGATTTTGAGTTGAAATGCCGCCGCCCTTTGGGTTGGCGGCTTTTATTTAAGCTGATGGACTATCGCCAGCGCTTCAGCGCTTCCTCATCCGTGTCCCGCGCGTCCACCCAGGCGCTTTCGCTGCCGTCCTTTCGGATCTCGCGCTTCCAGAACGGTGCTTTCGATTTCAGAAAATCCATCATGAAAGATGCGCCGTCGAAGGCGGCCTGGCGGTGTTTCGATGCGGCGACGACCAGCACGATGTTTTCGCCCGGTTCGATTTTCCCGTAGCGGTGAATGACGGTAACGCCGTTGAGCGGCCATCGTTCTGCAGCCTCTTGAGCAATACGCAACATCTCGGCCTCGGCCATGCCGGGATAGTGCTCCAGTTCCAGTGCCGCCAGGGCGCCTTTGTCATCCCTGCACAGCCCGGTGAAACTGACGACAGCGCCGATATCACGCTGTCCATTTGTCAACGCATCGATTTCCGTCTGTAGATCGAAATCTTCCACCTGAACACGGATCGTCGGGGCTTTGTCCATCTGTCAGCCCCCGGTCATGGGCGGAAACAGCGCTATTTCCCGGGCATCTCCGATGATATCGCTGTGCTGGCTGTGTTCCTGGTTGATCGCCACATGGATGACCTCCGGAACCTCCAGGGCCACTTCATAGCCGTCGCCGCGTTGTTTGAGATGGGCAATGAGATCGCCAACGGTTTTCACGTTATCCGGCAGCTCGATGTCCTCTTCGCTTTTGCCGATGCGTTCCCTGATCCAGGCAAAATAGATCAGTTTGACCATTATTGTTCCACCACGTGTTTGAGCCCGGCCCGAAAGTAATCATACCCCGTATATATGGTGATCAGCGCAGCGATCCATAAAAGTCCGATGCCGATTTCCGTTGTATAGGGAAGGACCTTGTCGCCGGCGGGGCCGGCAAGCAGAAAGCCGATGGCGATCATCTGGATCGTCGTTTTCCATTTGGCGATCCATGTAACCGGAACCGACACCTTCAGTTCCGCCAGATATTCCCGCAGGCCGGAAACCAAGATTTCCCGGCAAAGAATGATGATCGCCGCCCAGATCGTCCAGCCGGCTATCGTTCCATCGGCCGCGAGCAGCAGGAGAATCGACGAGACAAGCAGTTTGTCGGCGATCGGGTCGAGCATGCGGCCGATATTCGAAGTCTGGTTCCAGATGCGTGCGAGATAGCCGTCTAAGAAATCGGTGACCGAAGCGACGGCGTAGAGCGCGAAGGCGATCCAGCGAGCCATGTCGGACCCGTGCAGGCGGCCTTCGGCAAAAAAACAAAGTACGATCAGGGGCACAGCGGCAATACGGCCATACGTCAGCAAATTGGGGATGTTGTAAGTATGTGATGCCATTTGGGCTACCCGTTAACAAGTGCTCCCATACAAATAGGCCGAGTGTCGCGGCGTCAACATTCAATCTGCCCAAAACACGCTTCCGCTTATGGGTAAATGGTTGAATCGCGTCTAATTGTTGGGGTCGTCGTGAAAATGATCGTAGATGAGCTGCGCCATGGCATCGGAGATGCCCTCGACGCCGCGGAGATCGTCAACACCTGCTCTTGATACCGCCTTGGCCGTGCCGAAATGATGCAGGAGCGATCGTTTTCGCGAAGGACCGATGCCGCCGATTTCGTCCAGGGGATTTTTGGTCAATTCCTTTTTTCGCCGCGCCCGGTGGGTGCCGATGGCAAAGCGGTGCGCTTCATCGCGCATGCGCTGGATAAAATACAGAACTGGATCGCGCGGTGGCAGCGAAAAAGGCTTGTTACCGGCCTGGAAAAAGCGTTCCCGTCCGGCATCGCGGTCCACACCTTTGGCGACCCCGATGGTGATCACGCTGTCTTGGAGTTCGAGTTCCTTGAGCACCTGATTGACCGCTGTCAATTGCCCCTGGCCACCGTCGATGAGCAGTACGTCGGGCCAGTTGGGAACGGCCGTTTCCAGTTGCGCATCGTCTTCGCTGTCAATGTTGGCATCATTGGGTTCCGGTATTCCATATTCCTTCACCAGCCGGGAGAAGCGCCTTTCTATGACTTCGCGCATCATGCCGAAATCGTCGCCCGGTATGATGTCCTTCGATTTGATATTGAACTTGCGATACTGGTTTTTGACGAAGCCTTCCGGTCCGGCGACGATCATGCCGCCCACGGCATTTGTGCCCATGATGTGCGAATTGTCGTAGACCTCGATGCGCCGGGGCGGGGTATCTATGTCGAAGACCTCTGCAAATCCCTTCAGAAGGCTCGCTTGAGTGGAGGTTTCGGCCAGCCGCCGGTTGTGGGCATCCTTTGCATTGGCACGCACATGATCCATCAGATCGCGCTTTTCGCCGCGTTGGGGAACGCTGATCGCAACTTTGTGCCCGGCGCGGATGGAGAGCGCATCGCCGAGAAGTGTCTGCTCCGTCACCGCTTCCGATATCAGGATCTGTCGGGGGCAGGGCTTGTCGTCATAAAACTGCGACAGGAAGGCACCAAGTATCTCGCTTGCCGACAGCGAAGCATCGGCCTTGGGAAAATAGGCGCGATTGCCCCAGTTCTGGCCGGTCCTGAAGAAAAACACCTGAATGCAGCTCATGCCGCCTTCCTGGTGGATGGCGAACACATCGGCTTCCTCGACCGTTTGCGGATTGATGCCCTGATGGCTTTGAACATGCGACAGTGCCGCCAACCGGTCGCGATAGATGGCTGCCCGTTCGAAATCCAGCGATTCAGCCGCCTCCTGCATGGCTTCGGACATCGCGGCCTTGACCTTCTGGCTTTTGCCGGAAAGGAAGTCCTTGGCCTCGTCGACCATTGCTTCGTAGGTGTCCTCGGTCACTTCGCCGGTGCAGGGCGCGGCGCAGCGTTTGATCTGATGCAGCAGACAGGGCCGGGTGCGGCTTTCATACATCGAATCCGTACAGGTGCGCAGCAGGAATGCCCGCTGCAGCGAATTGATCGTTCTGTCTACAGCCTGAGCCGATGCAAACGGGCCGAAATATGAGCCCTTGCGCGAACGCGCACCGCGATGCTTGTAGATGCCGGGCGCCAGCTTGTCTTCGGTCAAAAGAATATAGGGGAACGATTTATCGTCGCGCAGAAGGACGTTAAAGCGCGGCCGTAACCGTTTGATGAGATTCGCTTCGAGAAGCAGCGCCTCTGTTTCCGTGCGGGTGGTGATGAACTCCATATTGGCCGTTGCCCGAACCATTCCGGCAATCCGGTTGGTATGGCCGCGCCCCTGGGCATAATTGGAAACGCGCTTTTTGAGGCTGCGCGCCTTGCCGACATACAGAACGTCGCCGGCGTCGTTCAGCATCCTGTAGACGCCGGGCGCATTGGGCAGGATCTTGACAAAAGCCTGAATCAGCTCGGCGCCCTTCAGGCCCGTGCCATCACGACCGGCATCCTCCCAGCCGTCGAAGCTGGCGGCGCGGTCGAGTGTACCTTTGGTCTCTTTATCGACAACGCCTTCCGGCGCGGCCTCATCCGCCTTGCTCATCGAATCCTTCCGGTATGGTTTATTATGTGATGCGGTGGCGGGAATCTGTCAAATGCCGCCGGCTGGGTCTATTCCTGATTTGCTGTCATCGACCAGGGTACAGACGAAGGGGATGGCGGTAGCGTCAAAAGACCGAGATCACATAGG
Organism: Hyphomicrobiales bacterium; assembly: GCA_024244645.1. Lineage (GTDB taxonomy): Bacteria > Pseudomonadota > Alphaproteobacteria > Rhizobiales > Rhizobiaceae > Hoeflea_A. The sequence goes on from JAAEOH010000130.1 coordinate 8,701, forward strand.
TCGCGAACAACGCCAGCATGATGGTGCCGCCGATCTTGTTTATCGGGCGCGACCACAACGCCAGAAGTATCACCAGCGCCGTCGTCGCCGCCATGATCCACATGTCGATATAGACGATGTGTGCCGGCACCAGGAGCGGGTGCAGAAGACTGGTGATCCCCAGTATGGCGCCGATGTTGAAGATGTTCGAGCCAATAACATTGCCGATAGCGACCGCGCCGCTGCCGCGCCATGCGGCCATGACGGTCGTCACCAGTTCGGGAAGCGAAGTACCAATCGCAACGATGGTCAGACCGATGACCGTTTCCGAAACCCCGAAGACACGGGCAATGTCGACTGCTCCGTTGACCGTGAGTTGAGCGCCGATCGGCAGGCCGATCAGTCCGAACAGCAAATAGGCTGCAATCCTCGAATTCTGGGTTGGTACTTCGTCGATTTCGTCATGATAGTCGCCGCCGAGCGCCGCTGCCCGGTCGCTTCGTGCGGTTTTGAACTGCCAGGCGAGGAATGTGCCCAAGATGGCCACCAGTACGAGGCCGTCCAGATGATTGAGCACACCGGACCCCATCATCAGCATCAAAATGACCGTCAATATGGCCATCACCAGCAGGCTGAAGCCGATCCCGCCTTCCTTGCAGGCAATCGGCGCAATCAGTGCCGGGGCTCCAAGCACAAGCAGCACATTGGCGATGTTGGAGCCGACCACATTGCCGATCGCGATACCGTAAACGCCTGTAAATGCAGCTTTGAGCGAAACAAACAGCTCGGGTGCCGAGGTGCCGAAGGCAACAATGGTCAATCCGATGACGAGCGGGCTGATACCCAGTTTTTCAGCCATCGCAACTGCGCCACGAACCAGATAATCACCTGCAAACAACAGTAAAGTCAGACCGGCAATCAATATTAAGAAGCTGATCATAAATTGCAGGGTTCCGGGTTTAGATGCTGTATTTTAGCGATTTCGCGCGGTTCCTTGCATATAGGTGCAGGTGGGTGAAACACAATGCTGGTCAGGCGAGTAAGAGTTAAACTCGACGTTACCCGGCATCAGGCTTGTGACTTGCAATTATCGAATTCGGGAAAGAACTTTTCAAATTTTGCCGGCCAGTTTTTCAGTTTCGGGCGGCCGCGTTCCCATCTGCCTTCGAAACGCAGGGCCAGATAGCTCAGCAGCGCTGCAAGCGCGAAATGGCCGCCGTGCAGTTTCTTCGTGGTGCGCGGAAGATTGTCGTTCAGCTGGTCCAGCGCGCGCTCAACCTTTGACCATTGCCTGTCCAGCCAGGGCTGGTGGATCTTGTCTTCGGGCCGGAAGCGGATTTCATAAATCATCGCCAGAAGACAATCCGTGATGCCGTCGCAAAGGGCTTCGAAAACCTCCGCCTCGGTTCTTTTGGCAGCGTTGCGGGGATACAGTTTCTTGCCGCTCTTGCGGTCGAGATACTGCATGATGGCGCGACTGTCGTAGACCACGGTGCCATCGTCATCGATCAGCGTCGGGATTTTTCCGAGTGGATTGCTATCTGTCAGTTCCCGCGGGTCGGCATTTGTATCCGTGGCCACAGATGTATAATCCATTCCGCAGTAACGGGCCGCCATGCGGGCTTTTGCCGAATAGGGCGACGCGGGTGAAAACAGTATTTTCATTAATCGGATCCTTCACAAAATGGGCGCTGGAATTGGCGTATCTAACTCTGGCCGCCACGTGACGGCGGTATCACGATTTTCGGCCGCCTGCATGAGCGTTTGGTGACTTCCGGGCATGAGCGATACTTCAAATCGACGGTCATGCATATACGCACCTCGCGCAATCTTCTGCGGTCGCAGGTGACGGCAAAATGTTCTTTTTCAAGTTCGGGGTTGGATGTCAGGAAAGCGTCTTCGACGTCTTTCGGTGAAACGGTCCGGTATGTCCCGTCGCCGGGCCCTATCTGCGGAAGACTGACGCGTTCGTGTGCAGCGCGGATGGTCTCGAAGTAATGTGTCTGTGACAGACCGGCACAGGTCCCATGTTTCTTCCACTGGTGGCGGATCAGGCCTCGGCTCGGCATGATGTCCAGAACGCCATCCTCAATGCGGGCTTTCACCCTGCCTGGATCGTCCGAGCAGAATTCGGGGTAGCCTTTCTCGAATTGTGGCCAGAGCCCGTGGACAATAAAGCCGAATTTGCGCTCAGTTCCGCATTGCTGTTGATTTGCGCGATCGCCTTCCGCCTCGCAGTAGCTGGGCGACCAGGAAAGCGAGAGAACATAAAAATCAAATCCGCTGCCCGACGGTGGCGTCGCGGGATCGGTCGCATCGCATGCCGAAGCGAACGCAAGCCCGGCAAGCGTCACAAGGCGCAGGATCGACAACATGGAAGTCCGGGTTATCTGACAGACCTGCAATAGGCGCCGTAGATGTGCCACGGATCGAGCCCGGCAATGCAGAATTCGACATTGTAGCCGACGCCGGCAAATCCCTGTCCGCGTTCGATCAGAAACCAGATTGACCGGGTTTTGCCGTCATTCATCGACACGCGGCCCTGGCAGAAGCGTCTGGCAATCAGCTGCACCTCGGTCCTTGGCGTATAATTGAAGCCATTTTCCCGGACCTCAAATATGTCCTCGATTTTCAGTCCTGCGTGCAAGACGTTGAATTCGAGCGTGCGGAAACGGCGGGTTATCTCCCTGTGAATGTGTGCACTTTCGCAGGTTCCATATTTACCGAAGCCGAGCGCATTGGCCTGTGCAACATGGATACCGCTGAATGCAACCGACACAAAGGTGGCCACGGCCAAGATTGAGTGCAATGCAAATTTGCGTAGCATTTTGACGTTCCCCCGGGGTTCGCGCTTTGGTGGTTCCCGAATTGCGCATGGCCGTCCGGTGAGAAGGATGCGCAACCGTTGGCTTTGCGTCAAGCCTCACATGTGAGCCAAATCTGCATTTGTCCCATTATTCTTCGCGCGCAATCCAAATGATCCGGTGGGTTGAGCGTTTCGTCCTTCCAAGGCATTCCTCAAGCGCCGGAAGCAGCGTTTTCAGCTCGTCCTCAAGCCCGTAGGGCGGATTGACGACAACCACGCCTGAGCCGCTCAACCCGGTGGTCTCGTCTTCGCCGCACACATGCAATTCGGCGCACACAACCGGCGCAACGCCCACGGCTTTCAGTTTTTTATGGAAATCCGAAATCGGCGCTCCGGCCTTGATCGGATACCACAGGCAATAGGTTCCGCTTTGCCAGCGCCCGCAGGCTCGGGCCAGGCCGTCCACCAACCGGTCATATTCGCCCTCCTTTTCAAAAGGCGGATCCACCAGCACAAGGCCGCGCCGTTCCTTTGGCGGCAAATGCGCACCAAGAGCCAGCCAGCCGTCAAGCGCCGTGACACGTGTTTGATAGTCGCCGCCGAAAAGTTGCTTGAGCTTGTCGGCATCGGCCGGATGAAGTTCAATCGCCGACAGGCGATCCTGCTTGCGAAACAGCCCGCGCGCAACTTTCGGAGAACCGGGATAGCGTTCGATCCAGCCGTTCGGGTTCAGATCCCTGACAACAGACAGATAAGGTTCCAGCAGATGCGCCACATCTCGCGGCAGCTCTGCTTCAAAGAGGCGCTGAATGCCGAATTGCCACTCGCCGGTTTTTTGCGCTTCCGCTGAACTGAGGTCATACATACCGGCGCCGGCATGGGTATCGACCACACGAAAGGCTTTATCCTTCTTTTTCAGATAGGTGACGATCCGTGTCAGCACTGCATGCTTAAGCACGTCAGCAAAATTGCCCGCATGATAAATGTGACTGTGGTTCACAGTATCTCACCTTCGCCCTGAATTTGTTTAGAGCAATGCGCGCCCGTAGGGAACCGGTTCCGGTCGATCTGCACCTGCGTCCTGATCTCGAATTTGCCGTGATACAACGCGGCAAAATGGTTTCTTCAACTGTACGGTTGCTCTATATCCAAGCCAGCGTGTTGGGAAAACGGGAATGCAATGAACCAGCCGTCGCAGATACGAACGGGTTATTCGACCTGTCCGCATGACTGCCCGTCAACCTGTGCTCTCGATGTCGAGATTGTTGACGACTTCACCATCGGGCGCGTGCGCGGGTCACGGGACAACAGCTATACGGCCGGTGTCATCTGCGCCAAAGTGGCGGGCTATTCCGAACGCATCCACCATCCGGACCGGCTGACCCGGCCGCTGCGCCGCAATGGCGCGAAGGGCGGCGGCAGCTGGCAGGAACTGTCCTGGGAAAATGCCCTGGATCTGGTTGCGGAAAATTTCCTGAAAGCCGAGCAGAAATGGGGCGCAGAAACGGTCTGGCCCCACTACTTTGCCGGAACCATGGGATTTGTGCAGCGCGATTCAATCCACAAGCTGCGCCATGCCAAAAACTATTCCGGCCAGTTTGACAGCATCTGTACGAATGCCGCGTGGTCCGGTTTCTTTTTCGGAGCCGGGACCGTCGCCGGCCCGGATCCGCGCGAAATGGCCAAATCGGATTGCGTCGTCATCTGGGGCACCAACGCCGTGGCGACGCAGGTCAATGTAATGACCCACGCAACCCGCGCCCGCAAGGAGCGCGGCGCCAAGATCGTGGTTGTTGACGTATATGACAATGCGACGGCCAAACAGGCCGATATGAAACTCATTCTGCGGCCCGGCACGGACGGTGCGCTCGCCTGTGCGGTCATGCATATCCTGTTTCGCGACGAATTGGCAGATCGGGCTTATCTGGAGCATTACGCGGATGATCCGGCCGGTTTTGAGGAGCATCTCAAGACCCGCGGACCACAATGGGCAGCTGCGATCACCGGCCTGACGGTTGAGGAAATCGAAGCATTTGCGGCGCTGGTCGGTCGCACGAAACGCAGCTATTTCCGGCTCGGTTACGGCTTTTCCCGTCAGCGCAACGGTGTCGTCAATATGCACGCTGCTTCCTGTATTGCGACTGTCACAGGCGCATGGAAATATGAGGGCGGTGGTGCGTTCCACGGCAACGCGTCCATATTCAAAGTCGACAAATCGGAAATTATGGGAACCGCCATGCGCGATTCCAGCGTGCGGGTTCTCGATCAATCACAAATCGGGCGCGTTCTGACCGGAGATACAGAAGCATTGCGCGGTGGCGTGCCGGTCACAGGCCTGCTTATTCAGAACACCAATCCGGTCAACGTTGCCCCGGAGCAGCGTCTCGTCAAAAAGGGTTTTTTGCGCGATGACCTTTTTACGGTCGTGCACGAGCAGTTCATGACCGAAACCGCCGAACTGGCGGATGTCGTTCTTCCGGCGACGATGTTCCTGGAACATGACGACATTTACCGCGGCGGCGGCCACCAGTATCTGATGCTCGGGCCGAAACTGATTGAACCACCTGAAGGGCCGCGCCCAAACCTGTTTGTCCTCAATGAGCTCGGCAAGCGCCTGGGTGTAGCCGATCCCTCGATGTTCGAACCGGACGCGAATGCGTTGATCGACCGCCTGCTTCAGACCAGCGGTCACGGCGATCTTGAAGGGCTGCGGGAGAACTGCTGGATCGATTGTCAGCCGGATTTCGAAACCTCGCATTTCATTCGCGGCTTTGCCTGGCCCGACGGCAAATTCCGCCTGCGGCTCCAGTGGAGCGACGCAGCGGCGCCCAACAGACCGCCCCGCTCGATGGGGCCGCAGGGTCGCCATCAGGATCTGCCTCATTTTCCCGATCATGTCGAACTGATTGAAGAGGCGGACGAATTGCATCCGTTCCGGCTGGCGACCAGCCCGGCACGGTCTTTCCTCAATTCGACGTTTACGGAAACGGCAGCATCAAAAAAGCGGGAAGGGCGGCCGGAATTGCTCATCGGGCCATCGGACGCTGATGCGGCAGGCATTGCGGACAGCGATCTCGTGACAATCGGCAATGAGCGCGGTTCGGTTCGTCTTCATGCACGCATTGTCGAAGGGCTCAAACCGGGGGTTCTGGTTTCGGAAGGGCTTTGGCCCAATCACGCCTTTGTCGACGGGGAGGGCATCAACGTCCTGACCGGCGCCGACTGTATCCCACCCTTCGGCGGCGCCGCGTTCCACGACAATCATGTCTGGCTGCGCGGCGCAGCGCCACGTTAGCTTGCGTCGATATCGTTTGAATACAGGATTGCGTTTTCATCGGCGGCCGGAAAGTCGTTGAGCAAAACCGTGCCGCTGTCGGTGATCTTGACATTGCCTTGTGCAACAAGCCGCAAAGCGGCCGGATAGAGCTGGTGCTCCGCCTTCAAGACGCGCGCGGCAAGCGCTTCCGCATCGTCCTCGGGCAATACCGGCACCGCCGCCTGCGCGATCAACGGCCCTTCATCCATGCCTTCGGTGACAAAGTGTACGCTGCACCCGTGCAGCCTGACCTGATGGGTGAGAACCCGCTTGTGGGTATCGAGACCCGGAAAGCTTGGCAGGAGGGAGGGGTGGATGTTGATCATCGAACCCCGCCATTTGCGGACAAAATCGCCCGAAAGCAAACGCATATATCCCGCAAGGCAAATGATATCTGGCTGCATTGCCTCAAGGGCCTCCAGGATCGCCTCTTCGTGGGATTCGCGCGTCTCGTGGTCCTTGCGGTCTACGACACGGGTCTCGATGTCGTAATTGCCCGCCAGTTGCAGCCCGCCGGCGTCCGGCTGGTCGGAAATCACGCCGACGATGCGACAGGGATATCCGCTCGCCATACTCGCCGATATCAGCGCTCCAAGATTTGAGCCGCGCCCCGATATCATGACGACGGCCCGTTTGCGCTTTGCGCTGGCAGGTTGTTGCCTGGCCGCGTTCATAGTTTCAGCGCGCCTTCGTAACGAACCGTGGCGCCGTCTTCCCGTTCCACGAGCCGACCGAGTGTAATCACACTCTCACCGGCGGCCTGCAGCGCCTTTGTCACGTTTTCCGCATTGGATTGCGCAACCGCTGCAATCATGCCGACACCGCAATTGAAGGTACGCAGCATTTCGTTCGCTTCGACGCCGCCGGCGCGCGCCAGCCACGAAAACACCGGTGGCGGTGAAATGGCGCCCAAATCGATCTCAGCGGCCAACCCTTCAGGAAGCACCCGAGGTATATTTTCCGGAAATCCGCCTCCGGTGATATGAACAAGCGCCTTGATTGCGCCCGTTTCTCGAATGGCATTGAGCAATGAACGCACATATATGCGCGTTGGTGTCAGCAGGGCCTCGGCAAGTGTCGAGCCCTCTTCGAACGGTGCGGGATCACTCCAGCCATGGCCGGCAGTTTCGACAATCTTGCGCACCAGCGAGAACCCGTTCGAGTGCACACCGGCTGAAGTCAGGCCCAGAAGAACGTCGCCTGCGGCGATATCACCCGAAGGAAGCAGCGCACCGCGCTCCGCCGCGCCAACGGCAAATCCGGCGAGATCATAGTCGCCACTCGCATACATTCCTGGCATTTCGGCGGTTTCGCCGCCGATCAGCGCGCAACCTGCATCCTGACAGCCCTTGGCGATCCCTGCCACCACGGCTTCGCCCTGGTTGACGTCGAGCTTTCCGGTTGCGAAATAATCAAGGAAGAACAGGGGTTCGGCCCCCTGTACAATCAGGTCGTTGACGCACATGGCGACGAGATCAATGCCGACTGTGTCGTGATTGTCCGAATCGATGGCGATTTTCAGCTTGGTTCCGACGCCGTCATTTGCGGCAACGAGCACCGGATCGCTAAATCCTGCGGCCTTTAGATCGAACAAACCGCCAAATCCGCCAATATCGCCGTCTGCACCGGATCGCCTTGTCGCCCTGACATATGGTTTTATGCGGTCTACAAGAGCGTTGCCTGCATCGATGTCGACACCGGCATCGCTGTATTTCAAACCGTTCGCCCGCTCGCTCATGCACGTCCTCTCGCGGTTCTGCAGCAGTTGTTTCGCTTATGCAATTAAAGGTGCGAAATGACACGTCCTGTCCGACGGTGCAAGGTTCGACCTCAGCGCTGTCGCTATTAATCTGCAAGGGGCACAACCGGCGTGCACTGCAGCAGTTGATTCAATTTCTCCACAATGCTTTCTAAACACTTGTTCATGCATTGAAATTGTGAACGGTTGATACGAAATAGAGTCCATAACTGGTGCTTTGGTCTGAAAAGTGTCCAGGGTCAAAAGCGACGGCAATTCGGTTTGTGTGTATTGACCGTCATTCAATCGGGAGTATGCATTGGTTCAAGTGGATGCAACAGGTGCGGTGAAACCGAATGATAGATCCCGGCGCATGACAATACCGAATTTTATCACACTACTGCGATTTTTGATGGTGCCGGCGGTGGTCTATGCACTTCTGCTCGGTGCAATGATGCCCGCCTTCATCATTTTTGTCATCGCCGGTATCTCTGACGGTGTCGACGGCTTCATAGCCCGGCAATACGATCAGCAGAGCGAGCTTGGCGCTTATCTCGACCCGATCGCAGACAAGCTGCTGCTGGTGACGGTCTTTATTATGCTGGCGATCCTTGGGTTTTTGCCGCACTGGCTGGTGGTTCTGGTCGTTTCGCGGGACGTTTTGATTGTTATTGCGGTGATTTTGTCGAGTGTTATGGCGCAGCCGGTCGATGTGAATCCGCTATTCGTTTCGAAAGCCAACACCGCTTTCCAGATCGCTTTGGCATCGGTTGTGATGGCGGAACTGGCATTTGGGGTAACATTTGGCGAACTGCGGGTGATTCTCATCTATAGCGTTGCGGCCTTGACCATCCTGTCGGCAGCCGCCTATCTCAAGGTGTGGGTTGACCACATGACCGAATGAACCGGCAGTATTTTTTATCGGATTGACAGAACGCAGGAAAAATATGGCTACTCAAATCAACAGGGCATCGCTGCGCAGGCAGGCTTTTTTCTGGCTTGCGACCCTTATTGTATTCGGCCTGTTTCTCTACCTTTTCCGGGGCATCTTGCTGCCTTTCGTCGCCGGCATGGCGCTGGCATATTTTCTCGACCCGGTGGCTGACAAGCTCGAGAGCTGGGGCGTGTCGCGTCTGATGGCGACGATCCTAATTCTCGTTGCATTCCTGCTCATTTTCATTGTTGCGCTGATGATCGTTGTCCCGGTACTGGCAAGCCAGGCAAGCGGTTTTGTCGGCAAATTGCCCGAATATGTCGATCGGCTACAAACGCTGTTCGCCTCCACCAACACTGAATGGCTGACCAATTGGGTCGGCATTGAATTGCCGGATCTCAAATCATCATTGGGCAATCTTTTGTCCGAAGGGGCGGGTCTTGTCGGAACCGTGTTCCTGCAGATCTGGAATTCCGGCAAGGCGCTGGCCGATCTCGCATCATTGTTCGTTGTTACACCGGTCGTGGCATTTTACCTGCTGCTGGACTGGGACAGAATGGTCGAGGCTGTCGACAATTGGATTCCACGCCGTCATGCGGAAACGGTGCGCGAGATATCGCAGGACATGAACAGAGCCATTGCCGGCTTCGTTCGCGGTCAGGGAAGCGTATGCCTCATCCTGGGGATCTATTATGCCGCCGGCCTGACGCTTTCGGGATTGAATTTCGGATTGCTGATTGGCATGTTTGCGGGTCTGATCAGTTTCATACCCTATGTCGGCTCGATGGTTGGTCTCATCCTGGCTCTCGGTGTTGCCCTTGTTCAGTTCTGGCCGGACTACGTTTCGATCATCATTGTACTTGTCGTGTTTTTCACCGGACAGTTTTTTGAAGGCAACATACTCCAGCCTAAGCTTGTCGGCCGCAGTGTAGGGTTGCACCCGGTGTGGCTGATGTTTGCGCTCTTTGCCTTCGGCTCGCTGTTCGGCTTCGTCGGGCTGCTCATTGCCGTACCCGCATCGGCGGCGCTCGCGGTTCTTGTGCGCTATGCCCTGAAACGGTATCTGGAGAGCGATCTATATGATGACGGGTCCACACCCGTCGAGGCGAATGCAGAAAAAGACAATGGCAAGTAGTCAGGACAATGAGCGGGATGCCGCGCCGGGACAATTGCCGCTGGAATTCGATCACCGCCCGAGCACCAGTCGCGATGATCTTGTTGTCTCGGATCCGTTGAGCGCAGCCATCGGCATCATTGACATATGGCCGGACTGGCCTTCTCCGATCGTCATTTTGGCCGGTCCGACAGGTGCGGGAAAAACTCATCTGAGCAACATCTGGAAGGAACGCACCGGCGCTGTTCAGGTCTCGGCGTCGGCCCATGACAGCGATACCCTGAGCCATGCGTCTGCAGGCCCCGTATTGATCGAGGATATCGACCGGCGGGGTTTTGACGAAACCTTGCTCTTTCATCTGATCAATACGGTGCGTCAGCACAACAGCACGATGATGATCACGACGCGCATTTGGCCCGCCGCCTGGCCTGTGCAGCTTCCCGATCTTATCTCGCGCCTTCGAGCGGCAACCATTGTTGAAATCGGCGAGCCCGATGACGGCCTGCTTGGACAGGTCATCGAAAAACTGTTCGCCGACCGGCAGATCGTTGTTGATCCCAAGGTGGTATCCTATCTGGTGCAGCGCATGGAACGTTCGCTTGATGCGGCGCAGACAATTGTCGGACGCATGGATCAGCTGGCGCTTGCCCGCCGCGGTAAGATTAACCGCACATTGGCAGCCAAGGTGCTCGCTGAGTTGGAATCAACCGGCTATAATACTGAATTGTCATAAGCTTTTCGTCGCATGGGCATAACAAAGCCTGCGATGTATGATTGATCGGAAATGGAAAGCCATATGGACGAAAAAGCGACACTGATTGGTGAAGGAAACGACCTGCCAAGCGCGTCGGGATCGCTCATGGAGAGCCCGGAACGCTTTGTAAACAGGGAGTTTTCTTGGCTTCAGTTCAATCGCAGAGTTCTTGAGGAAACGCAAAACAGCGCGCATCCGTTGCTGGAGCGCATCCGCTTTCTGTCGATTTCGGCGGCGAACCTGGATGAATTCTTCATGGTTCGGGTGGCGGGTCTTGAAGGGCAGGTCCGCGAAGGCATCACAAGCCGGTCGGCCGATGGCCGCACCCCGCTGCGCCAGTTGAATGAGGCGCTGGACGAGATTGGCAAGCTGCAGCTGGAGCAGCAGGCATCGCTCGCCGTATTACAGCAATACCTCGAGGAAGAGGATATTCTGATCGTCCGGGCCGGTGATTTGAACAAGGCTGACATTGGTTGGCTGAAGCAGGAATTTCTCGATTCGATCTTTCCGGTGCTCACACCGCTCTCCATCGATCCGGCGCATCCGTTTCCGTTTATACCGAACCTTGGCTTCTCGATCGTGCTCAAGCTCTTCAGCAAGAAGAGAAAGGAGCCGATGACGGCCCTGTTGAGACTGCCCGTTGCGCTCAACCGGTTTGTACGCCTGCCTGATCGCGATAATCAGGTGCGCTTCATCACATTGGAAGATGTCGTCGGGCAGTTTATCGACACGCTTTTCCCCGGCTACAGCGTACTTGGGGCTGGGACCTTCAGGATCATCCGCGACAGTGACATAGAAGTTGCGGAAGAAGCGGAAGATCTCGTCCGGTTGTTCGAACGCGCGCTGAAGCGCCGTCGTAGAGGATCAGTGATCCGCATCGAATTCGATTCGGAAATGCCGGAGTCGCTGCGCAATTTTGTGACGACGGAACTGAATGTGCCGGAAGACCGGGTGGCAATCTTGCCCGGACTCCTTGCCCTGGCGACAATCTCCGAGATTGTCGACACACCGCGCGACGATCTGAAATACGAACCCTACAATGCGCGCTTTCCCGAACGCATACGCGAGCATGGCGGCGACTGCCTCGCCGCGATCCGCGAAAAAGACATTGTCATCCACCATCCCTACGAGTCTTTCGACGTTGTCGTTCAGTTCCTGCGTCAGGCAGCACGCGATCCCGACGTTCTGGCAATCAAGCAGACGTTGTACAGGACATCGAACAACAGCCCGATCGTTCGCGCGCTGGTCGACGCCGCGGAAGAGGGCAAATCCGTGACCGCGCTTGTCGAATTGCGTGCACGCTTCGACGAAGAGGCCAATATTCGCTGGGCGCGTGACCTCGAGCGCGCCGGTGTGCAGGTCGTATTCGGCTTCATTGAATTGAAGACCCACGCCAAGATGTCTCTGATCGTGCGGCGCGAAGAGGGCCGTCTGGCAAGCTATTGTCACCTTGGAACCGGCAATTATCACCCGGTCACGGCCAAGATTTATACGGACCTTTCGTTCTTCACATGCGATGCCGACATCGCTCACGACGTTGCTCATGTCTTCAACTTTATCACCGGCTACGGCCAGCCGAAGGAAGAGCTGAAGCTGGCGGTCTCTCCCGGCACGCTCAGAAGCCGCATGATCGAGCATATCGAAGCCGAAATAGAACATGCTGAGGCCGGGCGTCCCGCCGCCATCTGGATGAAGATCAACTCGCTGGTCGATCCGGCCACCATCGACGCGCTGTACCGCGCCAGCCAGGCAGGTGTCGAAATCGATCTCGTGGTGCGCGGTATCTGTTGCCTGCGGCCACAGGTGCCGGGACTTTCCGACCACATCAGGGTCAAGTCGATCGTCGGACGGTTCCTCGAGCACAGCCGCATCTTCTGTTTCGGCAATGGAAAGGGTCTGCCCAGCCTCGATTCGCTGGTCTATATCGGCTCAGCCGATCTGATGCCGCGTAACCTGGACCGCCGCGTTGAAACGCTGGTTCCGCTGGAAAACCCGACGGTCAAGGAGCAGGTCCAGTCGCAGATTATGCTTGGCAATCTGATCGATAACCAGCAAAGTTACGAGATATTGGGGGACGGTACATCACGCAGAATGGATGTGCGCGAAGGGGAGGAGCCGTTCAACGCACAGCATTATTTCATGACAAACCCGAGCCTGTCGGGACGCGGCGGCGCATTGGCATCCAGTGCACCCAAGCTGATCGCGGGATTGGTTTCGCAGCAGAAAAAGCAAAGTTGAGCATTTCATTGAATGGTTGAATCCGAAGCCCAGGGCCGCCTGCCTGGCATCGCGCCGGTTTCCGTCGTTGATATCGGTTCGAACTCGGTGCGGCTGGTCATATATGAAGGACTGAACCGCACACCAACGGTTCTGTTCAATGAAAAGGTTCTCTGCGGGCTGGGTAAGGGCATTGCCGCGACCGGTCTGCTGCACATCGAGGGCGTCAACCGCGCCCTTTCCGCGGTCCGGCGCTTTCGCGCCCTTTCGGAACAGGCCCGCGCTACCGGCCTCCATGTTATCGCCACTGCTGCTGCCCGAGAAGCCGCAAACGGCCCCGATTTCATCCAGGAGGCCGAAAGCATGCTCGGCCAGCCGATCCGGGTGCTGAGCGGCAGGGAGGAAGCATACTATTCCGCGCTTGGCGTCATCAGCACTTTCTACGAGCCCGATGGTATTGTCGGCGACCTTGGTGGTGGCTCGCTGGAACTGGTCGATATCACGGGATCTGCAATCGGTGACGGCATCACCCTGCCAATCGGCGGGCTTCGGCTTTCCGAAGCGTCCGAAGAATCGATCAGCAAGGCCAGACAGATCGTTCGCACAAACCTTGCGGCTGCTCAGTTGCTCAAAAACGGCAAAAACAGGACTTTCTATGCGGTGGGCGGTACCTGGCGAAATCTTGCCAAGCTGCATATGGAAGTAACAGGCTACCCGCTACACATGACACAGGGCTATGAGATTGCCGCAGACGAGGCGCTTGATTTTCTCCACGGCGTTGAAAAGGGCGCGACCGCCAAAGCCAAAGCGATGCGTGCGGTGTCGCGCAACAGGCGCGGCCTGCTTCCGTTCGGTGCAGTTGCCATGGCTGAAATCCTCCGTGAAATGAGCCCGGAAAAAGTCAGCTTTTCAGCACTTGGAGTTCGGGAGGGCTTTCTGTATTCGCTGCTGAGCGAAGAGGAAAAGGCGCTCGATCCGCTGATCAGTGCCGCTGACGAGTTGGCGATCCTGCGCGCCCGTTCACCCGAACACGCGCGCGAACTGGCGAACTGGACGGGTGACTCTTTCTGCGCCTTCGGCATCGATGAGACCGAAGAAGAAGCGCGCTATCGCCGTGCGGCATGCCTGCTTGCCGATATCAGCTGGCGCGCACATCCCGATTATCGGGGCTCCCAGTCGCTCAATCTGATCGCCAACGGCACATTTGGCGGCATAACCCATGCAGGACGCGCCTATATTGCGCTCGCCAATTACTACCGTTTCGAGGGGCTGCGGGGCGACAGCCTGAGCGAAGAGATCGCTGCGATTGCGACGCCGCGCCTGCAGCAATTCGCCAAGATGCTCGGTGCGCTTTTGCGCATCAGTTATCTGTTTTCGGCTTCAATGCCCGGCGTTACACCGTTGATAAGGTTTAACCCCGTGGCTGCCGATACCCTGGTGCTGAACATTCCGGGCCGGTTGCGCAGTTTGGCCGGCGAGCGGTTGGAAGTTCGTCTGCAGCAACTCGCCCGTCTTACCGAAAAGACATTGCATCTCAACATCGAATCCTGATTGCAAAACCGGATTGCGTTAGAGTCTGTCACCTTTAGACGGAAGCATATCCGGCATTTTTGAGGTAGTTTGCGCACTCGGTTGGTTTGATTGATCCGACGAGTTCGCCGACATATCGCCA
>JAAEOH010000131.1 GCA_024244645.1 Hyphomicrobiales bacterium
ATCTCATTTTGACTCTGTTCCGTGTCGCTGACTCTGAGCTGCTGCGTAAAGATGGTATGAAGGGCGTTATGCTTTTCAACTCGAGTCTCTTTGATCGAAGCACTGTAGTCATGATGTTTGAATGTTTCAAGAACCTGCTGGAGATGGCAGTAGAAAACCCACACAAAGTAGTATGGAATCTTCCCATGCTCACCCATGCTGAGCAACAGAAGCAGTTAGTGGATTGGAACAAAACATCTACTCCTTTCCCTAAGCCTGGGTGGCTGGTGCACGAGTTTTTCCTGGATCAAGCCGAGGCAAATCCCAATGTAATAGCCTTGATCGAGTACGGAGGGCTGAAGCGGAATATCTCGTACACGAAGCTCCGAAGCATGGCAGAGAAGGTGACAAGACAAATGCGAGTATTGGGAGTTGAAGGGGACTCGACGGTTGGCCTACTTATGACCAATGACTCGGCTGAGGCAATTGCATCCATCTACGGTGCGTAGGACCTTCTCAAACTTGCATATCAAAGTATCAGTTTACTAACAGAAAGACGTACTTTCATGCAGGTGTCCTCATTGCGGGTGGAGCATATGTGCCACTTGATCCGAGCTATCCAGATGCACGAATTAAGCTG
>JAAEOH010000132.1 GCA_024244645.1 Hyphomicrobiales bacterium
GCCCGCAGAATTCCATTCTATCTGATTTTGCCGCGACTGCGTTTTCACACAGCCTCTCCGCTTTCTCACCGTCCGGCTCGAAAGACGGGACGGCCGTTCATGGCACAAAGTGTCCGCACTCCACGCGTCGCAAACCAAACAGCCGTCGTGGATGAACTTGGTCGGTATGTCCGCACAGCTGTCCTTCGTGCCAACAATTCTGCCTTCCGGAGAGTGCAGTGCCGCAAATGGCTGATTCGAGCCCGTTTGAGACCTTGAAGCGGTGTCGCAGACGCGATGATCGGGACGGAGCTGAATGCGCAAGTTTGACCCACTTCGGACCTTCGCTGTATCTTGGTGTGCGTCCGGGGAACCCCACCTAACGCGGTCGTTTTTCACGCGTTGCGGCGGTACCAGAAATTTACTTTACCAGTACTATTTCACCGGGCTGCCAAGACTTGTCGAACCACGGCTCCAGCGGCCCATATAGACGTAGCACAACAAACCAGCCCTTACCGGGAATGGTCTCGACCCAGTTGCGCTCCTTGCCCTGAGGAGCTTTCGGTCCGAAATAGAGCGTCACCGAGCCGTCATTGTTTGCTATCAAATCGTCCCGCTTGTTGTTCTTGCTTGGAAGGGGCTGTCCGGTTTGAAGCTTTGAGCGGGTCTGGGGATCGTATGCGACGACCGACCAGAAATCCTTTGCCGGAACGTTGGCGGGAATCCGTAACCGGTAGGTTTTTGCTCCGTCTAAGATGTTCCCGTCGGTGTCGGTCATGTTCTGCGCATACTGTGATCCCTTGCCGACGAGCTTGAGCACCATCGCCGGAGTGTTAACGGTTGCGATATAGAAAAACATGGTTCTGGCATCCAAATAACGGCCGCCTTTGCCTTTATCCCGAAGCCATTGATAATCGCCGCCGATGAATGCGGTGAACCATCCGCTGTTTGGGTAAAGATACGCACTTTTGTCGCGCGGCTTAAGCCATATCGAGCGCGCGGTAGCGTTGGCGACGGCGACGGCTTCTGTCGGAATCCTTCGCATGCGGTCGTCGGGTTCGAATGGCTTTCCTTTCTGGATGTCTATTGCGGCAGCTAAGCCACGCAGTTCGGGATCAAAAAGCCCTATGGGTTCACGGTCAACTATTTCATGAAGCTCTTTGTAGAACTCGAAAGTGTTGGCGTGGATTGTGTTGAACGCCTTTTTTGAGCAACCCAAACAAATCGGTCATGATCTGCTGAAGTCGTTGTCCGCATTAAGACACTATTTGAATGAGGGAGGAATGGACTGACGATCGAAATAACCATTACCTCGATCAATTATCGAATTTGGCTATTCGGGCATCCCGGCCAGTCGCATATCATTTAGCCAGCGCTTCTGTATTTTTTTGTCTGCCCAGTCTTGGCGAACGCGCTTGGCTTCCGCAGAAAGCGTGTGGTCTGGCCGCTTTTTCAAGAAGGTCCCTATTACCGCTTTTGCCTTTTCCGGTTTGCCCACACATATATAGACAGCTGCCAACTTCGTATGGTGAATCAGGGGAAGCGGGGAGATGCTTAGCAATGCATCCAAACCCTTTTCACACTCTCTGTTCTGCCAATAGGCCCGGCCCAACATACCGAGGAGAAAGTGTCCGTGCAGGGGGTCAACCGATTTCGCCTTTTGTAGAACAGCAATCGCACGTTCAGTATCGCCCACATATAGGAGAGGGACCGACAACCCGACCAGAACCTTTGAATCAGATGGATTTAATTCTGCAGCGCGCTCGAAATGTAAAAGAGAGTCTCTAATTTCCCCCTGCCTCGCGAGAACCCTCGCATGGGCATAATGTGACATGTAGTTGTTTGGCGCGATTGCCAGTGCTCTTTCAGAATGTTCGATAGCTTCTTTCAGAATATCGTTTCGGGGTCGATCAATCCATCCAAGACGCGCGCCGGCCTGCAATCCCAGTGCCGTGCCAATGTATCCCCAAGGTGATTCCGGATATTCACGAACTGACGTTCGTTCAAGTGCAAGCGCTTTCTCCCAGTTCTCACGCGAGAAAATTCGTAGAATCTTTCTGCTCTGCAAGCCACGTAACAACGAATCTACTTCGTTTGCAGAACGTTTCGTGGGGACGTGGCTAAGGA
>JAAEOH010000133.1 GCA_024244645.1 Hyphomicrobiales bacterium
ACCGAAGTCCGGCCGCACCAAAATCGTCTCGAAGTGAAACCGGAGAACCCATGGCAAACCTCCATCCGTTTGCCATCTTGAATCAGAAAAACACCGTTCCGGAAAGCCCCTATATGAGTCCCACTCACAGAGACTTGGTATGATTCGCGTCGAAGAGGTCTAAATTCATGCAGGACAAAGAACTTTGGATGAAAAGAAGCAAGGAACTTCTCGCCCTTGCCGGCAAGGTAAATGCCGAACTTGGTCAGGGAAGTGTAGCTCCCGAGAAAATTCTTTCTGCGATGTTCATAAAAGGCATGCGGACATTCGAGGCAATCAGGTGGCTATATACGAAGAATCTGCCCGAACGAGGTCAGGTACTTGTGCGCGTCCTATTTGAGCTCCGTTTAGATTTCTATGAATTCATCCGTCTTTGTCAGATCGATTCGGTGGTCGCGACGCGCCGCCTTTTGGACGCCATGGGGCTTGAAAAGATTAAGCAACAGAGAGAATCTAAATTCAAAGGACTTGAATTGGTCGAAGGCGCACCAACTCCCAAACAATTACTACAGGAGGAAAGAAATATCTGCTCAAGATATGATGAAAAAGAAATAAGAAAATTAAGAAGGTTTGGTTTTAGTGAAATGTCTATTGAAAATCGCGCCAAGAAAGCAGGGCTCAGTGAAATATACCATGTTGTTTTCAGGAATTTTTCTAGAAATGTTCATTCGACAGATTATGCTGAGCACTTGGGAAAACAATCTTCGTCGAAACTTAGTACATTCCCTGACTATGAAGACTTGAGAGATCATGTATCAATGTCGCAAGCCATAACCAGCATGTGGCAACTATGCTATCACGGTGGAGCTATCGCCTTTAGGGATGAGTTCCTTTCGTCAGGCGTTTTGATTGACCTCATGCGGATAGGACAGAAGTGTACAGAAATGACGCACTGGGTACATATGGAAGACGAGCCAGTCAATGAAGCTCACGAAAACACTCACGCCGAAGGTGAATAAGCCCGCATTGCCCAGATAACCTTGTGATTTGGCGACAGCGCACCTGGATTCTGGTATAAGAATCATTAAGTTATAGGCGGATTTGGGGTGTTGATATGGCTCACCCGATGGGTGAATCGAAAGCGGATGGGCTGCGGGTTGATTTTGACCGCCGCCTGAAGCTGGAGTTCCACGGGTCCAAGGTCACTTCCGATGCGGGGCTTCTGTCCTACCGGGAACTCGATCACGCTCTTGAACTTACTGAGATGGCTGGCGATGTTCTTGCCGACAGTCGTACCGGAAAGAACGGGCGGCATGGCCTGGTCGGCCAGTTCCGCCAGTCCGTCTTCGGCCGTCTTGGTGGCTACGACGACGTGAACGACGCCGACCGTCTAGGCCGTGATCCCGCCATGCGTTGGATTGTTGGCGGTCATGCCATCAAGGGGCGGGCTGCCTCGACCAGTCAGATGGGGCGCTTCGAGACGGAGCTACTGGCGACCGAGGAAAACCTCGCCGCGTTGACCGAGCTTTCCGGTGCCTGGGTCGACCGTGTGCATGACCGTCGCCCGCCGAAGATGAACATTCTCGACATGGACAGCAGCGTCAGCCCGACCCATGGTGAGCAAGAGCGATCGGCCTACAACGGCCACTTCGGCTGCACCTGCTATCATCCCCTGTTCCTGTTCAACCAGTTCGGCGACCTTGAACGGTGTTCCCTGCGCCCCGGCAACGTCCACAGCGCAGACGGCTGGCGCGGCGTTCTGGAACCGGTCGTTGAGCGCTACCGGGAACGGGACCTGCGCCGCTACTTCCGAGGGGATGCCGCCTTCGCCTCACCGGAGATGTATGAATACCTCGAAGCTGAAGGTTTCCTGTACGCGATCCGGTTGTCGACCAACCAGGTTCTGCAGGAAAGCATCGCGCATCTGCTCACACGACCCGTTGGCCGTCCGCCGAACCATGTGCGGCGCTATTACGCCGGCTTTAGCTATCAGGCCGGAAGTTGGAGCAAAAAGCGTCGTGTCGTGGCCAAAGTAGAATGGCATCCGGGCGACCTGTATCCCCGCGTCGGTTTCATCGTCACCAACCTGTCCCGTTCCGCCGAGCGGGTGACATTGTTCTACAATCAGCGGGGCAAAGCGGAGCAATACATCAAGGAAGGCAAGAACGCGATCAAATGGACGAGGCTGTCGTGCCGCAAGTTCCGCGACAACGCCGTCCGGCTCCAGCTTCACGCTCTGGCCTACAATCTCGCCACCTTCATGCGGACGCTGGCCTTGCCGAAAGAAGTGGAGCATTGGTCGTTGACCACGCTGCGAGAAAAACTGGTGAAGATCGGTGCCAAGGTTGTCCACCATGGCCGGTACGTCACGTTCCAATTAGCGGAGATTGCGGTGCCGAAGGAACTGTTCCGGAAAATCCTGAGCCTGATTGATGATCTGCGACCAAGACCCGTTCCGGGGTAGGCCGGGGAAATCGACGGCCAGGAGAAAACGACAGGAGGGTGTGTCTGGATGACGAGAAAATTGGCCGAATGGTCTTCCGAACACGGCCAACCGACGAAAATCGAGCTATCCGGAAGGCTGAGGCGGAAAACCTCGCCAACGACGGCGCAATTTGGGTAACATCGCCATGGAAACCGAGTTACTTGGGATATATCGGTTAAGAGGGGGCTATCCACCGTGATCGAGGGAGTCATTCTACTATGGTATGTCCTGACGGCGGGGTCGCTGGCGTTCGTTATATGGGACCAGCTTTACAACACGCCGTCGACCACAGTGATGAAGATCGCCTGGGTTTTGGTGACGTTCTATACCGGACCAGTTGGACTGTTCGTTTATCTGCTGTCCTGCCGTCAGTCCTTGCCAGGCACGCACGACGCTTATATCGCCGCCCATTGGAAGCAGTCGGTTGGCTCGCTGTCGCACTGCCTCGCCGGAGATGCGACCGGCATCGTACTGGCCGCCTCGATTGTCTATTTCCTGGGGTTGTCGAACGGATGGGATTTGGTCGCTGAGTACGTCTCCGGGTTCATTTTCGGGCTGTTTATCTTTCAGGCCCTCTTCATGCTCAATATGTACGACGGCGATTACGGACGTGCCGTCCGCGGTGTTTTCTTCGCCGAAACCGTTTCGATGAATATGCTGATGACCGGCATGTTTACGGTGATGCTGATCCTCATGCATATGATTGAAGGCGGCGACAATCCGTTCTCGCCCCGGTTTTGGTTCATCATGTCGATGGCATCGATCGCCGGCGCGTTTACCGCCTACCCGATCAATTCGTGGATGGTGGGGCGCGGCATCAAGCACGGCATGATGAGCGCACCATCGTCCGGCGGCGGCATGCAAATGGCGGATGGCATGGAGATGGCCATGAACGACGGAAATGGCGGTCATGAGGGGCATGGCCTTGGCGCCGGCGCGGCAACCAAGCTGCCTACGGGGCAGGCCTTTCTGGTCATGGGCGGGACGTTCGCCCTTCTCATCGTGGTGATTCTTATCGTAGGAATTTTTGTTCCGATACGGTTCAATTGAACAACGGCCGATATGCGCCGTGCCGCAAAATGGCCCGTCCCCATTGATCGCCTGTGGTTCGGTCGGTAGCTTCCAATGAAGGCTCGCCGAACGGCCAGCCAGTCTCGAATTCGGTTCCGCTAGGTTTGCCGTATCTATTCGTCTCGGCCGCCCACAACGTCAACAACTTTTCCTCATTTGGATTGCCATTAATACCAAGTCTCTGTGAGTGGGACTCATACCAAGTCTCTGTGAGTGGGACTCATATAGGGGCTTTCCGGAACGATGTTTTTCTGATTCAAGATGGCAAACGGATGGAGGTTTGCCATGGGTTCTCCGGTTTCACTTCGAGACGATTTTGGTGCGGCCGGACTTCGGTTGCTTGCGCGTCGGACGAAGGACGCCAATCAGGGGCGTCGATTGCTGG
>JAAEOH010000134.1 GCA_024244645.1 Hyphomicrobiales bacterium
AGTCCGGCCGCACCAAAATCGTCTCGAAGTGAAACCGGAGAACCCATGGCAAACCTCCATCCGTTTGCCATCTTGAATCAGAAAAACACCGTTCCGGAAAGCCCCTATATGAGTCCCACTCACAGAGACTTGGTATTAGCGTACCCATATCACCATCACCTGGTCATGCTACGATTTCCGAATCTGTTGCGCACTATGCACCCCGACGCATGGTAGATGCGATCGCAACAATTTTATCCGTCATTACGGGGATCTCGGCTGGCGATATCTTTAATGGCGCGTCGGATGAAGGACGTCGTCTCGTCGTTCGTACTTGGCGGACCTATCTCGGTCGCCACCTGCGGGCCAACGGAGAATTTGTGCATAGCCAGGGCAATACCGAAGATTGGACATGGTATTGTTCCTAACGTTACCAAGTAGGACAGACGCCAGATGATGGCAAGCCCTACGGGGTATTGCACAATTTGCATTCGATGTTGCCTGATCTTTCATTTTCCTTCCTCGATAGTCCGACTGAAAAAGCCGGTAATACCAAATCCCGTTGATCATGACCTATGTGCCCATTGCCTGTGTCCGATCGACATGATTTTCCAGGGCTGATCGATGAGCTTGTTCCAGGCGTCACAGCAGTGGTCGACGATGTCGTCGTATGAGTTGAAGACGCGG
>JAAEOH010000135.1 GCA_024244645.1 Hyphomicrobiales bacterium
ACCGCGTCTTCAACTCATACGACGACATCGTCGACCACTGCTGTGACGCCTGGAACAAGCTCATCGATCAGCCCTGGAAAATCATGTCGATCGGACACAGGCAATGGGCACATAGGTCATGATCAACGGGATTTGGTATAAGCCCTCCTATGATGGGCGCGCCCAATGCGCGCCTGAGGGCTCTCCAACTAGACTTTATCGCATGGTCGAAATAGTCATTGCGGTCATAATTCCGATTGATATTCGATTTCGATTATTCGGGGCTGCCTTTTTTGAGCCTGCCGCTATGACCCCAGCCATACGGATCGCCGCTTTCGGCAATAGCACCGGTCCATGCGCGACGGAACGCAGCCGGATAGATTTTCGGGAATTTTCTGTTGGCTTCTTCTTGAAATTTCGATTTCGATTTTGACTTGGCGCCGCCGCACATCTGGTTAACGAGCCATTCCCGACATTTCTTTTCCGAATTGGCAGCCGCTCGTTTATTCGTTCCCGGCTTGTCGCCACCGAGAAAGTCGAGCCATTTATTAAAGCTTCTCGCGTCCAAAAAACACGGTTTCAGATGGTGGGCATTCAAATGAACGAAGATATCATCGCCGGATTCGAGACGACCGGTTATGATTGTCCCCGCCGTTGCTGCGCTTGTGCGCCAATAGGCCAGTGGCACTTTTAGCCGTGTCTCACCATCCAAGAAATGCGCGTGAAGTTTACCATCTTGCAAAGCGGCGAGCAGTAGTCCTCGCGCTTCTTCTCCATGCTTCCTCCAATCGTCTTGTACCTTGCGCTGAAACTCCACGGACACCGGGATTTCTTTCTCCCCCTGAGGCGTCCAAAATGAACGCGTTATAGAAAGAGCTTCGTCCGCGCGGGCCGGATGGATCGCCTGCTGTATATGCGCGGCGGCTTCATGGAAACCTACTGTGCCGACTGGTACGGGGTCATATTCCGTGGCGAAGGTCGCTGAAGGACCATCATCCGATACCACCATTTGTAACGGGTCTCCCCATAGCGCCAAGACTTCCTGGCGAGAGAATTTCAATGCATACCACCATGTTCCATTTCTGAAAGGATCGTCTGGACCGGCACAGGGTTCGCCTTTTTCTTCCCAATAGAATTTCAATCCTGTCCACGCTGTAGCTGGGATTTTCTTTGGGTCTCCATTGTTGTTGGCTAGACCAATGGCCGCCAGCTTGCCCTGTTGGAGGGCAGAGATTAGCGTGTCCTCGGCGTCCCGAATTGAAGCCATGGCGGCACCGCCCCTGAGAACGGCTTTGATGTGAAGATAGATCGATGCGGGACGATCGCCCTTGCACTCTATGAGCTTGCGTTCACCGTCCGGAGTTACGACCTCGATCCAATAGCGGTCAGGGTCGGCATTGTCGGCGCATTCGCGGACCAACTCCCGGTCCCCGTTGTATACCCAAGCAAACGTCTGTGTTTGGTTCCAATATGGTGCTTCGAATGCGTCCACTAGCACCCCCTACCGGTGCTCCTACGGGAAGGACGGCGCGGCGGGCGGGCGTAGGGAGCCCGCTTTTCCGGCGGCCACCGTAGCCGCGCCTTTTTCAGTCTAACAAAGAAACCGAACTTCCGAGCAAGAGGGAAGATGTCACTCCGTGAAGCTAGGTTCTAAAGTAGAACGAGCCACCCGCCAAAATTCGAATCGCGACAGTCGTGAGTACCGATTACTACCACCAAATCGCTTGTGCATCTAAAAAGCCCTATTGCTAATCCGAAATGAAGCTTGCGACTAGCTTTCGAGTAATTACTAACGGTCCCTAGCAGCGGGAAGCTATTCGTAATTCGGTTCAGGCTCGGCGAGCCGCTTATCGCAGAAATCGCCAATCTCGTTCAATTCATATACCCACCATCGATAAGCCCGACCTTCGGGGGAATCCTCCGCTAAGAGTCGCTGTTGTTCTTCGGCGTGCCGAATGAACTCGTTGATGTTGAATCCTTTTGTTAAGAAGCCCTGACTCGTTTCCGCATCATAGTAGCCTTCCTTCAAGTACTCGAACCGCTGGCAGACCTCCGTAAGCCTCGCGCCGGTCTGATAGTGCGAATAGACCGAGAACACTAGTAACGCCGCTAAAATCCAGGTGATTGGCGCCCGGTAAATGCTAGCTTTCAAGCGCTCTAGCGTTTTTCCAATCATGGGCTTTGTCCACCTTTACCATCGGAATGACCTTGGCTGAATTCCCCGCCATCGCGGCTGCGACGCGCTCGGAAACCAAGTCGGCCGCCGCCCGTACCGGGTCCGTATCGCGCTCGACATAGCGTCCTGTCATCGCCAGTGTCTTGTGTCCGAGCAAGTCACGGACGATGAAGGCATTGAACCCAGCGTGACCACCGTAGGTGCCAACCGTATGGCGGAAATCATGCAGGCGTGCGTTCTCGAGTTTGGCGTTGTCACGGATGCGGCGCCATGCCTTTTCCAGCGTCCATCTTGAGAGGGGCTTGTCCGGGTTGGGTCCATGAACCACCCAATTGTCATCTTTCGGCGAATCGGCGAGCAAGGCGCGGGCGGGCGTCCCTAACATCACGTCGCGAGCGCCGGCCTTGGCGTCGGTAAGACGTATCAGTCCTTTCTTCAATTCGACATCTTCCCATCGAAGGGCAAGAATCTCACCCATGCGGCAGCCGGTGAGGGCGAGCAATCGCACCGCGAGGGTTATGCCGGGCATTTCGGTGCCGTCGCGCTCGGCAGTTGCCAGCGCTTCCCCGATTCGCTTTAATTCGTCGCCGGAGAAAAACCGCTCGCGCTTCGCCTCGCGGAACCGCTTGACGTGCCGGCAGGGGTTTGAGCCGTCCGGTCGCAGTCCCCAGACCTCGGAGAGATTGAACATTTTGGAGAGGATCGCGAGCGTGCGGTTGGCCTCATAGGGCGTTTTCCGCAGCGCGTGGTGGAGCTTTGCTATATCTCCACGTGTGACGCTCGCGGCCTTGGTGGTACCCAAGCGCGGCTTGACATTCCGATTCAACAAACGTCGGTCTTCCTTGACCGAAGACGCCTTCTTGTGCGCCTCGGAGTGTTCGCGCATGTAGCGATCTATAAGGTCCGCCACGGTCGGCGCCGTGCGTCCGGAGGCGCGCTCAGCGGAGGGATCGGCGCCCTTGGCGACGGCGGACAGTAGCTGCCGCGCCTCTTTGCGCGCTTCCTCCACGGTCATAACGCCGTATTTGGCGATGGCATAGCGGCGCGTCCGACCACCGGCGTTGCGATACTGGACCACGAACGTCCGCACACCCGATGGTTTTGCGCGCAGGCCAAAGCCGGGGAGCTGGGTGTCCCAATGAAAGGCTTCGCGTTCGCTGGGGCGAAGACGCAATACATAGGCTTGGGTGAGTTTCGGCATGTGAACCCCCTACCGGTTCGTTGCGCTTCCCTCCCGCCTGGCCGGGCGTCGGGGAAGCCTTGGGGAAGCAGAAGGAAGCATATAACGGAGGGGTTAGGCGCACAATGGAGAATGTTAATAACCTGATAAAACTTAATATTCCCTAACCAGCGCAAACTGGAGTAAGGCGATACAACAAACTCAAAATCTGTTGTCCGCAAGGACGTGGGAGTTCGAGTCTCCCCGGGGGCACCAATTAAATCGATCACAAGTTCTATGGTTAGCTGAAGTGACTTCACAAAATGGCTCGGGTCGACGCCCCAGAGGAGCGGATCTTGAGAGTCTCAAGAGTTTGTCCGCTCATTTCCAGGAAAGGCGGACACGGGCTGAGCGCCGCCATGAGCAACTTGCTGAGCAAACAGGACCCTCAAAATCTTTCTATTTCGGCTTGTCCGGTCTGGAATTCGAAGAGAATGAACAAGATCTCCGCATGGGAGACAACCTGCTAGCCACGCTTAGACGAGTATCCGAAACTCCGGGCGAGATTGAGCTAGCAGGGGCGTTAAAGGACCCATCCCTCTTTGGGGTTGTTGCGCGTTATGCCCGGTCATTTCAGTTTGAGTTGGCGATTCATTCCGTAGATGAAGCGGACCCACAGCCTGCAATGGATCTGGCATGGGCGCTCGTCTCCTGCTTACGCATCAAGACGACGGCGCAAATTCTCGTACCGGTGTTTTCGGATCGTTCTTGGTCCACAATTGCGGCTGTAACTGACCAGAGTTGTTACGCGCAACTTCTTGAGGACTTTCCGCAAGCTCGTAGAGTTAAAGATGCAGTCCCAATATTGCAGGACGATCTCGACTGGGTTGTAGCCAAACTAACCAACTTCCTCGACCTTTGTAGCAATCCGAGATTCGAACTGGCGACTGACAGCCTATGTACGTACCACCACACCCCGAACCTGCGACTAATGACGGTCACATTGTGGTCAGGAATTGAGGCGCTCTTTGATGTGCATGCGGAACTTCGATACCGCCTGTCAAATTACGTGTCAGCAGTTCTTGAGCCTAGGGGAGAGCGGCGCCTATCTAAATATAAGCGAATGCTAAAGCTCTACGATATGAGATCGAAAATCGTCCACGGTAGTTCGGCGAGTGAACAGGATCTCTTGAACCACGTGTGCGAGGTGAGCGATATCTTGGCGGCACTATTACGCGTCTACATAGATGCGAAGGCTATTTTTCCGACCGCTGATATTGATCGGAAAGTTCATCTCTGAAGGCAACCTGTTTGAAAATTTGGGACGAGCTCATCGAGACGGCCCTTCTGGCAGCAACGTGATGCCGTACGGTCGGAAATGGGGAAGCCAGCTGCGCGGAATTGCTCGGCCACGTCGTCAACGGAGAGGCTATATTGTGATGTGTCTTCTGTCGTGGCCGGGTGTCTGTCTTGATCCGACTCCATAAATGTACAGACCGTAGCGCGACGAGTGGGCGGGTAAGGGCAGGTCATCCCAATTACGCGTGTAGTCCCCGCTAGTTCGGCCGGAGAGCGGCGTCAAAATCTAAATAAGTTGGACCGTTATGCTCAATCTCACGATCGCACTGGGTGCGTTGCTCGTATCTCTTCTTAGCTTCAGTGTTGCCTTTGCTGCATTCCGACTTGCCAAGAGACAGGATGAACGCAAACGACCGGTGCTCGTTCCCTACTTGATGAATGGGTATGTGCAGTCCAGCAAAGACAAGAAAGACCGCGTCTATTCGTTCCTTCTTTCAATCAACAATCCGTCTGACTCAGACAACGCTCTGGCGGCAATGGAACTGCACATCACATACAAGATCACAACGGAAACTCAGGTAACGACCCGGCTGCGGTCAAGTTCATCAGTTGAGGACGTTCCTATGCCCCCTTCAGAGTATCGCATTATATCAACCCCGGCACGCGTGGATGCACACCAGACACTCACAGGTTGGTCGATGTTCCGCGCACCTGCTGCAATCCTCGAGGGCGCAGCCATTGAAAGTTACAAAGTCGCGCTATTTGACACCCACGGCATCGAAGCCTCCATTACGCCGATAATGGTTCAGGAATTGCCGTGAGGAGGCTATTCCAGCGTTACGAGAAGTTTGCCATCTTTCATGAACGTGAAGGAAGGCCGGTCCCGATCGTGGGAGATGCGGCAATTGCGGCTGCGGCTATTGGCGATGGCCGCCTGATTCCCCTAATTATTCTAGATACGACGGACCGGCCTGATCTGGACGAACTCATTCGTGTCCATGAATACCTTCCTCCAGGTGATGTTGATATCCAATGGGCAGTGCTTCCAGGTGCGGTTGGGAAAATAGCGCTTGTTTTGTCATTCAAGCGACCGATCAGGGTAGTGGCAATCTTGGAGTTCGATATAGTCAAAGAAGGATTTCTGATTGACCAAATTCTTAGGGCGAGAATCCTTTATCTTCAGTCGGGCCGGCCTGGGGGTCGATTTGTTACAAACCAGAATGCGCCGAAGATTTTTGTGGAGGTGCCGGATACCGGAATTCGCGGGCAGTGGGATAAGCTCTTTCACAAGTATGTTGCAGCGCATTTGAAAGCCCAGGGCCTTAGCCGTCACCAAGCGAGATCGGCAGCCAGGCAGACGATTAGGGAATTCCGGGATTTCGGACAGTTTCGTATGATGGCCAACAAAGACTGATGCTGCTTATTCCAAAGCGAGTGTAACAGTGCGCGTGATTTCACGTACGCAAACAACTCGGGGTCACACTGTCCCTCCGGCTCAATCAAAAATGGTAATATTTTCAGGGTAGGCGAAGAAATACACAGCCTGAAATCCATGCAAGTCCGGGGTAGCCCCTTCCTCAAGCAACAGTTTTCCGCTGCTCATGATTCGATTCGCTACTATCAGTAGTCGGATGTCATCGAAACCACAACACTCTCTGTATCGTGGAAGTTTCTTTGACTTTTTTTCTATGACTTTTGCAATGTCATCAATGGGATTGCGATCTACCCACCCCACGCGGTCGTTCACGCTAAACCAGTTGGATCGTAAAGACCGCGTAATATGCGCACGGAGCTTTGCCTTGCTTTCGTTCACCTCGATGATGTCGTGATGCCCATATGGCTTGGTTGAAAGGTTGACTGCATCAAGTGCCGGAAGGACCGCAGCCATATTCTCGTCGCACATGTCACCGACAAACTTGACAATCAACGGGATATTTCCCTTCGACTCGTATTTGTGCCGAAGAGCACTCACCGCTTTCTTAGTGTCGGATTCCCGTCTCTTCATTTGTGAGCCGTGCTCGTCTTGCGGCCCAATGAAGATATCAACCACCTCAATCCCGAATTGCTCTACACCTTCGGTCACAATGAAATCGGGGGTTTCCCGGTCCGTGTTGCCAAGACACCACTCCGTACCTAGGAGCACGGCTGCATTCTCGACAAAGAAGCGCTCGCCCTCTTTCTGCGATGATCGCGTCATGAGGCATAGTAGCACCAGGAGGCAACTTGCGCGAAACGCTTCCCGCGCGTCAATGGCCGCATGGGAAGACCACAATTCGCTCGATTTCGCAGCCAAGCCTTACACATCTTCTTACACATTGTCAGCGCCGAGCTAGAAATACTTCGTATTTTCAATGGGTTACATTAGACCGCAAAACACTCAAAATCTGTTGTCCGCAAGGACGTGGGAGTTCGAGTCTCCCCGGGGGCACCAACCTTCGCTCTCCGAGCTTCGGGTGGCAAGCCGCGCGAAGGTCGATAGACGAAGGCGTGTCCCCCGAAGCCCCTGCCTGCGCGAAGCCGTAGCTTCGCTTCGGCGAAGGCAGGTTGGCGCAGGAGGACTCGCGCAACCCAATCCACGAGCTTTGCGATATCCGCTTTCCGGTCCGAAGCGAACGTTGAACTTCTGCTGCTAATCAGTCCGCTTATAGCCATAAGGCGACCTACTGCAGGAATCTAGGTGATGGCGGCTCGTCACGCCAAAGCAGACCTATCGATTCCTCTTGGTAAGTTTGCCGGGACTTATACCAAGTCTCTGTGAGTGGGACTCATATAGGGGCTTTCCGGAACGGTGTTTTTCTGATTCAAGATGGCAAACGGATGGAGGTTTGCCATGGGTTCTCCGGTTTCACTTCGAGACGATTTTGGTGCGGCCGGACT
>JAAEOH010000136.1 GCA_024244645.1 Hyphomicrobiales bacterium
CCGCGTCTTCAACTCATACGACGACATCGTCGACCACTGCTGTGACGCCTGGAACAAGCTCATCGATCAGCCCTGGAAAATCATGTCGATCGGACACAGGCAATGGGCACATAGGTCATGATCAACGGGATTTGGTATAACGTGGCCGGCTTAGCCGGTTGACGGAACACAGCCGGCCACGCGGCGTATATTGGGCTCAAGTGAGTTTATGTCCTGACCAAGTCAGCTCCAGACTTCCTCGGGCATTTTCAGGGCATCGACGGACTTGTTGCCGAGAAGATGTTCTTCGATGATCGTCGCGACATCTTGCGCCGCGACCTTCTGGTACATCACACCTTCGGGATAAACGAGCACGCTCGGGTTGTATTCACAGGTGCCGAAACAGCTCGACGTGTTGAGCTTGAAACGCCCCCACAAACCTCTCGACTCGAACTCGCTTGCGAATGCGTCGACGATCGCCTGGCTGCCGCTTGCGGCACACGAGCCCTTGGGATCGTCGCTCGAACGCGAATGGGTACACACGAATACATGTTTCTCAGGTCTCGCCATAGACTCGTCTCCTTTTTACATGGCTGTCTTTGTTGGGCACTGCCAGCCGGTCACTCAGTTACTGTGACAGTACCCCAATGAGGCTCGTATATGAGAGGGATAGGTGCGTTCAGAAAAAGCCTCTCCTATTGCTGCGGTGATCGCCTGATCTGCCCCCACGTTAAGTACCACCTACTAGTCTAGACCAGTTACGGTGTTTGCCGAGCGACGATTTGCCTGCAGCCCGTCAGTCGCGGAGGGCAAATCGCCGCGGTGAGGCTCGACGCAGAGCATAATGAACGCGACTACGTGCTGACACCGGACAACGAGCTATAACCGAATCTTGGTGATGGCGTGATGTAGAGGCGGCGTATCCTGGCGATGTTGAGGTCGCCGATTTCCAAGAAGGAAGGATACGCCATGTACGAAGATAGAGTTGTTTCGTTTTCCCATCCAGGTGAGATTTC
>JAAEOH010000137.1 GCA_024244645.1 Hyphomicrobiales bacterium
CTTCACCCTGATTGAAACCGCCAAACTCAACGGCGTCGATCCGCAGGCATGGCTCACCGATACCCTCGGCCGTATCGCTGATCAAAAAATCAACAGAATTGAGGAATTGCTGCCCTGGCGTTACGCTGCCAAGGCAGCGTAGCTGGGAATCCCACCGACTGACAGAGCACCGTCACCGGACGGTTACGAAGCAAAAACGGCCGTTACAACTGCGCCGCAAAACTAGACGCAAAGCGAGCGTCCGGCGAAGGCGCTGACCAAGCAACTATGAAGGCTGTATGCTGTTACTTTAACGCGATCACAATTGCCGACGCCTCACCGTTGAGCGGTCTCGCGCCGTGTCCCTTTCCTGTGGTGTCTTCCATGAGCAAACAGTCACCAGCCCCAAAATACCTTCTTTCCCCTTTGCTTGTCCAACCTTCGATTTCGCCGGTCAGTACAACAAATAGCTGGCGTCGTGGCGAAGGGTGGGCAGCGTCATTCCAATCGGCTGGAAATCGAAACCAGGTGAACCGCGTCGCATCGACAGGGTCTGATAGGTGCACCGCCGGTGCTGGAGGCGCATATTGTATTAACTCCATCGGAAATTGGATATCTTCAAAGTGGCTTTCGCCATCTGCATCGGAGAACAAACGGACACAATTTACTGGTTTGATCAAGACACGCTCCTCAAAGCATCGTTCTAGTGAATAGCTGATCACAAGATTAACCGCATTGATGAGCTTCTGCCCTGGTGTTACGCTGCTGAGGCAGCGTAACTGCCGTTTCCAATACCGAGAAGGTGGGATTGGCCAGACGCTCTCTGAGTACCCTCACGATGAAACCTTGCTACCTGATCGAAACGGCAAGCTCAATGGCGTCGATCCGCAGGCCTGGCTCACCGACACACTCGGCCGTATCGCAGATCACAAGATCACCAAGCTGGACACGCTGATGCCGTGGAATTTTTGTCCAGATACGTAGATGGTGGAC
>JAAEOH010000138.1 GCA_024244645.1 Hyphomicrobiales bacterium
AAATCTCAGCGGTGTCGTTAGAATTCTATTCTCATTGCCACGGTTTTTTGAAATCACAGCGCATTGCATCGCCGGTGAAATACCAGCCCGCAGAATTCCATTCTATCTGATTTTGCCGCGACTGCGTTTTCACACAGCCTCCGGACTTTGCAGACATACAAATATATTCGGGCTCAACCCGAAAGCGGACGTGTGATCCCTGTCGCAACAAGGACAGCACACCAAAGATGGCAAGGCGTTGTTGACCCAGAGCAGTCATTGCTTAAGAACATCGAGCGGTCTGTCGCTGAATATCGTCTCCATTGAAAAGTAGCCGGTCACGGTGTCCAGTTCAAACCCCGTAATCAGTTGCCGGTAGACGGCATCGTAGCCTGCCATGCCCCGTGTCACGATTTTCAACATGTAGTCCCAGTCGCCGCCTATCCGGTGAAACTCGCGGATTTGCGCAATGCGCTCGACATGGGCGCGGAACTTGTTTGACCACTCCATCGAGTGATTGCGGGTCTTGATCATCACGAATACCGTGAGATCCAAACCGAGAGCAGATGCATCAATCGTTGCGCGCGACCCGCGCAACACTCCGGTTTCCTCCAGCCGCTTCAATCGCCGCCAGCAGGCGTTTTGGGACAACCCGACTTCTTCGGCCACTTCGCGTTGCGACAGATTCCCGTCACGTTGCAGGCGATACAGTATTTGTCTATCAATTTTGTCTATTTTCGTCATTATTCGATCATATGACCCAAAAGATAGTCAATTGCAATCAATATTCCTAATGATCATCTGGCCAGCCCAACGTAGTTTGGCCCCGGACATCAATGGGAGATGCCAGAATGCTTAACCGGCAAACAACCTGCGTGGCCAGACTTGGCGCATTCGGGGCATTTCAGAAAGATCTGTGTGGACAACCCGATCCAGCCGCATATCTTAAAGCCGGGCTAATCGGCAAGGATATCGAGATCGAGGGGCCATTCGGCACCAGGAAATTGGTCTATGCCGACTATGTGGCCTCCGGTCGGGCGCTGGAACAGATCGAGCAATTCATCTACCGCAGCGTCTTGCCTTTCTATGCCAACAGTCACACGGAGGCTTCATATTGCGGTAGCTACATGACCCGAATGCGAGAAGATGCGCGGCAGGTCATTCTTGAAAAATGCGGCGGCAGTGCAGAGGACCATGCGGTAATATTTGCCGGATCCGGCGCTACGATGGCGTTGAACAAGCTGGTGTACCTTCTTGGCGTTCGCGAAGCCATCACCCGCGGCGAAACCGTGCATGTTGTCGTAGGGCCCTATGAACATCATTCCAACCTGTTGCCTTGGCGCGAAAGCGGCGCCCGTGTCGTCGAAATCGCCGAGGCAGTACAGGGTGGCCCCGATCCGGTTCACTTGCAGCAGGTATTAGACGAGATCGCGGGCACGGGACTCGTGATCGGCACATTTTCCGCGGCTTCCAACGTGACAGGTATTGTCAGTGATGTTGCAGCGATTACACGGATGGTGAAAGCGGCGGGCGGCAAAGTCGTGTGGGACTACGCCGGCGGCGGGCCGTACCTTCCCATAGACCTGATGCCGGAAGATACCGCGATAGATGCAATTGCGTTTTCGCCGCACAAATTCCTAGGCGGCCCCGGGGCGTCGGGCGTACTGATTGTGCGCCGCGATGCGGTGACGGCGGAAACACCGAGTATTCCGGGCGGCGGTACGGTCGCATTTGTGAACGATAGTGTGCATGACTACATCGCGCGGATCGAGGAGCGTGAAGAAGGCGGTACGCCAAATATTGTAGGGGACATCAGGACCGCCCTGGTGATGATCGTGAAAGACGTGCTGACCCAGGCATTCATAACCCGCCGCAATCGGGCGCTTACGCAGAGGGCACTGGATGCCTGGCGCTCAGTTCCTGAAATTGTGCTGCTTGGTGGCGATCGATCTGATCGTCTACCGATATTCTCGTTCATCCTGCGCATGGAAGGTTGTGAGCATTTTGATTATCAGCAATTTACAAACGCGCTCAGCAGTCATTACGGCATTCAGGCGCGGGGTGGGTGTGCCTGTGCGGGCCCATATGTACATCGCTTACTCGATATCAATCTCGGGGCGTCTAACAGCCTACGCCAGCAGATCCTGTCCGGCGATGAGTCTCGAAAACCAGGTTTTGTGCGCCTCAACTTGAGCGTTCTTATGAGCGATGCAGAAGTGGATCATATCTTGAAATCGGTTGTGGATCTGGCTCAAGAGTTTTCACGTGCTGCTTAACGGGATAGCTTCTCCCTTCATGCCGCGTTCATGAGGGCACCTTTCAGAAATTCCACATTGTGAGTCCCGTAATTGAAGCCGGAAGTGTCTGAAAATGGCGGTGCGCCCTGAAGGCGCAGATCACCAGTGGAGGAGGGTTTCACATAGATAGTTGTTGATAGGTCCGGTAGCTGACGAGCGGCTTGGTTGGCTCACAGAGAGAGTCTGTTGCTGGCACTTTTGAGACATCGGCCCAGTGTCGCATTCTGAACGGCTTTGCACTGCTGCGACGTCCGCTTATCCCAAGAATTTGGTTGCCGAGGTGGCCCTGGATCGTGGCTTCTAAGGGCTTATTCCGTTGAAAAAGCCTTCGATTTGACAGTTATTGATACGTCGTCGCGTTGGCTCGATGTCTGTGCTCATGAGATTTGGTGAGCGGAGCCTGGTGCTGGGACCAGTTTGGCAAGTTTTCTGAGGTTCTGGGC
>JAAEOH010000139.1 GCA_024244645.1 Hyphomicrobiales bacterium
GGGCTGTATGCAGAACGTTGAGACCGGTTAAGGGAACCCTTGGGCAAAAATTTGGAGTCGGTATCCCGGACCTCCGCAGCTAGATTAAGGCAGCCCTTTTACGCCGTACCATCAATATGGGGCCGAACAGGACCCCCGAATAGGAGTCTGAGCGACCGTCGAAATTCCCCGACGTCCTCACCTATGCGGATCGCACCATCTCTAACCACATCTGCCGATCGCAGGTGACAAGTTATCTGTGCGCAAAACCATTGACAAAGGTCATAGGAGACAAACCGCCCGCGTTCCAGACGTTTGGAAAACAGGCAGGCTCCCTGGCTGTCCCACCAGATGATCTTCAACAAATCACCGCGCCGTCCCCGAAATACAAACAGATGGCCACAGAAAGGATCGGCTTCCAACGTCTTTTCCGCCTGGGCCGCCAGCGTATTGAACCCGCGCCGCATATCGGTCACTCCGGCGGCCAGCCACACCCGCGTATTTGAGGGCACCGGGATCACGACACCAACCCCTTCAACAAACGCGCCAGTGCTTCGCCGTCAAAGCCGCCTTCGATCGTCAACCGGTGGCCATTGGACAGGGCAATCTCGATACGGTTGCCGGTTATCTGAACGGGGCGGTTATCGGGCAAAGAAGGTGCCAGCGCCATATCCGTGGTAGAAACTTCCACCGGCAGAAACACCGTTTCCCCGGCTGCGGTCATATCAGGCACAAAACGCGGGTCCTTCAGCCAGTTGAAGATCAGGTTGGCGTTCATCAAATAGCGCCGCGCAACCTGGGCGACCGATACGCCGGGCACGCGAGTCTGCGAACAGATCAAGCGCTTCTCCTCGTCGCTCCAAGACCGCCGTACCCGCTTCCTCGCCAAATCGCCAACCCCGATAGTGTCCATTACCGATAAGGGGACACTAACCCATGCTATCCACACGCGTTAGGTGGGGCTCGCCGGACGTTCACTGTAGTGAGGTATCGAGCGAATTTGCAATATCGATATTGGAGTAGCTAAATCACATGCAGCAAAAAGTTAGTCTGTATGCGACATCACTCGAATACCTCAATAGTCCGGAGCCTGTGTGAATATCACGAAACGGAAAAAGATTTGAGAATTGTGTTCTAAACTACGCTTCTTGGAGTGACATAATCCGCAAATTCAGCACGAAAACCATTCTTCTCCAGAATTTGATTCTAACTGATCAAACGGAATCCGACTTTTCACACAGCCTCCGGACAAATTGACCAAGAGATGCTGCCGCAATCGTCGAATTTGCGACATGCTTGATTGGGCGAAACCTACCAAACAGCAGCCTTTTTCATGGGATTAACGGAGAGAGATTTGGCATCGTGGCGTTTACCCCTGGATTATTGAAACGTTCTTTTTGTGTTGTGCAGCGCGCCACGCGGTCGGAGATTAGCCGGTTATCAGAGGAAAGCCATTTCATTTGGACCGCAGCTAAGATACCATCATCATGAAATTGAGAATAACATGCGATTTGTTTGTTTGATAAAAAGGGGCACAATTGGCCAGACCGGAAAAGCATGTATTTGTTTGCGTACACGAACGCCCCAGCGACCATCCAGATGGTTCGTGCAGCATGAGAGGATCCAAGGAGATTGTTGACGGTTTCGCCAAAGAATTTCAGGAGCGCAATTTGTGGGGACGGTTTAAGCTAAATACAACAAGTTGTCTTGGTACATGCGAACATGGACCGTCTGTGCTAGTCTATCCCGAGGGTGTAATGTACCAAAAAATTGACGCTGAGGATGTCAACGTCATCATTGACAAACATTTGCTCGGCGGCAAACCGGTCGAAAGTCTGAGAATCTCCAAGGACGTGTGGGACTAGCCCCATTAGGTGAACCGGCCCACTAGATATCAAGACGTTTGGCCTCGACCAACACACTCCCACCCAATGGCAGCAAATAAGAACAGGTAAATAAAAGTGGATTATCTGTCGTACGTAGCCCTGTTACTAGCAAATCGGCCGGCGCACTTCCGAAACGGGCCAATCTTGCTATCCGCAGCTGGTTGGTACTATCCATTCTGCGGCACAATCGCGATGACCAGAGAGGGAAAAAAACGGTTCTGACATCCTGCCGGATTAACGGTTCCTCAGCCTAGACTGCCCGCAGCTGGTCCTGTTGGCTGTGAAACGGCGATGAGCCAGATCCTCCTTTAGCTCAGAGCTTGAACTGTCCCAAAATATATGACGGCGGACACCGCTGGATTGTGCTTATACAGACCTGGCTATCCTTGGCAACAAACGAGGATTTCAAACGCTGGACGTAATAGAGTTCGATGAATTTGCGATTATCGTCGTTCGGCAGAAAGCTCATAAATTCCTGCTCGGCCTGTTCACCAAGGTTCTTGGTATCGACCAGAAACAGAATACGCTTGGCATCGGTGTATTTCAGCAGCCGGTACACCGACGTAATTGCAGTGTAGGTTTTGCCAGAACCTGTCGCCATCTGAATCAAAGCGCGCGGCTTGTCTTGTTTAAATGAGGCCTCCAAGTTCTCGATCGCCGTGATCTGGCAATCACGCAGCCCTCGATGAGGCAATGTTGGCATCATCTGTAGGCGGGTGCGGAGCGAATCCGGCTTCGAGAGGAGTTCTGCCATTGTTTCGGGGCGGTGGAAGTTAAAGACAGGCCGCGAGCGCGGGTTGGGATCGTGCTTGTCCGTGAAACGCGTTATCGTCCCTGTGCTCTCGTAGATAAACCGACGAGGCGTATTTTTCGGAGTGTATTTTGTAGCAGCCTCAGCGTATCCGCCGGATTGTTCCTCGACCGTTGTAATGTTTTGCGCGGCCTCTTCCCGTTTCGCTTCGATCACTCCAACTGGTTTTCGATCGACGAACAGAAAATAATCTGCAGGGCCAACCTCGGTTTGAAACTCGTGAACGGCGATTCCCTGAGCCGCATTGAAATCGATGGATTTTTTGTCCTGAACATCCCACCCAGATTCGACCAGAGATTTGTCAATCTGATCACGGGAGATTTGTTCGGGAGTTTGGTTGGGATTCACGATAGGGCAACAATTTTTTTGCGATGTTGGAGATATTACTACCCTAGAACGATTTGTTGTCGTTCGTCATCCAAAGATTCGTACCCATGTAGTTACTATGTGGTTACTTTTTAAAAAGTGGCCACACTCAAAATTCTGATAAATAATTGAAATCATTGGCGCACCCGACAGGATTCGAACCTGTGACCTCTGCCTTCGGAGCTGAGAGTTCACACAATTAAATCAGATACTTACATAGAGCGCTGCCTAAAGTAGGCAGTGTTCTACCGTCAAATGCCATTGATAATAAACGAGAAAATATTGATCTCTAAGAAAATGCGATATTGGAGACAATGGTGAGACAAGAACCGTAGTCGGATTTTGCCACTCTCGGGTAGGATCTGGACGGCCACAACGTCCGCTTACTGCCTTCGAGCGGACGTTGAATCTATTCGAACTGCAGTTGCCTAAGACTCGGAACAGACTTTGGAGAAATTCGTCGAACTTCCGAGTTGCGGACAGAGCTGCCTTAGATATTTGGCGCGCCTATCTAATTTGCGACCTAACCGGAATAGGTAAAAAGTGCCACTTTCTGCCGTCCCGTCTTTCGGGATGGACGGTAAGAATGCGGAGAGGCTGTGTGAAAACGCAGTCGCGGCAAAATCAGATAGAATGGAATTCTGCGGGCTGGTATTTCACCGGCGATGCAATGCGCTGTGATTTCAAAAAACCGTGGCAATGAGAACAGAATTCTAACGACACCGCTGA
>JAAEOH010000140.1 GCA_024244645.1 Hyphomicrobiales bacterium
ACCTACGCAACCGCGACTACGACCCTTCTACCGGCACCTTCCTGTCGAAAGACCCGTTAGGTGTCGGCGCCGAACCCGAAGGCCGACCCACCTCAGCCAACCTCTTCGCCTACGTCGGCAACGACCCACTCAACTATCAAGACCCACTCGGGTTGTGTCGGATGCTCGACGGGGACTTCTACTTCGAACAGAACCAAGACCTCTGCCAAAGCCTCGCCGACCAGTTCGGCACCGCAGCCTGCAAGCTAGAAGGCCCCGGTGATCTCGTCGCGCCCTACTGGGACCCCGTCTGGGACGTCAACGACACCGCCGGTGGCGGCTGCGAAGTCCCCGGCTTTGAGCACACCGTTCAGACCTGCGAGGGGATCTTCGGCGGCTGGCAATGGGCGTGCGACCAAGAATGGGCTGGGTACGTCTTCATCGACACTGAGGTCTGCGTCTGGGGATGTGTGGGACTCACTGTGGGCGACGGCGAGGTCATCTTCCAGGGCGGATGCTGTGGGTTCCAGACGCCAGGCTTCGGCGCTGGTGTG
>JAAEOH010000141.1 GCA_024244645.1 Hyphomicrobiales bacterium
AAATCTCACCTGGATGGGAAAACGAAACAACTCTATCTTCGTACATGGCGTATCCTTCCTTCTTGGAAATCGGCGACCTCAACATCGCCAGGATACGCCGCCTCTACATCACGCCATCACCAAGATTCGGTTATAGCTCCTTTTCGAGATGTCTGCCGTCGTCGGCATGTCGCATTTTGACGCAAAGCCGGGCATTTTAAAGAAGTCTGTGATGTCACGTTATTGTATTTGCTGACTGCAGAGAATACGGCTGTTAGAATTATCAGCATGGGGCGAGATCAATAGCTATTTGCCGTGGGAAGCTCTTCGATCCGTGGCAGCACAGATCCTAGGAGCGTCGCAAGTACTGGCGACCAGGTGCTAAGCAAGTGAGTGTCGGCCACACTCCGATACACCAGAACGTGAAATGGGGAGGAACAGATGAATAATAACCGATTAGGATTTCTTTGCGGCAGGTTTGCCGCCCTGGCCTTCCTTGTGTCCGTGATAACTTGCGCCGGCGCCTACGCCCAGGAAAACAACGCTGGGTCCGAGGAACCTACCGTCGTGCCAACAAGTGCACGGAATGAGATCACCTTCACGTCTTGGACGGGGCCATATATGCGTAGCCAGATGCTGGGCTTCGTCCGTCCCTACGAAGGGGCGACCGGGGTCAAAGTCAATGTGGAGCACTACGCCGGCGGCATAGATGAGATCCGCGACCAGGTGGAATCGGCGAATGTGGTTTGGGACGTGGTCGATCTGACCCAGGCGGATTCATTGCGCGCGTGCGAGGAAGGCCTGCTGGAGGTCCTCCAGAATGTCGAGATGCCCGATGGCGTGGATGGCAGCAACTACCGTGATGACTTTGTCGAAGGGGCGCTGAACCCCTGCGGCATTGGCGTCATCGTCTGGGCGACGGCTTTTGCTTATAACAAAGAGGCTTTTGGCGGTGACCCGCCGACCACAATCGCGGATTTTTTCGATACCGAGAAGTACCCCGGACCGCGGGCTATCCGAGATGATCCGACGGTGGTTATGGAATGGGCGCTGATTGCCGATGGCGTTGCGCCGGAAGGTGTCTATGGGATTCTGGAAACCCCGGAAGGCATCAAACGTGCGTTGGCCAAGATGGACGCGATCAAGCCAGGGCTTGTGCTTTGGGAAGACGGTCTTGAGCCTGTGCGCCTGCTAAATGGCGACGAAGTCTCCATGAGTATGGTTTGGGCAACCACCAGTGCCGTTGCCTCGCGCAAAGAAGGCGCGAATTTTTCCATGGTTTGGGACGGTCGGGTGATCGAGCTTGACCTCTTTGGGATACCCAAAGGCAGTCAGAATCTGGACGCTGCCATAGACTTCATCCGCTTCGCGAGTAGCTCGGAATCCCTGGCCAACATGGTCAGCTATCTGCCCAACGGGCCGACTCGGCAATCATCCCTGGCGTTGATTTCAGAAGATGTGCTCGAACAGCTGCCCAACGGGCCGGCTTATGCGGACAAGGTCTCGATCCTGTCCGACGCGCAGTGGTGGGCGGAACACGATGAGGTTTTGGAAGAAGCCTTTGACGCTTGGATAGCTGGTTCCGTCAGGCAGGGCGCTGCCGGCACAGTGCGGTGAACAACACAATAAGACGGGCAAGGAGGGTTAATTGATGAGTGATGAAACTCATGCGCCGCCGGAAGGTCTGGTCGCTAAATCAGGTTTCTTTGCGGGATCGAACACTATTATGTCGATCGCCTCGATGGTGATGATTGCGGGGTTCGTTGCCTTTACGATCTGGGACGTTGACTACTCCGGTGAAGTTTTTGCCCAAGGCAAGGACTTCATCATCAACACGCTCGACTGGTTCTACGTTCTTGTGGTGACCGTGGCGCTATTCTTCGTATTTTGGCTGCTGGTCAGCCGGTTTGGCAATGTGAAACTGGGCAAGGAGGACGATGAGCCAGATTTCTCGACCTTCTCTTGGATCTGCATGCTGTTCAGCGCGGGACTGGGCTCCGGCCTCATTTATTGGGGTGTGGCCGAGCCGATGTACCACATTCAGGACAACCCCTTTCTGACCCACGAAGGGATTGAACCGGGTGGGGTAGACGCCGCCACCGTTGCCCTTCGAATCACCAATTTTCATTGGGGACTACACGGTTGGGCGCTCTATGTTCTGGTCGGTTTGAGCCTGGCGTATTTTTCCTACCGCAAGGGTCTGCCTTTGTCGCTGAGGTCGGCCATGTACCCGATTTTGAAAGACAAGATCTACGGGCCCTGGGGGCATGCGGTCGATCTCCTTGGGGTGTTTGGCACCATTTTTGGCCTTGCCACCTCACTTGGCCTGGGTGTCGCGCCCATAGCCGCGGGCTTGGACAATCTGGGCTGGATGTCGGACACGACAACCAACCACTTGATCCTCATCGCCATTATCACGGCGATGGGTACGGGGTCCGCGGTCTCCGGCGTGGGTAAGGGCGTGCGAATTCTCAGTGAGTGCAACGTCTGGGCCAGTCTCGTGCTGCTCC
Source organism: Hyphomicrobiales bacterium (assembly GCA_024244645.1). Taxonomy (GTDB): domain Bacteria; phylum Pseudomonadota; class Alphaproteobacteria; order Rhizobiales; family Rhizobiaceae; genus Hoeflea_A. The sequence continues at coordinate 2,490 of JAAEOH010000141.1, forward strand.
TCATCTTCCTGATCCTAGGACCGACGGCATTTATCCTGGGCATGGTCATTTCCGGCGCCGGCGATTACATCTGGAATGTCATCCCGATGGGATTCTGGATCGACACCGAGCCGGAGCGTCAATGGCAGAGCTGGTGGACGATCTTCTACTGGGGTTGGTGGATTGCCTGGTGTCCCTTCGTCGGCTTGTTTATCGCCCGGGTTTCCAAGGGCCGCACGATCCGGCAGTTCTGCTTCTGCGTGCTTCTGGTGCCCACTTCGGTCGTCGTCTTGTGGATGGGCGTATTCGGTGGTGCCGCCGTGGGTGTTGATTTGTTTAACGCTGCAGGCGTGGTTGATGCGGTGAATGCGAACTACGCGGACGGCGTCTTCAAGACCGTCGAGGGCTTTGGGTATGAGAGCCTGGTTACGCCGATTACCATCCTGATAACAATCCTGCTGGTGTCATGGTTCGTGACATCGTCAGATTCCGGCACCCTTGTGATGTGCACCATGCTGTCCATGGGCGATGAGCACCCGCCGATCAAGTTTCGGCTGTTCTGGGGCATCACCTCCGGTGTTGTTGCCGGTGTGCTGTTGCTGGCCGGTGGCTTGAGCGCGCTACAGACTGCGTCCATCGTCGCTGGTCTGCCGATCGCAGTGATGCTGCTGATGATGGCCTATGGCCTGGCGAAAACACTACACGAGGACTTCCCTGTAGTGGACGTAGAGGACAAGAGAGAATTGGAGTATCTGAACCGCTGACGAATGACCATTTGGCTTTCCAGATGAGAGCCACGACCCTTTTTCGGGCCGGAGTGATCCGGCCCGAAATGGACGATTGTAGGGGGCTGCATTCACTTGAGATGCTGCTGCACCTGGCAGGGGTAACTGGGGATGGAGGTCTCCACCAGAGCTCGTCGGTTGTAGCCGAAGGACTTCTGCCAAGCCATCCGACCAGGACTCTGAATCGCGTGGGTGTGGCGGTCTCTGGTGTGCAAGAGATCGAACTCTCTGGTTCGCTCGTTGCCGGCGCGGCGCGGCAGGAAAACAACCCTAGGCAAGGGTAGAGCTTGTCGCCCTTGGATCAAACGCTGGTAGGTCGGCTCGCCGTCGGAAACCCCGTCGGCATGACAGAGCCGAAGTCGGCACGATCGCGGAAACAATCAAGATCGATAAGGCGCGTTGTGCGTTGGGCGCCGCCGAGCTTGGATTGCACAAAGCGGGTGACAAGAACACGCGGTCCCGAGCCAACTTCAATGGCGTAGACAACGCACACGGGAACGGCAACGGGCGGAGACCGATTAGGAGCCTGAGCCGGCCGAAAAGCCACTATGCTACCCACCGATATGCTGGCGGGCGCGGGTTTCCCGATACGCTCTCGAAAGCCCGTTGTGACGTGCCGACTCACGGGGACCAGGGGCTTGAATCCGAGGCCAGCGCCAGCGGCACCGAAAGTTTGCCGTACAGCCCTCCGTGGGGCACTGTATTCACCAGTGGACGCCGAAGACGAAGTTCGCCCGCCTCCTCGCCGCCTTCCGCGCCCGGCACGAGAGGAAGGGCAGGTTCCTCGAGCGGCTGGATGCGGCCGACCTTGGCTGATAGGCACTCGCTCCCGCGATAGGCCATGTCCGTGACCTACTACGCCGACTTCTATCACTGATTGTTTTCCCATCCCCGCTGGCGTGTCGTTACAGCTGACGATAACCCGATAATGCGGACGTTTGACCGCGAATGTCGGCTCCTGAAGGTAGTTCGAGCGTAGCCGACCTGTGGCGCTCACCGCCGCACCGCAGTAGAATTCGTGGCGGCGCCGATTACCAACAAGGTTATGTGACGGATCAAGAAACTCAAGGTCAGTGATATGGCCCGGGACGATGACACCCGCGTGATCGGGTATTTCGCGTACACCCCGCCGATGCACGCCATCTGCGATGGAGATGCCTGCGTCATAGCGGGGTCCGAGGCCGGGATGAAGCGGTATGTTGAAGCTATGGTGTTGGGTTCACTTAAGGGGACGCGGATCAAGAAGACGCGGTTCGGTGAGATCATGAAAGGACTGGAGCTCGGTGCGGCGTATGCCTTTGATGAAGAAGCGTACAATCGGTTCCCTGTCGCTACCGATGTAATTCTCCCCATTAGTGCCGATTGAATATTCCCCAGATTGGGCTTGTCCCGGAAGTCCCCGGGAGGGTCCCGGACCGGTTCGCGGAGCGCTTTAGCGCACGCGCAGCGAAGCGGCCGGGG
>JAAEOH010000142.1 GCA_024244645.1 Hyphomicrobiales bacterium
AAATCTCACCTGGATGGGAAAACGAAACAACTCTATCTTCGTACATGGCGTATCCTTCCTTCTTGGAAATCGGCGACCTCAACATCGCCAGGATACGCCGCCTCTACATCACGCCATCACCAAGATTCGGTTATAGCTCCTATGCCGAGGACGGCAATCCCTTGACATCGCTGATCGCGAAGGAGGGGATCCGCGTGCTCGCGGCGATGCTCCCCATATTGACGACAAACCCCAACGACCGTGATGCAACAGGCCGCGCTCTTTATGGTGCGTGGCTGTCCGGTTCGACGTTGGCGACCGTGACTTTAGGACTTCATCACAAGCTCTGCCATGCGCTGGGCGGCGGCTTCGGTCTTCCCCATGCCGAGACCCACGCGGTCATACTTCCGCACGCCACGGCTTTTAACGCGGCTGCGGCACGACAAGCGGTCAAACGGGTCGCCCGTGCCCTCGGAACGGAAGGCGCGGCGGCGGGGCTCTATGATTTGGCCCATCGCATCGGCGCACCGACATCGCTCGCCGACCTCGGCATGCGGGAGGAGGACCTGGACCGCGCCGCGGACCTCGCGGTCACAAACCCCTACAGCAATCCGCGGCCGGTCGAGCGCGAATCGGTCCGGAAACTGCTCGCTGACGCCTTTCACGGTCGTCGCCCTGCCTAAGCGAAGAATACCGGATTGGGAAATCGGCGAAGGAAAGGATTACCGAGGCGAGGACCGGATGATGCGGCCGGTTCAAACGCCAAGATACCTGTTCTGAAGCGCTTCGTCGGCACCGAGAGCGGCAGAATCTCCAGACCATACGACGCGGCCCTTCTCGATGATGTAGTGGCGATCGGCGATCCGCGTCAGGGCATTGATGTTCTTGTCGATGACCAGGATCGACTGACCGGAATTCTTCAATCCCTCGAGGCAAGACCAAATCTCGCTCCGCACAAGCGGAGCCAAGCCTTCGGTCGCCTCGTCGAGAATCAGCAAGCGCGGGTTCGTCATCAGCGCGCGAGAGATGGCAAGCATCTGCTGTTCGCCTCCCGACAGCAAAGTGCCCATGCTGGTCCGGCGGCTGGCCAGCGATGGGAACATGTCGAACAGCTTTTCCTGGGTCCAAGGGTCATCCGACCCGAAGCGATTGGCGGCGGTCGCGACGAGATTTTCGCGGACCGAAAGGTTGGGGAACACCTGCCGCCCTTCGGGCACCAGGCCGATACCAAGTTGCGCCACCTTGTAAGACGGCTGTCCGGAAATCACTTTGCCGTCGAAGGTTACCGAGCCGCCGCGCAGCGGAATGATACCCATGATCGACTTCACGGTGGTCGTTTTGCCCATGCCGTTTCGCCCTATCAGCGTCACGACCTCTCCGGCGTTAACCTCCAAGTCGATACCGAAAAGCACTTGGCTGTTGCCGTAGTGGGTCTCGATCCCGTCGACTTTCAACATCACGCGGCCTCATCCTCTCCGAGATAGGCTTGGCGCACCTCTTCGTTGCTTCGGATTTCCGCTGGCGTCCCCGTTGCGATGACTCGCCCATAGACGAGGACAGTAATGCGGTCGGCGAGGGCGAACACCGCGTCCATATCGTGCTCGATCAAAAGAAGCGTATGCCTTCCTTTGAATGAGCTCAGAAATTGGACCATGCGATCGGAATCTTCGCCGCCCATGCCTGCCATTGGTTCGTCGAGAAGGATTACCTCGGGATCGCCGGCCAGTGCCATGGCAATTTCCAACTGCCGCTGTTCGCCGTGGGCCAGGTTTCCCGCCAAGACGTCGCCACGGTCACCGAGTTCGATGCGTTCAAGCAATGCCTGAGCGGGCTCGGTCAACTGGGAATCGTTCCGTGCAGGCCGCCAAAACTTAAAGCTATGTCCGGCATGGGACTGGATGGCCAGTGCAACGTTTTCTCGGACGGTGAAGTTTTTGAAGATACTGGTGATTTGGAATGATCGCGCCAACCCCAAATGTACGCGTTTGAAGCCGGGTAGTGCGGTAATGTCGGCATCTTTGAATTTGATGGTTCCGCTATCGGGCAGGAATACACCGCTCAATTGGTTGATCAAGGTGGTCTTGCCGGCGCCATTGGGGCCAATGATCGCGTGCACTTCTCCCTTGAGCACCTCGAGGCTGAGCGAATCGGTCGCCGTGACGCCATCGAAATGCTTAACCAGATCGCGAACCCGGAGAATGACCTCGTTCATCGGCCCTGTCCGTTTTGCTGGCCGAGAAAACTATCTATTCCGCCACGGGCAAAAATTACGACGAGAATCAGTAACGGACCGAAGATGAGGTGCCACCAGATGAATATGTCGGACAGAAAGAATTCGAGCAGCAGGAAGGCAAGGGCTCCGAATAGCGGCCCCCAGAACGTTCCCATTCCGCCGAGCACGACGATGATTATGAGGTCGCCGGATTTCGTCCAATGCATATCCGATGGGCTAACGAATTCGGTGTCGTTGCCCAAGAGAATGCCCGCCAAACCGCACAGGCTGCCGGCGATTACATAGGCCGCGAGCCGGTAGCGGTAGGTGGGAAAACCCAGTGCGCGCATTCGCGGTTCGTTGGATCTTGCACCCTGAATAACCATCCCAAATCGCGAATTGACCAGTCGATGAACCAAGGCAAGGCTCAACACCAGGATTACGAAGATGGTGTAATACAATGTGAGGTCGTTCGACAGATCGATCAATCCATCGAACTCGCTGCGGTTCCAAATCGTCAGTCCGTCATCGCCGCCGAATTCCTCGAGGCTGACGAAGAGGAAATGAATCATCTGCGTGAATGCGAGGGTGATCATAATGAAATAGACCCCCTTCGTGCGCAGGCAAATGGCGCCGGTAACCAAGGCGAAGAGCGCAGACACAGCAAGCCCGACCGGCCACTGTATCCAGCCGCTATAGATGTCGTAATAAGCCAGAATGCCGACGGCATAAGCGCCCAAGCCGAGGTACGCAGCATGGCCGAAACTCACCATGCCGCCAAAGCCGAGGATGAAGTTGAGGCTGATCGCGGCAATTGTCAGGATCATGACCCGGGAAAAGATATCGAGATAGAACGGCAGGTCGAAAATATCCGCGATACCGGGCATGAGAGCATATAGGAGCAACACGGCAAGCCCGGTCCCGTTGCGGACCGACACCCATGCCGGTGTAGTACTCGGTGCCGTTGTCAATTGATCCGTCACCATCGTTCACCCGGTCCGTGGCGGAAACAGACCCTGCGGCCGTATCGCCAGGACAGCCGCCATCACGATATAGATCGACATCGATGACAGGGCGGGTCCGGCCGTCTCCGCATAATTGGCGGGCATGACAAGGGACAGGAAATCCTCCAGGAAGGAACGCCCCATGGTGTCGATTACGCCGACCAGGATGGCGGCGATGAACGAGCCGCGAATCGAGCCGATGCCGCCAATGACGATGACGACGAAGGCGAGGATCAGAATTCGCTCTCCCATCCCGATCGTTGCCTGCTCGATCGGCCCCGCCATCAATCCGGCCAAGCCCGCCAATGCGGCGCCCAGTCCAAAGATGAGAGTGAACAATTGCTTCACATTGATACCAAGCGCGCTCAGCATTTCGCGGTTGGAGGCGCCGCCGCGTATCAACATTCCGACACGCGTATGCGTAACCAACACATAGAGTCCAAGCGCCACCAGCAACCCGACGCAAATGATCAGCAACCTGTAAGTCGGATAGACAATGCCGAAAACCAGCTCGAAATTCGAATCGAGAAAGGCGGGGAGGGGAATGACTTCGCCATCCGCACCCCAGATCTGCCGCACCCCTTCGTTGAAGATCAGGATCAAGCCAAAGGTCGCCATGACTTGGTCGAGGTGGTCGCGGGTATAGAGGTTGCGCAAAACGATGACCTCGACGATCAATCCAAGTACGAACGTCGCCGCCAAAGCCAGCGGTACGGCGTAAAGGAACGAGCCGGTCATTGCCGTAAAAGTGGCGCAGAAGTAAGCGCCCATCATATAGAGCGAGCCGTGAGCCAAATTGACGAGGTCCATGATCCCGAAGACCAGCGTCAATCCGGCACATAGTAGGAATAGGATGAGACCGAGCGTGAAGCCGTTCAGCAGCTGCTCGGCCAAGAGCACCCAGCTCATGGCTCCCCCGACCGAGTCAATTGCGACTCGGAACCATTATTATAGCACGGCGGGGGCGCCTGAGCGCCCCCGCACGGCATTGCACCAAATAACGCTCAGTCGAGTTTGCACTCGACCGCGTAGACGTCTTGGTGATCCTTGTAAACGGTACTGACGATCTTGCTCGTCCAGTCGCCGCTATCATCCTTTACGACTTCCCGAAGATAGAAGTTTTGAATCGGGAAATGGTTGTTGCCGTAGGCATACTTGCCGCGGAGCGACGGGTAGTCCGCCTTTTCCATGGCAGCACGCAAGCCGCCGATGTTGTTGGTATCGCCGTCGACCGCCCTGACGGCGCTATCGATGAGCATGATCGTGTCATAGCTCTGAGCGGCATAGTGAGATGGATAACGTCCGTGTTTCGCCTTGAAGTCGTTGACGAACTTCTTGTTTTGGGGCGTGTCCAGATCGGGCGACCAGTACGAGGTCGTGAAGCTGCCAAGCACGCCTTCCAAATTGCCTTCCTGGAACTTCGGCAGGCTCAGCGAGTCGACGGTAAAGACGGTGTAGAGCGGGATTTCCTTATCGAGCCCGGCTTGCTGGTATTGCTTGATGAATGCGCCGCCATGTTTGCCGGGAAAGAATATGAAGATTCCATCGGCGTTGGAGGCTCGCGCCTTGGCGAGCTCGGCCGAGAAATCGATCTGATCCGGCCATTTGGTCATATCCTTGCCGGCAATCTCGCCTTTGAAGGTGCGCTCGACGCCGGAAACCATGTTCTTGCCAGCGGCATAGTTCGGCGCGATGACGTACAGCGACTTGACGCCGCGTTGATTAAGCACTTCGCCCATGGCCATCGGAGTTTGGTCATTCTGCCAAGACGTGGAGAAGAAGTTTTCGTCACACTGCTTGCCCGCCAATTGTGACGGACCAGCGTTTGAGCTGATCAGGAACTTGCCTGAATCGATGACCGGCTTGGCCGACGCAAGCAGGACATGCGACCAAATATAGCCGGTGACGAAATCGACATCGTCTTCTTTGATCAATTTTTCGGTAGCCTGTTTGCCGATATCGGGTTTGAATTGATCGTCTTCGACGATCAGTTCAATCGATTTGTCCCCCATCTTGCCGCCGAGATGGTCGACGGCGATGTTGACGGCGTCGACCATGTCTTTGCCGATGACGCCGGCCGGCGTGGTAATGGTCGTTACGAATCCGATCTTGACCGTGTCCTCGGCAGCCCAAGCGGGCGAGGACAGCAATGCCATCGCGGATACAAGTGCGATCGCTCGCGTTTTCATGTTTATGCCTCCCTGTGAAGGTTCAATAGCCCCGGAACGGCGCGATACTACGTTATCGCGATAGGAATCGTCACCCATCATCGAGTCGCACCGAATCTCCATTTAACTGGCTCTCCGGCATGGCAATAATGTGGCCTTGTCAGTGAAAGAGCCTCGTGACATGCATTATAGTTCCGAAAATAGGCCTTGGGTCAAGGTTTTTTGCAATATATTGCGACGGGTCTCATGCCCATGACTCCAACGTGCCCGAAAAACAGTCCAACGTCGTCATTTCGCCATGCGGTCGGCACCGCGCCAAGCCAGCGCCGATGCGGCGGCGGTCGCGCGATTTGGTTCATGTTGAATACGCGGTGCGAGATCACTGCTACGAACCGGCCTGGCACGAATCGCTCCATGCACAATGCGTTGTCGCGCCGGCTTGGCGACGTGTTACATATTGCCGCCCGCCGGTCGCCTCGAGCGATTTGCTGAGAATCCAGTCATCCGAGTATCGATGCACGACCATTCCGAACGAATTAGCCTGGCCAACGAGTTTCACGCGAGGCCGTTCGCCTACCTACAGGCCCCCGAACAGGCCTCCTATTTCGCCATGCTGCTCGGCGGCACGTGTGTGGACCGACTTTCAAATTCACGAAGACGGATTCGGCCGAATATTGATTCGCGACCTTGCCCTCGGCCATCGACAGGCGGGACGACTCATTCAGCGCCTGCTCGAAATTGACGCTTATCGGCTATTGGCCGTTATGGCATTGCCGTTGGCCCGGCAAATCGGGCCGGTGCTCACCGACGTCGAGCAAGAACTTACCGAGTTGACCCACCGCATCAAGCAGGTCACGGACCTTGAGGGCGAACGCGTGCTGCTCGACCGGATCACCGACATTTCGGCGCGCAGCGAGGAGCAGGCGGCAGCGGCGGCCTATCGATTTGGCGCTGCGCGAGCCTATGACAAGCTCGTCGCGGAGCGCGTCGAAGAGCTTCGCGAGAATCGCGTTGAAGGTTTCCAGACGATTGGAGAGTTCATGGACCGGCGCTTGGCGCCGGCGATGCGAACATGCGTTTCGGTCTCAGATCGGCTCGAAGGCCTGGCCCAGCGAGTAACCCGCGCGGCGGAACTTCTGCGCACGCGAATCGATCTTGAGCTCGAATCCCAAAACCGGGATTTGTTGTCGTCGATGGACCAACGGGCCAAGCTACAGTTGCGGCTACAGGAAACGGTCGAGGGCTTGTCGATCGCCGCTATCACCTACTATTTGGCCGGTCTTTTGGGCTATTTCCTCGTTGCCGCCGATTCGGCTGGGGTCGCATTCGACAGGTCGATCATCCAGGCCGCGGCAATTCCCGTCATCGCGATACTGACCTGGTACGCCCTCAGGCGCTGGCGGCGACGGCTCCAGAAACCCGGACTTGGGTCAGTCAATCCGTCGAATTAGCGCCGGATTTCCCCCTTTGCTGATTCCTTTGGGTGCCTGCCCGGATTCACCTTACGTGTCGCCGGGAACGCCAAAGGCGGGCGCCGACGACGGATTAAGCGCGCGAACGACGTAGCTATTCATTTCCGGCTCGTATCTTTGCCAGATGTCTCTGAGTTGTCCCAGCGGCGAGTCTTCATCCCAATCGACACGCAAGTCGATCAGCGGCCAGGATTGATCATGTGCGACAAGGAGGCAGGCGGAGTGGACGGGGCCCATTTCATCACCGGCGATAACACCGGCCTCGAGCGACCGCAACAATCGCTCTCCAAGATGCGTATCGGAACCGTCCGCGAACGCTCTGGTCATCGCGCCGGGCACGTCTTCGTTCGCGAGCAGGTTGCCGGCGGCAACGCAGTCAACGCCTTCGGCTACGGCGTGGGTGCCGAGGGTTTTTGTGCCCGTGAAACTCGCGGTGACGCCCGCCGCATCGATTACGGTCAGCTGACGGTACTCAATATTTTCCCGAATTGTTCGAACTTGCTTGATGGCGTTCGCGGGCGCGATTCCGTCGCCGAGCATGTCGAGGAGGGCGGGACCGAGGCTGGGGTCGGTAATGTTCTGGCTGGCGACGGCACCGACACCTGCCCGCACCCAGGGACAGCGCGCGCCGACACAGATGCTCGAGGTGGTGATGGCTATACCCAGCATACCGGTTCGTTCGCATCGGCCGGCAATTGAGAATGTCATCGTTCGGTCTCTCCTCGGTCAGTGCTTGGCCACGAGTAACGGCGTTTGTGACCGCCGCCGGTCGCGCACCCCGTCGGGTGCGCGGCGTTCCATTCCATATCGGGAACCGCCGCCTCCCGATCTGGTCTAGGCCGCGCCATGCCGTGATATCTAGGAGAATGCCTTGAACGTGATGAGGGTGAATGTATCCGCTATTCCCGGTAGACGCTGCACCTTATCGGTGACGAAATGACCGATGTCCTGATTGTCGTCCAGATAACATTTCATCAGCAGGTCGTACTTACCGGACGTCGAGTGGACTTCTGAAACCTGTTCGATATTGAGGACAGCTTGGTCGGCCACTTCATAGGCCTTGCCGAGTTCGCATTTGACCATGATGAATATGGTTTGCATCCCTGCGCCTCCTAACGCGCCCGCAGCGGTATCTCCTGTTTGAAGAATGCGGGAACATCGTCACCGAAGGCAAGTACGGGCTTGCGGATTTTGTCCGCGCGTTCCGCGTCGTTAGCGTCACACGCTACTTTCTTCTCCGATTTCCGCGACTTCGGCTCGGCGGATACGGAGGCCTTCTTGCCATCGCCGGAACTGTCCTCGTTCCCCTTCTTGGTGGCTTTCCGGCTCTTGGCGCGTGGTTGCCTGGTCTCTTTCACGCTGCTGGGTGTGCGGTCTGTTGCATCCGTCGTCACGCCCCCGATTTCGAGCCGCGGAATCGTGGTGCCGATAAGTCGTTCGATGGCGTCGATGAATTTGCGGTCATCCGAGGTTGCGAGCGTAAATGCCCGGCCGGTACGACCAGCCCGTCCGGTGCGGCCGATCCGGTGGACATAATCCTCGGCGTTCATCGGAACGTCGAAATTGAACACGTGGGACAATTCCAGAATATCCAAACCCCGCGCAGCGACATCGCTGGCGACCAGAAGTTTGACGTCACCGGACTTGAACCGCGCGAGGGTCCTCGTTCGCTGTTCCTGGTGCATGTCGCCATGCAGTTCTGCGGCGTCGAATTCATGGCGCAGGAGCGAACGGGTCAGTACGCCGATATCGCGCTTGCGATTGCAAAAGATGAGGGCGTTGCGAACGGTCTCCTGGCTTAGCAAAGCGCGCAGCGCGGCCCGTTTCGATTTGGCATCGACTACCGAGATATGCTGAATCACGTTTACCGCCGCCGAGGCCGGGGGTGACACGTAAATTTCCTTGGGATTGATCAGAAACCTGTCAGCCAATCGCCGAATCTCGGGTGGAATGGTCGCCGAGAAAAAGAGTGTTTGGCGAATGCGGGGCAGGAGCTCGACGATACGCACGACGTCAGGAATGAATCCCATATCGAGCATGCGATCCGCCTCATCGATAACAAGGATCTTGATATCGTTGAGCAGGACCTTGCCACGTTCGAAATGGTCGAGGAGCCGACCGGGTGTGGCGATCAGCACATCGGCACCGCGATCGATCAGCGTCTCCTGATCGGAAAAAGAAACGCCCCCAATCAGGAGCGCCTTTGTCAGCTTATGATACTTACCGTAGGTTTCGAAATTGGCGGCTACCTGCGCGGCAAGTTCACGTGTCGGGCAGAGAATCAGCGACCGTGGCATACGTGCCTTGGCGCGGCCCTCGGCAAGTATGTCGATCATCGGCAGGGTAAACGAAGCGGTTTTCCCGGTACCGGTTTGGGCGCCTCCGAGAATGTCGCGCCCCATCAGCACATACGGAATGGCCTGTGCCTGGATGGGGGTCGGTTCCGAGTAGCCAGCGTCTTCAACGGCGCGCAGCACATCAGCGCCAAGTCCCAAATCTTTAAAACTCATGAAATTCTTCGCCCAAATGCGATAGTTCTAGCGGCAATGAAACGCCGCAGAATACTCGCCTCGTTAAGTGGTGGCGGATCATAGATAATCAATGAATTATGTCAATTTTTTGTGAGAACGATGACGATTTGTTGCTGGCTCAAGAAAAAGGCGCAGATTTGCCACCGGTAAGGGAGCCGGCGGGTTTGGGGACCTCGTAGGGCGTCACCGGCCCAACGTTTGCGATCTGGTAATTTTTGGGCGGCGTCGAGATTCCCCTCGTTCGCGCGCAAATCTTGCGGGGCGAGTCGGCGATACGCGCAGTATAGCTCATTCGGTCCGATTTCGGCACCGTGGGCGACGTCGTGGCCCACATTACGTTCCATGAGCGTCCGGTGGTCGCGGTCATACGTCCACGTCTCGCACGAAGCGGGCATTCTCTTGAATATAGCGGAAACGAAGCTCCGGCTTACGGCCCATCAAACTCTCGACCAGTGATGCCGTCTTCCTGCGCTGTTTCTGGACTTCCTTTTCGTCGAGGCCGTTACCGCTGCGTGCGACCGTGACTTGGAGCAGCACGCGGCTCGCCGGATCCATCGTCGTTTCGCGGAGCTGCGCTGGTGGCATCTCGCCAAGACCCTTGAAACGGCTTGTCTCGACCTTTCCGTGGCCGGTGAAGGTATTCTTGAGCAGTGCCTCGCGATGGGCGTCGTCGCGCGCATATACAATCCTCCCGCTGCGGCTCAGACGATAGAGTGGGGGCTGAGCCAAAAATAAGTGCCCGCCCTCGATCAGCTCCGGCATTTCGCGATAGAAAAACGTCATAAGTAGTGACGCGATGTGGGCGCCGTCGACATCCGCGTCCGTCATGATGATGACCCGCTCGTAGCGAAGGCGGTCCTCGTCATAACTTTCTCCGGTCCCGCAGCCAAGGGCCTGAATCAGGTCGCGGAGTTCCTGGTTACCGCGCAGCTTTTCCGCGGTGGCGCTGGCGACGTTTAGGATCTTGCCGCGCAATGGGAGGACCGCTTGCATTTCACGAGTGCGGGCCTGCTTCGCCGAGCCGCCGGCCGAATCGCCTTCGACCAGGAAAATTTCCGTCCCATCGGCGCTGTTGCGTGTGCAGTCGGCAAGCTTGCCGGGCAGCCTGACCTTGCGCGTTGCCGTCTTACGCTTGAGTTCGCGTTGTTCGCGACGGCGCAGCCGTTCTTCGGCGCGCTCGAGGCAGTGTTCCAGTAACGCCTTGGCCGCCGCCGGGTCGCCGGACAACCAGTGATCGAAGTGGTCCTTGACGGTCGATTCGACCAGCCGAGCGGCCTCCGGCATACCGAGCCGTTCCTTGGTTTGACCTTGAAATTGCGGGTCACGAATGAATAGCGACAACATTATAGCCGCACCGTCGCCGACATCGTCAGATGTGAGCTGACCGGCACGTTTACTGCCAATAAGGTCGCCGTAGGCCTTCAAGCCGCGCGACAATGCCGCGCGTAAACCTGATTCGTGACTGCCGCCTTGCGGCGTGGGAACCGTGTTGCAATAGGAATTGCAAAACCCGTCCTCATCTCTTGGCCAGTGAATCACCCATTCGACACGCCCGGTCTTACCGGGGAGATTCGCTTCGCCGGCGAATGGGGCAGTGGTGACCGTCGGCCGGTCGCCGAGTGCCGCGGCCAAGAAATCGATTATGCCGCCGGGAAAATGAAGAACCGCCGACGCCGGCACGTCTTCGTCCGACTTGACCAAAGCCTCGTCGCACGACCAGCGAATCTCGACCCCGCGGAAGAGATATGCTTTGGACCGCGCCAGTCGGTAAAGCCGACCCGGCCGAAACGCGATCGCGTCGCCGAATACCTGTGGATCGGGATGAAACCGAATCGTCGTGCCGCGCCGATTGTTGACCGCTCTCGATTTCAATTTTCCTTTGGGCTTGCCACGAACATAGACTTGCGTCCACAGCCGCTTGTCACGCGCGACCTCGACCGACAACTCGTCAGAGAGTGCGTTTACCACGGAAAGCCCGACGCCATGCAGGCCGCCTGACGTCTCGTACGCCTCGCCACCGAATTTGCCGCCCGAATGGAGAGTGGTGAGAATCACTTCCAGAGCCGATTTGCTCTTGAATTTGGGGTGAGGGTCGGTCGGAATGCCTCGGCCGTTATCGCGTACCGTCACGGTGCCGTCGCTGGCCAGGTGAAAGTCGATGCGGTTCGCGTGGCCGGCCACGACTTCGTCCATCGCGTTGTCGACGATCTCGGCCGCCAAGTGATGAAGTGCCCGTTCGTCGGTTCCGCCGATATACATGCCAGGCCGGCGGCGCACCGGTTCCAGGCCTTCAAGGACCTCGATGTCGCGCGCTGTATATTTGCCGGACTTGCGATTGGGAGTATCGCCGAACAGGTCATTCGTGGCCGCCATGCAGACCTCCTTGTCGCGGACCAGATTGGCCGATAAAGTATGCGCACATTGATCGAATAACAAGATGTTGTGGAAATGATCGCCGCCATGTCCGAGGAAAACCGCCAACCCAACGGGGAACTCGCGATCCGCACACTGGCCATGCCGGCGGACACCAACCAGGCCGGTGACATATTCGGCGGTTGGTTGATGTCTCAGATGGATATAGCGGGCGGGATCACCGCGGCCAAGCGCGCCAAGGGCCGGGTCGCGACGATCGCCGTTGATGCGATGAAGTTTCATCGCCCGGTCTATGTCGGCGACGTTCTTTGCTGCTATGCGGAGGTCGCGCGCATCGGCAACACTTCGATTACCATTCACATCGAAGCCTGGGTGGTGCGCCAACAGGGCACCGACCGGATCTTGGTCACCGAGGGCGACTATACCTTTGTTGCCCTGACCGCAGATGGCCGCCCGCGTCCGGTTCTGGAGGGGTAGGTCAATGCGGCTATCCGTCGGCGTCGTGATGTTGCTGATGTATGTTTCGCCAGCCTGGTCCGGCGAGGCCGATGTCGTCGCGGCCAAAGCCGTTTCGGAGGGCGGGGACAGCTATCGCTTCGACGTGACCGTGCGTCACGACGATGCCGGGTGGGATCACTTTGCCAACGGTTGGGAGGTGGTGGCGCCGGATGGCACGGTCCTAGCAAGCCGCACGTTGTTTCACCCTCATGTCGATGAACAGCCCTTTACCCGGTCGTTGGGTGGCATCCGGATCCCCCCTCGGGTCGAAGTTGTGACCATCCGCGCCCATGACAATGTGCACGGATACGGCGGCGTGGAAACAACCGTTCCGGTGCCGTGAGCGCGACGCCATGGCTGCAGTGCGCGGACAAGAGATATGGTTTCTGTTACGCCGATTCGTCGATGCCCGCATTCAATCATTCTTGGTCGCATCGCTCAGGTCACCGAGTTCGGACGCCACCGTTTCGAGTACCGTAGACCAATCGTTGAAATCCTCCTGGCGAAACAACTTGACCGCTGCGTACCAGGGGCATTCGGCGCCCTCGCGCAGCCATCGAGCGTCGTGACGAGAGGCGAGCAACACCCAAGTCGGGACGCCGAGGGCACCGGCCATATGGACTGTCGAGTTGTCGATCGAAATAACCAGGTCGAGCGTCGACAATAGGGCCGCGACACTGTCGAGATCATTCCACAGGTCGATGGTATCGTCTTCGAGAATATCGATTCCGTGCTTTTCGCGAAGAGCGGCGATTTCAGCCGAATTGCCACCATACTGCAGGGATATGAATTGGCAATTTTGCGTTTCGAATATCGATTTCCACTGCACCAAGGGGATCGATCTGCGGACGCCGCTGCGTGGGTTTGCGCTGTACCAGGACACGCCGATTTTCAATCGGTCTTTGGATTGCTTCGATAGTCGCCCGTCAATTTGTCCGGTCCGTCCCGGGTCCGCCCTTAGGTACGGCTTGGCCGGTAGCGAGGCCCGATCGCGTCGAAACCGGCCCCACAGGCTGCCGGCGGCGATTTCGTATGAAATGTCCGATCCCCGGGCCGAACCATGCGGCGGGTCGGTGCGTGCAATGAAATCGGTCCCGGGAAACGATCGCCGCATGAGCTGGACCAGGCGCGGATCCGTTTCAACCAGACAGTCAAATCCCGCGGCGACCAGATCTGGAAGAATTCCGGCGTAAAACACCTCATCACCGACGCCTTGTTCGAGCCAAACCAAAAGCCTGGACGTTGTCAGATCCTCGCCGTTCCATCGCGGGTGACCGAACCGACGCTCGTGATTGCTCAATTTGCGAGTCTGCCACCGCCATTCGAGCTCTTCCCAAGCATGTTCGAATCGGCCAAGCGACAGAAGCAGTAAACCCAGAGCATTGTGGGCTTCGGCATATTCGGGCCGGATCGCGATCGCGCGCCGCAACTCCATTTCGGCGTCTTCGATCCGGCCAAGCCCGCTGAGACAGTTACCAAGGTTCAATCGCGCTTCGGCATTGCGTGGCAGCGATTGGATGGCATTGCGATAACATTCCTCCGCTTCGCTAAGACAATTGTAGTTCTGTAGGAGCTTGGCGATTTGGATTTGAAGGGCCGGCGACCCGGGATTTTGCGAAAGCCACAGTTCGCATTGGTCGACGCCGTCCGCGATCCGACCCGCTGCGAAATAGGCTCGTGCAAGGTCGACGCGGTAGGCCGAGCGATGGTTTCCCGGCCCGACACTGCGCTCAAGGTGGTCGACCGCCTCCTGCTCCCGCCCCAAGTCGAGACAAATCATGCCAAGATGCGCGAGCAGCTCCTCATCATCGGGCGATTCGGTCAGTCCTCGCTGACACAAAACTTCTGCCGCCGAAGCCTCGTGTTTTTCGCGGAGCGCTCGCACTCTGTCGGCAACTGAACGCGGTTGCGCCAATTCGACATGTCCGGAAACGCTTCTTTCCTTGGACAGGGGCCTGCTCCGTTGCGATACGAATATGTAGGGTGGCGGATGCCGACTTCGCTCAAGATTGTCCGACCTGCATGGCCACGCTAATCGAGTGAAGTCCGGAGCGGAAGCGTCACGTCGCGCAGTTATCCAAGAAAACAGGGGCCGCGACGGTGCGCGGCCTCACTGTTCGTTAATGGCCGCCGGCCGGTCAAGCGCTGTAGTACATCTGGAACTCAACCGGATGCGGCGTGTGTTCGAAGGCGAACACCTCTTCCCACTTCAGCTCCAGATAACCGTCGATGGCATCGTCATCCATGACGTCGCCGCGCTTCAGAAAGTCGCGATCGGCGTCGAGAGATTCGAGGGCATGGCGCAGCGATCCGCATACGGTCGGCACGTCTTGCAGCTCCTCCGGCGGCAGGTCGTAAAGGTTCTTGTCCATGGCATCGCCGGGATCGATGCGGTTTTCAACGCCGTCGAGGCCGGCCATTAACATGGCCGCGAAGGCGAGATAGGGATTCGCCGTCGGGTCGGGAAAGCGCACTTCGACGCGCTTGCCGTTCGGGCTGGCGACATAGGGTATGCGGCATGATGCCGAGCGGTTGCGTGATGAGTAGGCGAGCAGCACCGGCGCTTCGAAGCCAGGCACCAGCCGCTTATAACTATTGGTTGTCGGATTGCTGAACGCGTTGATCGCTCGCGCATGCTTGATGATCCCGCCAATATAATGCAGCGCGGTGTCCGAAAGATCGGCGTAGCCGCTGCCGGCGAACAGGTTCTTACCGTCCTTCCACAGCGACTGGTGGGTGTGCATGCCCGAGCCATTGTCGTCGAGAATCGGTTTCGGCATGAAGGTCGCCGTTTTGCCATAGGTGTGGGCGACCATGTGCACGACGTATTTGTAAATCTGCATTATGTCGGCACCACGCAGCATGGTATCGAATTTGATCCCGAGTTCGTTCTGGCTCGGCGCCACTTCGTGATGATGCTTTTCGACCTGGACCCCCATCTGCGCCATCACGCTGAGCATCTCCGCTCGTATATCGCTCATGGAATCGACCGGTGGGACGGGGAAATACCCTCCCTTTATCGCCGGTCGGTGGCCCAGATTGCCGCCCTCGAAGATGGCGCCGCTGACATAAGGGCCCTCGCTCGAATCGATGGAGTAGAAGGTGTTGTTCATCGACACGTCGAACCGGACGTCGTCGAAGACGAAGAACTCCGCTTCCGGCCCGAAATAGGCGGTGTCGCCAATTCCGGAACTGTTGAGGTAGGCTTCCGCGCGTTGTGCGATCGACCGCGGGTCACGGTTGTAGCCCTGTCCGGTCGACGGCTCGAGCACGTCACAAAACAGGATCAGAGCGGGCTGGGCGGCAAACGGATCCATGACGGCGGAGGCCGGATCGGGCAGCAAAATCATGTCGGATTCGTTGATGACCTTCCACCCGGCGATCGAAGAACCGTCAAACATGATCCCATCGGTGAACACGTCATCATTCATCGTCGTGACGTGCTGGGCGGTATGCTGCCATTTGCCGCGCGGGTCGGTAAAACGGAAATCGACGTACTGAACGTCATTTTCCTTGATCATTTCCAGTACGGTGCTTGCGTCTGACATGCCAATTGTTCCTGTAAGCTTGGGTTGTGGGCTGAGGTCTCGCGGCGGCGCCGAATGCTAGATCGCCTCGGCCCCTTTTTCACCGGTGCGAATGCGAATGGCTTGTTCGATCGCGGTCACAAAGATCTTGCCGTCACCGATGCGACCCGTGTGCGCCGCTTGCTGGATCGATTCGATCGCGCGCTCGACCAGGCTGTCTTCCACGACCAGTTCGATCTTTACCTTGGGCAGGAAATCGACGACATATTCGGCGCCACGGTAAAGCTCCGTATGCCCCTTTTGACGTCCGAACCCCTTAGCCTCGAGTACGGTGAGCCCTTGCAGGCCGATTTCATGGAGCGCTTCCTTTACCTCGTCGAGCTTGAACGGTTTGATGATGGCTTCGATCTTTTTCATTGAGACGCGGTCCTTGCTCACGGTGAAGTCGGGTCAGGCACGATTTAGGCCGCCCTTCATTTGAATCAGAGCAAAATACGAGCCAAGTTTATAAACCTAATAAATAACAATATTTTACGAGACTGGATTAGAGAATCGAATTAACCGTAAATACGACAGACGATCAATAATTAGGCAGGTTGCCCAAATATTGATCGCGATCTGGTTTTCCCGTGGCGAGGACCACGCCGTGCGCGCCAAATGCCTTCAATGCAACGAGGCGTCGGAAAAAAATCCGAGCACAGCGACGCCTGCGATGATGAGCGTGAATCCGATAATCGCGGGCAGGTCCACCGTTTCGCCATAAAAGATGACGCCGATGGTCGCGACGAGTGCGATCCCGACTCCGGACCACACTGCGTAGGTAAATCCGACCTCGAGGGTCTTCAGGCATATGGAGAGGAGCCAAAAGGCGGCGCCATAGCCGACGAGGACGACCATGCTCGGGACCACTTTCGTGAATCCGTCGGCCGACTTCAGGGCGCCGGTGGCGATGACTTCCAGGACGATGGCAATGCTGAGGTAGGCGTAGGCCACGGTTCGGCTCCTTCGGCAGGAATGCACCGTCCGTGTTTATCGTCAATTTCATCGCGGTGCCAATCGGATTCGGCGGTGATGTCGCAGAGGCCGACTTATCCGGCTTCGTCAGGTCTATAGAGTTCGCTTTCCGCGCCAATAAATCCGTTCCAAGCGAACCAGTACGAGATGTGACCGGGAACCCTCGGGAGTTGGCGGCCATTCGGCCCCACGATCTTGTCCTCACGGAGCGTCCATTGTCCTGCTGCGGTGCTGAGTCGGTTTGGGTCTTCCATAGCCGAGAACACCAACCCTTGCCGCTCATAGGCGCGCACGGTACGAGTCGCCGCGTCGCCGATAAGAACGACCTCGGTGTCTCCTATCGCATCGTTGATTACGGCACCCTCCGCGAAGGCCTCGAGCGGCCACGCTTTGGCCGCGCCGGCCTGTCTAATTCCAAATACGTAACTCTTCTTCGATAACCATTTTTCGTCCGTGATTGCCGCGAACATCAGATCCGGGCTGGCGAAATAGTCCCGATAGACCACTCCCGAGCCGTAATCGCGCCAGTGACCCGTATCCAACGACAGGACACGGGTCGACGGGTGCTTCCGGCGCCACTTGTCCCAACTGGTGATAATCACCGGCCGAATGGCGAGTTCGATATCACTTCCGGAAAGCGGTCCCGCAACCGGTTTTCCGGTAAATTGGTTCCACAGGCTGTCGGTCTGGCGGTCGAACATCAGCTTGTTCGATCGGTAAAGCAGTCCCGAAGAGCCAAAGACGAGGGGCTTTTCCAGGCTCTCGACATCTGTGTCCTACAAAATGCCGGCGCCGCAAAGCGTGCAATAGGCGAGCGCGACGGAAACGCCGCCCACGACGTCGTTGACCATCTCATGCCAGCCCAGGATGCGCAGCGGGTAGGCGCGAGCGTCGCCGTCGATCTCCACTCCGAACACTAGATCGTCAGCCCGCAAATAGCCGGCTTTGTCCGCGTCGATAAGTTGCGGATTGTCGAGCGATGGGATCCCATCAACGGTGACACCGCCCCAGGTGATTTCCTCTAGGCGAAGGTGCAAGCGATCAGGCCGGCCGCGGTCGTTGCCCAGGAAGCGCAGGAAATTGGAATCGATACGACCCAAGATTTCGAGCTTGAGGTCGAAAAAACTAGGATGGGGGTCGATTTCCGGATGCCGCTCGTGCCAAACCATCCAATCGAACCAGGTTTCGGCATTGTGTCCGGTGATCTCTTGTAGCAGCGATGAGATTTCGTGCGAACCCGGTCGATTGTAACGGAGTGCCAGGATCAGGGCGGCGGCGATATCGGGGTTGCCACGAGCGCCCAATTCGGTCAGCGCACTCGTGAACGCTATTTCGTCGCCGATTATCAGGGCGCGGCTGTATTGCGCTATCGCATCATCGCTTAACGCATCCGCGTCCGCCGGCCCTGTGACCGGCCCTGTGATCAGACTCCAGGCCGCGGCGATCAGCAGAAAAGCGATACCTGACCCAGGCGCCATTCCGAATACTTTGACCGGAGTCATGATGCCGACGCTAATCGCCAATCTTGTCGATGTAATGACGGTTTCTCAACGGTCACGGCGTTTCGTGACCACGCGGAACTCGCCTTCCAATTCGATATCGTACTCGTGACCGTCGCTGCAGCTCGCGCCGTCGACCTCGTAGAGGCGATCGTCGACGTCGAATTCCATCAAATCGGCGGAACAACCGAGTGCCGCCAATGTTTCATTGATCTGCACCCGTTCCTCATCCGTGACCGGTCGTTCGCCATCCACGACCTTGAAGCTCCCATCGAGCTCGAAATCATAGCTTCGGCCATCGTTGCAGTTGGCATCATCGACCTCATAGACTTCGTTGTTCGGGTCAAACTCGATCTTGGTTGCCGTGCAGCCGAGTGGTGCGATAGCGCTCAGAAGCGCCTCCCGTTCCGCGGCGGTGACCGGCCGGTCGGCGGCCGCCGGAAACGCGACGATCATGAACGCAAGAGCGATCAACGATGTGCGCAGCGCGATAATTCCGTTGGGTTTCGTGTCGGTCATCTTCTTCGGGTTGCCAATCCTATATCGGATCACATGGAGGCGATGACAAATCAAGTGTTCCACTCGACAATGAAATCCTTGTCGTGAAAGCCGCGCGGACCGCATGGCTAAAGCCAAGCCCGAATTCGCCGCATGGCCTCGCGGATATTGTCGACCGTGTTGGCGTAGGAAAACCGGAGGAAGCCCTCACCGTTATCGCCAAAACTCGTGCCGGCGATGACCGCTACGCCCGCCTCTTCAAGGAGGCTATCCTGCAACGAACGCGCGTCTCGCCCCGACCCGGAAACATTGGGAAACGCATAGAAGGCACCGCCGGGCTCGATACAGCTGAATCCATCGATCTGGTTGAGCTCCTGGACTATGACGCCACGCCTCTCGTCGAATGCGGCGACCATCTCATCGACCTTGTTCTGCGGGCCTTCGAGCGCGGCGATCCCGGCATATTGGGTCGGCGCATTGACGCATGAATAGCTGTTGATCGCCAGCCTGGACGCCATGTCGACCAAGTCCCGCGGCCACACGCTATAACCCAGGCGCCAACCGGTCATGGCATAGGTTTTGCTCCAACCATCAAGCAGGATGACCCGGTCGCGAACCGTGTCGTAGGAGAGGAGGCTGACGTGTTCCCGCCCGTCGTAAAGCATGCGGCCATAAATCTCGTCGCTAAGAATGGCCACATTGGGAAAGGATTCCAATCCCGCCACCAATAGGTTGATTTCCGCTTTGGGCACCACGCCTCCCGTTGGGTTGGCGGGGCTGTTTATGATAATCAGGCGCGTATTTCCGTTAACCAGAGAAAGCACTTCTCCGGCGTCGAAGGCGAAGCCGTTCTCCTCACGCAGCGGGTAAGGGACTGGGATCGCGTCGGAGAACCGGATGATCGACTCGTAGATCGGGAAGCCGGGATTGGGATAAAGAATTTCGGTGCCTGCCTCGCCGAAAATCACCGCCGCGAAATACATGGTAACTTTGCCGCCGGGAACGATGAGCACGCAATCGGGGTCGATCTCGATTCCGCGTCGGCGGGCGATGTCATGTGTCACGGCCACCCGCAATTCAGCAATGCCACTGGCAGGCGTATAGCCGTGATGACCGTCCCGCGCCGCCTTGATCGCGGCCTCGACGATGTGATCAGGGGTGCGGAAATCCGGCTGGCCGATACCGAGATTGATGACATTCTCGCCCGCCGCCTCGAGCGCCTTGGCGCGGGCGAGGACCTCGAATGCCGACTCGGTCCCCAATTGCGACATGCGATGGGTGGTCAATAGCATTGGAGCCTCCCGGGGTATGTCTCTGTCACGCGGCCGGTTCTTCGAGGATGACGCAATGCGGATCGATCGGATCCGGGTCGGGAAGCGTAACGCCGTTGACCGATCGAAGGGGCGCGATCATGGGAATTGCCTCGGCGGTTCTTGACACTCGCCGGTTATCGTATAAGGCAACGGCTAACTCAATGGCTTCGTTGCCGGAGCGTGTCATGCAAGCCACGATCGCGGAGATCATTGGCGATTTTCCAAGCTTTCGCGTGGCGGTCATCGTCGCAGACGAAATGACCGTTGTAGAGGCTCGTCCGGCCGAGCTGGAATCGCTGGTCGCCAACACGGAGGCTCAAATATTGGCGACCTACAGCGGCACCGCGCTGTCGGAGATTGCCGGCGTTCGGGATTGGCGCGAGGCCTATCGCCGTTTTGGGATAAAGAAAACGAGTTATCGTTGTTCCGTCGAGAGACTGATCAAGAATTCATTGGCCGGACGCCCGATGCCGCGAATCAATTCGTTTGTCGATGCCTACAATGCCATTTCACTCAAGCACATACTTCCGGCCGGCGCCGACGACTTGGATAAGGTCGTGGGCGACATCGCCTTCCGCTACGCACGACCCGGCGACAGGTTCGTTCGCCTCGGCGATGAGACGGCGCGCGAGGACCCGCCGAAATCGGGCGAGGTGGTTTATGCCGACGACGCCAAAGTGCTGTGTCGGCGATGGAATTGGTCGCAACATGCACAAAGCCCGGTGACGACAACGACAACCCGTGCGGTCGTCACGGTGCAGTCGCTGGGCGCGTCACCGCTCGGGCCTGCTATCGTCGAATTGTCGAGCTTGTTGAACGATGTGTGCGGAGCCGAATGCATGATGACCATTCTTGATTCGGAACTGACCGCGGGCAGCATCGTTGAAAACCGGCAAGAGACGGTCTAACGCGATATGTCCTCATATAGAATCAATTCGGTTGCGGTTTGGGGGAGGCGGCCCGTATTAAGATTCCGCCCCAAGCGACAGAGGTGTTTCCCGTGACGTCCGCCAACACGATCTTCTCAAATCTTGGAACGACGATCTTCGAGGTCATGTCGCAACTCGCCAACGAGCATGGGGCGATCAATCTGGGTCAGGGGTTTCCCGAAGAAATGGACCCGTTGGACGTTCGTCAGAAGGCGGCTGATGCGCTTTTGAACGGATGGAATCAATATCCGTCCATGCTTGGGGTTCCCGAATTGCGTCGCGCGGTGGCCGAGCACAATCGGCGCTTCTACGGCCTCGATATCGATTGGCAGCAGCAGGTGTTGGTGACCTCCGGCGCGACGGAAGCCCTGGCGGCATGTCTGTTTGGATTGATCGAACCCGGTGACGAAGTCATTCTGATCGAGCCGCTTTACGACAGCTACCTGCCGATTGTACGCCGGGCGGGTGGTATCCCAGTCCTCGTTCGGATCGAACCGCCGGATTGGGTGCTCAACCGAGAAGCGCTCGCCCAGGCGTTTTCCGACAAGACCAAATTGATTCTGTTGAACTCTCCGATGAACCCGGCGGCAAAGGTCTTCGATATCGACGAACTGAGCTTTATCGCCGAGCTGGTTCAAACCCACGACGCTTTTGCCGTTTGTGACGAGGTTTACGAACATCTGGTTTTCGATGGCTGGCCGCACACTCCGTTGATGACGTTGCCCGGTATGGTAGACCGCTGTGTCCGCATCGGCTCGGCGGGAAAGACCTTCTCGCTTACCGGTTGGAAGGTCGGATATATCACCGCCGCGCCGCGCCTGTTCCCGGCCATTGTCAAATGTCACCAATTTCTCGTCTTCACCACGCCGCCAAATCTTCAGGTCGCGATTGCTTATGGGCTTGGCAAGGAAGACGCCTATTTCACCGGCTTGACCCGTGACCTCCAGGCCAAGCGCGATCGCATCGGCGACGGCCTTAGGCGCATCGGTTTCGGCGTCATCGAATGTCACGGCACATATTTCATCACGACCGATTTCCGGCCGCTGGGGTTCAATGGCGACGACGTCGATTTCTGCCGCGCCATTACCACCGAGGCCCGGGTTGCCGGCGTACCCGTCAGCGCCTTCTACGAAGGGGAGGGGCCGCGTCATTTCGCCCGATTCAGTTTCTGCAAACCGGATTCGATGCTCGACGAAGCACTCGAGCGCCTCGCTGCCCACTTTGGCCGGGCCGATGCCGCGTAACTCGAAGGGGAGGAATTTCGTGAGGCGGGCCGGCCTGCCCGGGAAGATTGGAGCGGCGAACAATCAAAACGAAACAGGAGGCTACTTGGATGACTCAAAAAGTTTACAGATTGTCTTCGGTTGGCGATCCGGTGGCGGAGATGCAGCCGTCCAACTTTGCATCGCCGGACACATTCACCAGTGACGATCGCACGGAGCTCAACCATACATTTTTCGCGACCGCGGACGATTCCATCCTTTCGGGGGTCTGGGAATGTGCGCCCTGCAAAGAGGAGATAGAGAGCTACCCGGCCCATGAAATGATGACTGTCATTTCAGGGTCAGTGACAGTGACGGATGCGGACGGACAATCCGATACCTTCACTGCAGGTGATGTCTTCTTCATCCCGAAGGGCACAAAATGCACCTGGCACATCACCGAGACACTGCGGAAATTTTACATGATTGCGACATGACGCTGCGCCATCATGCGATTCGTGCCACACCCCCTCACTTGTCCGGCAAGGTTCTCGTGAGATTACGACCGACCTGACATTGTCGTCCTTCAGATGCGAAACAACGACGATTTTTGCAATCACATGTCCGGCGGATTCGGTTGTGTTCATCTTGCCCGACACGTTCGATTCAAAATCACGCCATTTTCGCGATCATTGAAGGGCGGTTGTATCGGACCGCACAAGTGACCACTTTCCGAAAGTGATCGTCGGCGGTCTTCGGGGCCGGTAGGGCTGAATTGCTTGACGCTCGGATGGCTTCAGCGGTACACACGGTCGCGCTGTGGCGGGTGTAGCTCAGTTGGTTAGAGCGCTAGATTGTGGATCTAGAAGTCGTGGGTTCAAGTCCCATCACTCGCCCCATTTTTTTCGGTTCCAAACGGTCAAGAACGGACACATGGGTTACGGAGTATTCCTGATACTTCAGAACCACCTATCGATTGGACGGGTCAGGGATCGGTCCGACTTTCTTGCTGTCGTGTTCGAAAAAACCGAGATCGTTTTTCATTGACGTCCCGAACCACATCTGACCCTCGACTTGTTTGACGCCGATATTTTGACGGCGAAAACAGTCGAGAGATGGCGATTCGCTCCGCCCTGTTCGTGTGGTACCCGCGTCGTCTGGCAGAGCTGTTACGGTCGAGCACCGCGTGCACAGTGGAAATCGCCGTCAAGGCGATTTGGGCTACAGACGGTGCAGTCCCTCGCGCAATTTCGGCGCGCGCCATTTGGCCGCTCTCGCTTCAGTTGAGCGGTCCGGCTTTCTACCTAGAACGGTATCTGAATGGCATATCACTCTGGCTACCGGGCGCGGCCCGTCAGCCCTTCAAAGTCAATGTCCTTGTTGTGGTCGAAAATCCTGTAGCTGGTCTTGCGCGAGATATCGACGCCCCTGCACAGCGGTACCATCTTCTCGCCGTCCTGCAACCGCCCCGCAAGACGAAGCGTTCAACTTCCACGTGACACGCCTTCCACAGCATCTCCACGTTCTCCTTATAGGCCCAAAGTTGTAGCCTATGTCCCCTGTATGAACTGTCACCTCTCTCTCAGGTGAGACCCTTTCGTTAGCTTCCAACGCGCCAAGTAAAGGCATCATCTCTAAACCTATTGCTGATGCTACACTTGGTGTCTGACTTCGTGCACCAGAGCGCTGTCGGTAGATGCCTAGTCATCATGGTAGTGGGTGTCCTTTCCCGGGCCGGAATCGCTCTGTTCGATGAAAAGCGCTGCGGATTTTCGGTTGCGGTCGGGCGTACTGGTGCCCATAAAAAAGGAACGGCCGCGGCGGGTTAAGTCGCGACCGTTCCGGTGTCGAGTGGTGGCCAAGAGAATTGGACCGCCACCGCTAATTCATACCACAAAAATTGCTAACAGGCCATGAACCACTACTAGCCCGCGATTGCCTTCAGAGACCTTGCACCGACTTCGCGAGCGCACTTTGTCGTGGATTTCCCGAGCTGGCGCCTGATTCGCGGCAAAGGTTCAGGCCGTTCTCGACAAAGACCTAGCCTCTATTCGAGTATCACGCCGGTAACGATGTTGTCGCCGAGGTCGAAGATGCTTGTGTTGATATCCACGAACGACAACCCGTCTAAAGTGAGCGCGACCTGGAAGTCGGTGATCCCATCTAAGTTGCCGTTCGTATCGACCAGGACTTGGGTCTGCGTCGCGTCGCCGGCAAAGGAAACGAACCCGGTGTCCACCGCGTCTTGCAACGCGGTGGCGGGATTGCTGGTAATGAATCCATCGAGCACATCCTCGAGATTGAGGAGATCGCCTCCCACGGCGGGACCCGCGATGTTGAAGCCGGTCGCCGTATCGCCGAACTCGTCTACCGACAGCAGGAATATCTCATCACCCGTGCCATCGACACCGGAAAGATTGATCAGATCCGCTCCGAGACCGCCGATGATTTCGTCGAAGCCGCCACTGTCATTGATCGTGTCGTTGCCGCGTCCGCCCAGTACGCGGTCGACGCTGGATGTCCCGGTGATCGTGTCCTGACCGTTGCCGCCGTCGATCTCGAAATCGTCCGGATTATTTATGACGGTGACATCCGTGAAATCGAGCGTATCGGCGCCGCCCGTGCCGACCACCCTGACACCGGCTAGGTTGTTGACGTCGATCACGTCGACACCGTCGACGAAGTTGTTGGTCAGGCCGATAACGGCGCCGGGCGCCTCGGCAAGAATTGTACTTATCTGGCCGTCGCCGGCGACATTGCCGGTGAAGGTGTCGCGGCCGTTGTTCGTATCGTCGTAAAGGAACGTGGCATCAGCAGCGCCGATCTCGAAGGTGTCGTTTCCCCGCCCGCCGCGATAATTGGCTGCACTTTCATTAGACGTCCTGACGGTGTCATGGCCGCCACGCGCGTCGATTTCGGCAATATGCGAGAGCGCGGTACTGGAAAAATCCAGCGTGTGGCTTCCGCCACGGTCTTGGATGACCGTGTCACCGGACGCATGGCCCTCGAACGCGTCGACGCCGTTGGCATAGCCGTCGACGCCGATGATCGTGCCTGCGGTTTCAGCCAAGGCCACTGACTCGCCTGTTCCCCGGCTAAAGGTGTCAAATCCGTTACGGTCGCCGGAGTAGAGCCAAGTGGTTGCGGCATCGCCGGCATTTAGGGTGTCGTTACCTCGGCCGCCGCGGTACTCCCCGGCGCCAAGGTTCGACGCCGTCACGACATCGTGCCCACCGCCGGCATTCACTTCGTCGATATTGCTCAGCGCGGTGTTTGAGAAATCCAGGGTATGGCTTCCGCCACGGTCTTGGATGACCGTGTCACCGGAAGCATGGCCCTCGAACGCATCGACGCCGTTGGCATAGCCGTCGACGCCGATGATCGTGCCGACGTCCTCGGCCCGCGCCGTCGATTGGCCCGCACCATTGTTGAAGGTGTCGAACCCGTTATTCGTTCCCGAGTAGAGCCACGTTGTCGTCTGGCCTCCGGCGTTGAGCGTATCGTGGCCGCCGCCGCCGCGATACGCGCCATCGCTGAGGTTCGAAGCGGTGACAACGTCGTGCCCGTTTCTGGCGTCGACTTCGGCGATATCGGTCAGCGTCGTATTGGCAAAATCCAAAGTATGGCTGCCGCTCCGGTCGCGGATGATCGTATCACCCGTGATGTCGCCCAGGAATTCCTCGACCCCATTGTTGTAGCCGTCGACTCCGATGACCGTGCCGGCGGAGACGGCCATGGCGACGTCGGTTCCGGCCTCGCCATTGAGGGTGTCGAAGCCGTTGTTGGTGCCGTCATAGAGAAAGAGATCGTCGCCGTCGCCGCCATTGAGCGTATCGTGGCCGCGACCGCCAATGATTTCGTCCTCGCCGGCGAGTCCATTGATTGTGTCGTTTCCACCTCTGCCGTCTATGAGATCGGACTCGGCGGTGCCGTTGAGGGTTTCGCTGGTTCCATTGCCTGTGATGGTCGCCATTGTTTTATCTCCGCTTTCACTACCGGTTTGCCTCGGTTCCTAGCAGCCCCGCTTCACCTAGACAGATTGGTGGGGGCACTTCAGGCCCGTGATCGTATGTCGTGTACCAGTAATCGAGTTAACATATTGCCAATAAATACTGTTTAAATATTGTTAACCCACTTACTTAGCATAGTAAAAATGAGTTAATTCTTCTATATTTTGCGTAAAATTTATTTCGATAACCGTGTTTTTCATGGTTCATCTTCCAAGACACTGAGGAGCATCGGTAGCTCTAACCTACCCGGTCCTGTTTCGATTCCATGGCTCGACAAAGGCCCGCGCCTGAGATCCACGGGATTCGAGCTTCGCTCGGATCGATTCCGCATCGACGTAGGCGGCAAGGTATCGGGACCAGCGCATTAATTGGAATAGGAGTATTCTCCAGATCGTCCATGACGATTGGAGCGAGGGGCGTTTCTAGCGATGTCTTCCCCGTTGCGTGCTGCCAGTGCGGTCCTTCCTTACGACAGGCAACACCTCGAGCGCGATGCGCACAGCCTCTTCGCGGCCTCCGCGGCCAACCGATTGTGATGGCCCGCGGAGGCGGCGGAAGGACGTAGGGCGGATAGCAATCGCCGGAATTTTAGGCGTTGTGCACGCGCCAGGTGCCGTCGGCCATTTTGCAGGCAGTCCCGGTCGCGTTTTCCTGCTTACCGTCGATGGTGACGGTCTGCGAGTAGTCCCGGCAAGTCAGCCCGTCTTTGGTGGTGTAGGTGTTCTGTGGCGTGTAGCTGCCTGTATGACCAGTGTCAGGATTGCTCCAATCGGTCGTCTGGCCAGCCTTATTGTTCGCCAACGCCTGTTGCTGTGCCTTGAGCGCCTCTTCCTTATCCTTGTTGTCGAGATAACTTCCGACCGCGCCGCCGGCGAGACCGCCAAGGATGACGCCGGCCGCCAAGCCCACCGGACTCGCACCGACCGCAGCTGCGAGAAGACCACCGGCCGCCGCACCGCCGGCGGCGCCAATTTGTGTCTTTTGCCCGAGCCCCGTCTGCTCCTCGATCCACGCGCAACTGGCGATTGGGGCTGCCATCATACCCGTGATCGCGATTACACAACCAATCTTCCTCAGGCTCATTTCGCCGTCCTCCTCCTGTTGTCCGAATGATTTTTCCGGTGAAACTACCGTGATTACTTTAGGCACCTAGCATGACCCAAAGCCGTTATGCCGACAAGGCGTAATGCATATCATTCAGGTGGATAGGAATGCTATTGACCCGCGCATTGCCCTCGCCGATTGCTCGTTTCCGGCGCCGCCATGCACCTCCGGCCGATCATGGCGAATTCACGTCAACTATTGTGGATAGGATGTAGAACAGCAGGACGAATCCGAAAAACATCAACACCATGCGCAGCAAGCGCTTCCTGAACGTCGAAATTGTTTTGGTCGGGCCGCATCGTGAGCAAATGCGTTTGCCGCGAGGGAGTTCGCGTCCGCAGCGAAGGCAGGACGCCATTATACGCTAAGCGTCGACGGCGGCGCGATGGCCGCCACTTTTCGAGCGGCGCTTCCGCCTGCCAGGGCTGGAATGCGTCCCACAGCTGGCACTTTTCGCGATGTTTGGTCGTAAATAACCGCACTTTGTGGCGAATGTCGGTCCGTGTCCACGGGCATTATTCTGGCTCGGGTTGCGACTTTTCCATATGAGGGAGCGGACACAGCGCCCGGACAGTTACCACGCAATCCTGGGATTCATTGGTTTCGGCAAAGCGCGCCTGTTCCTTCCATGCGTTGCGCGCCGCTTCGGAGCAATAGCGCAGCGCCATCTCGGTCGGGTCCGCGAAATTGGAACGAACGACGGCGCCAACCTCACCCAGGTCGATCTGGAGTTTCCTGATACAAGGGTAATAACGATCGGTCGCCTCGTTATAGCAATCGGTCCTCACCTTCTGCTCATAAACCGTCTCTTCCGGCCGGGCCATGGCGGAACGGACCGTGGTCCAATCGTTGTCGGCGAAGGCCTGGAAATTGGTGATGTCGCCAAAGAAAAGGCGGCCTTCGTCGGCCTCGTGGTAGCGTACGATCATGGTCGGCGAATAGACCTTTCCGAATTCGCACAGCTTTTTTTGGTCATCGGTTTCGGGTGCTTCACCCAGCCATGGTGTTTCCCGTACCCATTCGGAACAGCTAGCCAACACGGACAGACACATGAAAAGTAGAAACACTCGAATAGCCATATCACGCCTTTGCGATTGCAGTGACCCACGATCAAACTGGGAGATATACCCATAAACCTGATTCCATAGATTGCAATGCTGTGATTCACTTCTTGGGTTCTGAAGAGGTGAAAATCGAGTGTTTGGATCTGGCGGGCTTCGAATGGCCGGTGATGCCGCATTCGCAGCCTGTATGCTAATTACTCGCGATCTGGACCGAGCGCCGACGCAGCCAATCGGCGGCGCCCGATGCCGTCGACAGGCGGCCGGCCATGATTGCTAGTATGAGATCTTTCGTCACCCGCATAGGCGCGAAAGTCTCGTCGTATTCGAGCGGCACGTTTTGTCCGGGCATCTTTAGGAGAAACGGCAATTTGGGCGTCCGGCGGTCGTCATACAATTTGGCGTACCGCCATTCATGGTCCGAAGTCACCAAGACGGCCGTATCGTCCCACAGCCCCGCCTGTTCCATGCTGGAGCGAATGTCCCGAAGCAAAGTATCGGCCAAGATCAGGTTGTCGAAATAGCCGGTCCTGGAAATGTTCAAGACGGTGAACCGATTAGTCTCGGAATTCCAAATGTTGGGGCCGTGCGGGACCATGGCGTGCATGTAGATAAGGTCATATCTCGGATCCGCCGCAAGGGCGCGAATCTGCTTTTTGCTTTCCCGATGGATTCTGATTGCATTCGCACGTCTAAGCAGCGGCGTGGTGCCGCTAATCTGCGACCAGATCTCCTGCCCGAGGTTGCTGGTGGCCACGGGTGTGTAGCTGGTAATGGCATAGTTCCGGCAATAGTTCATCTGATCGCCAAATAGCCGGCAATATGGATGATAGGCGCCCACCACGGCGGTCGTCGCTCCCAGTGCCTGCGCCTCAGAAAAAACATTTGGCACACCGGTGATATTTACGGTTTCCGCGTGTTCGAAATCCTCGAAGGTTAGGCGAAGTTCCGCAGAGCCGGTGGGCTCGGCATGCTTGACAATTTCTTGCAACAAGAAAGAGGGGATGGCCTCCTTCGTGTTGAGCGAATGACTGACCGTATCTGTTGCGAAAAGCGCTTGGTTTCGTAGGCGGTCGAAAGCAGGCAGTGCCAGCCATTCCGGTCGCTCGAGAAAAGCCAATCTTAGATCTAGCTCATCCATCACCAGCCAAAGAACTCGCTGCGTCGGATGATGCTCAGGAATTGACCGCTGGAT
This sequence comes from Hyphomicrobiales bacterium, assembly GCA_024244645.1. GTDB lineage: Bacteria > Pseudomonadota > Alphaproteobacteria > Rhizobiales > Rhizobiaceae > Hoeflea_A. Next base: position 29,590 of record JAAEOH010000142.1, read on the forward strand.
CGAAACACGCTGGTCGGATGAGAGCTCGATGGCCGACCACAACGCTTGAGCCAAGGTCATGAACGCGAACGGCGACATAATCAGGCAGAGAACCGCGAGTACCCTCACCACCTCTTTCAGTCGGAATAAAAGGAGATAGAAAGCGAACGCACTGCATGCCAGGATCGTAGGCAACGAGATCCACCAATGATCCTGAAGCCAAACGATCGTGCTGTCATTGATGCCGAGAACGATACGCAGATAGTTTAGCGGGAAGATGAAGAAAGCGATGAATACCAGACGCCCGAGTACGGCCCGCCAGCGCACCTGACTGTGGGACAGATAGGTGATCACGCCGTAAAGCCCGGCACCGAGTACGATGACGTTGATCAGGATGGCTTGATAGGTTTGAGACGTGTAATCGGGTATCCAGTATAGGTCCGCGCCGTCGGCGAACAACAATTCGCGCCAAATGTAAAGGAAACAAAGATTGGCCAGCGACAACGCGATCAGGAGATCGACAATCGGTCTACGCTGGGGCGAGTCTCGGCCAGCGATCATTGATCAGGCCTAAAATTTTTCGAATCAGCGCGCCTAGTTCCACCACATTGACCAGTCGCGGTGCCGGCGAATAGGCGAAACGTGGTGCATTCTTCTGTGTTGTCAGTCATCCGGCGACCGATCCTTATTGGAGTTAGCGTTGCCCGTGTTCTATTGGCCGCCGGCCGGCCGCTTTGCGGCGACTCCGAGGGAATCTGTCTTCCAAGCGTTGCAATATGGTTAACGCCACGTCGATAGCCGTGCGGTATTGTTGGCCCCGGCGGGGCATGCGGCCGGATATCTGAATGCCTCCCAGCCGTTGTGGCGTTTGCGGCCGGGCGCCGCCGTGCTCGCGCAAAAGGGTGCATTTCCGACGCCTCGCCGCCCGCGACGGAAAACATGCTTCGATTAGTCTCGAGCGACTAAAGCTGGTTCGAGTGAAGATCTGGATGCGCGTTCATGTGTCTTCGCCCTTGATGAGACAGTTGCCATGGCGGGCGAAAGCCGGGAACTCGTGTCAATAGCTCACATTTGGCGGTTCGTTGTCCGGCTCACCGGTAGCGGAAGCGGTGCCGGGAAATTTGAGCGCCATCCGGGCGGCGGTGGCGGCGGCATCGAACTCGCTGTCCGCCGCCGAACTTTTCATGGATACGGCCAAGGTGGTCACAGCGCGAAGCGATGTATCCCTGTATCTGCCATAACTCGGGTAGTCGTAGAAGCCGGCGTAGGGACTGGGATGCCCATAGTATCGTCCCGGTCCGTAATAAAACGGTCGGTAATAGGGATAGTATCCCTGGCGCACAGTGACTTCGATCTCATCGTCTTCTCGGTCGATATCGAAGCCTTCGTAGCCATTGTCGATCGCGACTTGAGCGGCACGCCAAAGCGCAAGATCATAGGTTTGGGCCTTTGCCGCCTTGCGGTCGCCTTCTCGGCCGGCCCGCGTCGATCCGGTCCGAATCGATGGACCCGAATAGGTGACTTCGTAGCTGTCCCGCCCCGTCTTCTTGTCGCTATAACCATAGCGTCCTGCCTCGGACAGGGGCGACATCAAGGGCGGAGGCGGTTCCGAAGCACAAGCTGCAAGAACCAGCGGCAATAGGATGGGGATAAGTCTCAGCTTCCGGGTATACATTACCCAATTCCCGAATTGGGGCTGTTCGTTCGTACGACCCTAGTCGAAATATGGGTGCCTGTGCGATATCCGGCAAGGTTGCAATTGACCCAGACAATGACGACGCCGGTGCCGGCGATGTAAGATCGCAATCTCGAAACCAACTACACGATGAAAGCATGGTCGGCGATAGTTTGATTCCCCCCGAAAACGCGCTGTTGTCGATAGCCGAATCGCGGCAGGCCGATGCCTACGCGATCGAGGCCGGTATTTCCGGTCTCGAACTAATGGAATCGGCCGGAAAATCGGTCGCGGATGCGATCAAGGCGCGGTGGGCACCGTGCCCTGTGGCCGTGCTATGCGGACCCGGGAACAACGGGGGCGATGGGTTCGTGGTCGCGCGACTGCTCGCCGACGATGGGTGGCCGGTACGCCTCGGCTTCGTCGGTCGAACCGAAAACCTGCCCGATGATGCGCGGGCTCATGCGGAACGGTGGCGCGGCGCAACAGAGGAATTGGCGCCGAGCATCCTCGACGGCGCGGAATTGGCGGTCGATGCCCTGTTTGGCGCCGGCCTCACCCGTGATTTGGATGGGGTCATCCTCGATATCATAAACCTCATCAACGAACGCGACGGTCTGCCCTGTGTCGCCGTCGACGTACCGAGCGGTGTACACGGCGACGATGGCACTATCCTGGGCGCCGCTCCACAGTGCGAATTGACGGTCACGTTCTTTCGCCGGAAGCCCGGCCATCTGTTACTGCCGGGCCGTCTTCTTTGTGGTGAGGTCGTCGTCGCCGACATTGGCATTCCGCAGTCTGCCTTGGAATCAATCAAGCCGCGCACCACGGCCAACGCGCCGGCGCTATGGTCCCCGCACCTGCGCCGTCCGCGATTGGACGACAACAAATATCGCCGCGGCCATGCGGTGATTAGAGGTGGCGGCGAATTGACAGGTGCCGCGCGTTTGGCCGCACGGGCAGCGTTTCGCGCCGGCGCCGGCCTCGTCACTATCACCTGTCCCGCCGAGGCCTTTCCGATCTATGCCGGCGCGATGACGACGGTAATGGTTAAGCCTGTGACCGAAAACGGCGAATTCGCCGCTTTCCTGGACGATCCTCGGAAAACCGCAATCCTGGTAGGCCCCGGGAACGGAGTCGATTTGGCCACTCGCGCGGCGGTCAAGGCCGCGTTGGCGACCCGGCGGGCCTGCGTACTCGATGCCGATGCGTTGACTGTGTTCGCGGATTCGCCGCCCGAGCTGTTCTCCGCCGTCCGCGGCCCGGCGGTGCTGACCCCGCATGACGGCGAATACGAAAGACTGTTCTCTCATCAGGGAAGTCGTCTTGTAAGGGCCCGTGCCGCGGCCAGACAAACCGGCGCCGTGGTACTGGTCAAAGGAGCAGACACGGTCGTCGCCGCGCCCGACGGGCGGGCGGCCATCATCGAGAACGCGCCGGCATTCTTGGCCACGGCGGGTGCTGGCGATGTCCTTTCGGGCGTCATTTTGGGTTTGTTGGCCCAGGGCATGGCACCATTCGAGGCAGCGGCGGCGGGCGCATGGCTGCACGCGGAAGCGGCCAACGATATCGGCTTCGGGTTGATCGCCGAAGATCTGCCCGATCAGCTGCCCAAGGTCGTTGGGCGGTTGATTCACGGCGCATGAGGCGCCCCGAGCTCGCGCAGACCACTGCGGCACCGCACGACAAACGCCTTGTCTTGAACCGGATCGACGCCGATCTATGAATTGAGATTTCTTGAGTTTTTTCGATCGTACCAGCGGAGGCGCAATGTCGGACGCAGTCGCAGAAAGCCTGATCGACCGTGCTCTCCGTAACGTGCGGGAAGGATGGCGGGAGATCGCCGATGCGGCTCCCTTGCTGTGGACGAAGGCGCCGCGGCCCAACCTGCCCGACGATGACGCGGACCAGATACGGCGGCAGATGACCGATTGTCTTGAGGCGAAGGGCGGTGAAGTTTCGGCGCGGGCCAGGGCGGCGTCTTTGGGCGAGACCTATTTGGGGCTCAATCAAACGGGCCGGAAAAGATTTCTAGGCATTCTGGCCCGTGATTTCGATTGCGACTATGCCGCGGTAGCGGGCGCTGCCAAATCCGTGCTCGATGTTGCGGACGCAGATGAGCAAAAGCAGCGCCAGATGTCGATCGCCCTTCGATCCGCGCTCGAGCCGCCACGCCGCCGTTTGCTGACGCAGTTCAACGGGCTCCCGGAAGGGGTCAAGTTTCTTGTCGATTTGCGTTCGGAACTGCTGGAAATCGCCGGCGACGACGCGCATTTGCGGGCATTGGAAGGCGATCTCAAGGATATTCTGCGGTCGTGGTTCGATGTCGGTTTTCTCGATCTTCAGCGCATAACGTGGGATTCGCCGGCCGCGCTGCTTGAAAAATTGATCGCCTACGAGGCGGTCCACGAGATCCAGGGCTGGGCTGATTTAAAGAATCGCCTGGGTTCGGATAGGAGATGTTTTGCATTCTTTCACAATAGGATGCCGGATGAACCTATCATTTTCGTTGAAGTTGCGCTGGTCGAGAAGGTCAGCGGCGATATACAGGAACTCCTCGACGAGGAAGCGCCCGTTTTTGATCCGCAATCGGCGCGGACAGCCATTTTCTATTCCATTTCCAATGCGCAAAAGGGTCTTGCGGGCATAAGCTTCGGAGATTTTTTGATCAAGCGCGTCGTCGATCACCTGGCGGCCGAGTTCAAGACACTCAGGACTTTCGCGACCCTGTCGCCGATTCCGGGGTTCATGGCCTGGTTGCGCGACGAATCGGCCGACGGCGTCGGCAACGTGCTTGACGCCCGTGAAATTGAAATGATTGGCGAGGCTGGCCAAAGAGTTTCGGTTCCTGATGATTTGATAGCCTTGTTGGCATTGGCCGATTGGCGCATGGAAGAGAAGTTGGCCCACGCGCTGAAGGCGCCGCTGATGCGGGCATGTGGGCGCTATCTCTTGCATGCCAAGCGACCGGACGGTCGGGCGCGCGACCCGGTCGCCAACTTTCACCTCAACAATGGCGCCCGCGTCGAAACATTGAATTGGCTGGGAGACGTCTCGGACAAGGGCATGCGTCAATCCGCCGGCATGATGGTCAACTATCTCTATCGCCTTGACCAAATCGAAAGCAACCACGAGGCCTATCGGGGCAGTGGCGCGATCGCCGCCTCATCCGCCATGCGCAGCCTCGCCAAGGAACGCAGCGCCTGAATATTCCGCGCCTGCGCATGATTTGGTGACGGGAAGAGTCTTGAGCCGGTGCACGCCGGAACCGAGACAACAAACGAGTGGCGGTTAGGCGTCGCGATAGGCCCGGACAAATGCGGATTGATCCTCGTAAATCGATCAACCGCGGTATATTGCTGCGCCATGCCTGATACGACCGTGCCGGAAATGACCGAAAGCGAACGGCTGTTCATCCTGCGACAATTGGAAAGCAAGGTGCTGTGGCTATCTTCGTGGATGATCCACAATGCCAACCATCTGCGTTCATCGCGCGACGGACTGAAGGTTGGGGGCCATCAGGCGTCGAGCGCATCGGTCGCGACTCTGATGACGGCGCTTTTCTTCGACGTGCTCAAATCCACCGACCGCGTGGCAGTCAAGCCCCACGCCAGTCCGGTTTTCCACGCCATCCAATATCTCCTCGGCCATCAAAGTCGTGAAAACCTCGATCGCTTTCGCGCCTTCGGTGGCGCCCAATCCTATCCCTCCCGAACCAAGGACAGCGACGACGTCGATTTTTCCACCGGGTCGGTCGGTCTTGGCGTCGCGATGACGACCTTCGCTTCGCTGGCCCAAGACTATGTCCGGCTCAAGGGCCTGGCCCCCGATTCCATCGGCGAGGGGCGGATGGTGGCGATAATGGGCGACGCCGAATTGGATGAAGGCAACGTGTTCGAAGCCATGCTCGAGGGCTGGAAGCACGACGTGCGAAATCTATGGTGGATAATCGACTACAATCGCCAGAGCCTCGACAGCATTGTTCGCGACCGGCTCTACACCCGTATCGACCAACTCTTCGCCGGCATGGGATGGGATGTTCAGGTGCTCAAATATGGCGGCATGCTGGAAGCCGCGTTCGAGCGCCCTGGCGGTGGCGCCTTGCGAAGTTGGATCGATGATTGCCCCAACGACCTTTACGCGGCGCTGACTTTCAAGGGCGGCGGCGCTTGGCGGCAACGCTTAAAAAAAGACCTTGGTGCTGCCGCGGGCATCCCGGCACTGCTCGACGACCTCGACGATGACGCCTTGTCGGATCTAATGACCAATTTGGGCGGCAACGATCTGGAAACCGCCCTCGATGCCTTTCGCAACGTCGATGACGACCGTCCCGTTTGCTTTATTGCATACACGATCAAAGGACACGGACTGCCCTTCGCCGGTCACAAGGATAACCATGCCGGTCTTATGAATCCCGAGCAAATGACGGTTTTCCAGAAATCGATGAAAGTTCCGGCGGGCCTGGAGTGGGATCGATATGCCGGGCTCGATGTAGAACCCGAGTCATTGGATGACTTTCTTGCCAAGGTCCCTTTTGCCCGAGCATTTCCGCGGCGCTACAAGGCGGAGGCCGTTCCGGTGCCGGATAGCTTGGTGGTTGATGTTGGCGAGCGGGCGTCGACCCAAGAAGGGTTCGGCAAGATCCTCAATGAGCTTGGCCGGAGCGACCTGCAGCTTGCCGACCATATCGTCACCTGTTCGCCGGACGTCACCGTTTCGACCAATCTCGGCGGCTGGGTCAACCGGCGCGGCATCTTCGACCGCCGCGACCGACCGGACGTTTTTCGCCACGAGAAAGTGGTTTCAGCGCAATCCTGGAACATGTCGGAGAAAGGGCAGCATATCGAACTTGGAATTGCCGAGAACAACCTGTTCACGTTGCTGGCCGCACTCGGACTGACATGGTCGTTGTTTGGCGCGCGACTCGTGCCGATCGCCACGCTGTACGACCCGTTTATCCAGCGCGGGTTGGATGCTTTGAATTACGCCTGTTATCAGGATTCGCGGTTCATCGTCGTAGCAACACCGTCGGGGGTCGCGCTGGCCCCGGAAGGCGGCGCCCACCAATCGATTTCCTCGCCCCTCATCGGCATGGCCCAGGACGGGCTCGCTGCATTTGAGCCGGCTTTCGTCGATGAGCTTTCATCCATCCTGTGTTGGGCTTGTGATTACCTGCAGCGCGATGGGGTCGGTCAAAGCGACACCAACTGGCTGCGTGATCTCGAGGGAGGCTCGGTTTATCTCCGCCTATCGACGCGTACCTTCGGCCAGCCGGCGCGGACGATCGACGACGAGCTTCACCGGCAGATCATCGACGGCGGATACTGGCTCGTGCCGCCGGCCCAGGATGCGGAAATCGCCATCGTCTATACCGGTGCCGTTGCGCCCGAGGCGATTGCGGCACACCGCGACCTACAGACCGACGTGCCGGGTGCGGGATTGTTCGCGGTGACGTCGGCCGATCGCCTGAATGCGGGATGGCACGCCGCGGCGCAGGCCCGAAAGGCCGGTAAACCGGACGCCCGGGCACATGTCGAGCGGCTCCTGGCGCGGCTTGCGCCAACCGCCTCATTCGTGACTGCGCTCGATGGCCATCCTGCGACCCTGGAATGGATGGGGGCCGTTTTTGGCCATCGTGTCGAAGCGCTGGGGGTCGAGCATTTCGGCCAGTCCGGCGATATTGACGATCTTTATCGCCATCACCGCATAGACGCCGATGCGATCCTCGACGCCTGCGCCAGGGGAATACTTAGCCGTCTCGGCCCGTAGTACCGGGGCAGCAATGCGCGAGGGAGCCCAAGATCTCGACCTCGCCCGGCGGGTGACCCTTCATGGCGTCGCCACCTCAACGACCGCCGCCGGATCAAGCGGTCACCGCATCGACGCCGGGCCTCAGTGCCCTAATCTCAAAGCAAGGAATGGGCCGTTAGGGTACTTGAACCGCAGTCTGAAGCGGCGTAGATGTTCCGCGGCTTGTTGCCGGCCTCGTATCAATGTTGCGCGGGTGTGGCGGAACTGGTAGACGCACTGGCCTTAGGAGCCAGCGCCCGTAAGGGCTTGGGGGTTCGAGTCCCTTCACCCGCACCACCTTTAGGATCTGGTGACTCCGGTCGTGGGGGTTCGAGTCCCTCCGCCGGCACCAAATTATGGGAATCATAACGACGTCCAGCGCCGCCAGCGCTGCGTACTCGGATAGCAAAGAGAGATCGATGCAGGTTACCGAAACCAAGTCCGAAGGGCTGAAGCACGAATTCAAAGTGATTCTTCCGGCGGCCGAGATTGATGAGAAACTGATAGCAAGGCTCGAGCAGGTTGGCCGCGAGGTGCGCCTGGCCGGATTCCGGCCCGGCAAGGTGCCCGAATCCATCCTACGTCAACGCTACGGTACGGCGGTGATGAACGAGGTCATCGAGCAGGCGGTCAATGACAGTTCTTCCCAGGCAATTATGGAACGGGACCTGCGTCCGGCGCTCCAGCCTAAGGTCGAGGTAACGACCTACGAGGAGGGCGCGGACCTTGAATACACATTGGAAATCGAGGTTCTGCCGCAAATCGAGCTGCCGGATCTGAGCGCTTTGACGCTGAACCGTCGGGTCGTTGAAATTCGTGACGAGGAAGTCAACGAGTCGATCGAGCGAATCGCGGCGCAGTACAGTCAGACCGCTCCGCTGGAAAAAGAGCGCCCGGCGCAGAAGGGGGATGTCCTGGTGCTTGATTTCGTCGGCAAGGTCGACGGAGAAGCGTTTCCCGGGGGCGCCGCACAGGATCATCATCTCGAATTGGGTTCCAACAGCTTTATCGAAGGGTTCGAGGATCAGCTTGTCGGTCTCAAGTCGGGCGACCACGCCGACCTCAATATTCGTTTTCCCGATGAATACGTGAACGACAAGCTCGCCGGCAAAGACGCCATTTTCGAGGTCGACATCAAGGAAATCCGCGAAAAAACCCCGTTACCCGTCGACGATGACCTGGCCAAGGTCGTTGGGATGGAATCGCTGGATGCTCTGCGACAAGCGGTGCGAAAACAGATCGAGAGCGAATACGGCACCATCACGCGTGCCCATCTCAAGCGCGGAATTCTGGACGAACTGGCGGACAAGCACGATTTCGCCGTTCCCCAAGGTATGCTCAATCTCGAATTCGACGCGATTTGGGCGCGTGTTCAGGAAGACAAGGCGCAGGACAAACTGGACCCGGAAGACAAAGAAAAAAGCGAGGACGAACTGGAGAAGGAATACAAGAGCATCGCCGAACGCCGGGTGCGATTGGGTCTGCTGTTGTCGGAGATCGGTCGGGTCAACAATATCGATGTCTCGCAGGAAGAAATTTCCCGCGCGGTGTTGGAGGAGGCGCGTCGGATGCCGGGTCAGGAAAAGCAGGTCATGGATTTCTACAAGGGCAATCCACAGGCGTTAGCCAACCTCCGGGCCCCGGTGTTCGAAGACAAGGTCATCGATTTCATCGTCGAAATGGCCGACGTATCAGACACGCCGGTTACAGTCGAAGAACTACTGGCGCCGCCCGAATCCGACACCGCTGAGAAGACCAAGCCGGCCAAGAAAGGCGCCGCCAAAACCAAGACCGCGAGCGGCAGCAAGAAGGCTGCGGGCAAGAAGAAGGCCGCCGCCAAGAAAGCCCCTTCCAAATCCGCCAAAAAGGACTAAGTGTGAAAACCGCGTCTGAGGCGGCGCGCGCCGGCCGGGAAATCTGAGAGGACGAGTTATGCAAATGAATACGCTGGTCCCTATGGTGGTGGAGCAAACCAACCGTGGGGAGCGCGCCTACGACATCTATTCGCGACTCTTGAAAGAGCGCATCATTTTTGTGACCGGGGCGATCCACGACGATCTGTCGAGCCTCATCTGCGCTCAACTGCTGTTTCTCGAGTCCGACAATCCGAAGAAGGATATTGCTTTCTACATAAATTCGCCGGGCGGCGTAGTGACCTCGGGGCTGGCGATCTATGACACCATGCAATACGTCCGACCGGATGTTTCCACGGTGTGTATCGGGCAGGCAGCATCGATGGGCTCGCTGCTTCTGGCGGCCGGAGCCAAGGGCAAGCGCTTCTGCTTGCCACATTCTCGGATCATGATCCATCAACCGTCAGGCGGAATGCAGGGTCAGGCTGCGGATATCGAAATTCATGCCCGGGAGATCTTGGCGACGCGCGACCGTCTCAACGAGATCTACAGAAAACATACGGGGCAGTCGATCGAGGTGATCGAACAAGCCATGGATCGGGACAAGTTCATGTCCCCGACCGAGTCGCTGGAATTCGGGCTTGTCGATGAGGTCGTCGCAAAACGGGCGGCCATCGACGACGAAACGGCAACCACCTAGGACCATCAACGCAATAGAGTATTTCCTTCAAAGGCAACTTCGGCCATTGATTCTTTAGCCTTTTTCCTGTTGTGTGGGCTTTGACCGTACGGCAAACTACGCCTGCTTGGCGACCCTTGGGGGACCTATGAGCAAATCCAGCGGCGGCGACTCCAAAAACACCCTGTATTGCTCTTTCTGCGGGAAGAGCCAGCATGAGGTGCGCAAACTCATTGCGGGACCGACCGTATTCATTTGTGATGAGTGCGTCGAATTGTGCATGGACATCATTCGCGAGGAGCACAAATCGACCCTGGTCAAGGCCCGCGACGGCGTTCCCACCCCGACCGATATTTGTACTGTGCTCAACGATTATGTTATTGGCCAGGACCATGCCAAGCGGGTGCTGTCGGTCGCCGTGCACAATCACTACAAGCGCCTGAACCAGAGCTCCAAGAACGCCGAAGTCGAGCTCGCCAAATCGAATATTCTCCTTATCGGCCCGACCGGATGTGGCAAGACGCTGCTTGCGCAGACCCTTGCCCGCATCATCGATGTGCCGTTCACGATGGCCGACGCCACCACGCTCACCGAGGCGGGCTATGTCGGCGAGGACGTCGAAAACATCATCCTGAAGCTGCTTCAGGCCGCCGACTACAATGTCGAGCGGGCACAGCGCGGGATCGTCTATATCGACGAAGTCGACAAGATCAGCCGTAAATCAGACAACCCATCGATCACGCGCGACGTCTCCGGCGAAGGTGTCCAGCAGGCACTGTTAAAAATCATGGAAGGTACCATTGCGTCGGTACCTCCGCAGGGCGGACGCAAGCACCCGCAGCAAGAATTCCTCCAAGTCGACACGACCAACATACTGTTCATCTGTGGCGGCGCCTTTTCGGGTTTGGAACGGATCATATCGGCCCGTGGTCAGGGTACCTCGATCGGCTTTGGCGCGGATGTGCGTAGCCCCGATGATCGCCAAACCGGCGAGGTGTTGCGCGACGTCGAGCCCGAGGACCTGCTGCGCTTTGGCTTGATCCCGGAATTTATCGGCCGCTTGCCGGTGATTGCGACGCTCGAGGATTTGGACGAGGATGCACTGGTTGAGATCCTGACAGCGCCCAAGAATGCGCTCGTCAAGCAGTACGAGCACCTCTTTGATATGGAGGGCGTTCATCTTCAGTTTTCCGAAGACGCGCTTCGCGGCATCGCCAAAAAGGCAATATCGAGAAAAACCGGCGCGCGCGGGTTACGCTCGATCATGGAAGCGATTCTTCTCGACACTATGTTCGAATTGCCGAGCCTGGAAAATGTCGAGGAGATTGCGATCAATCGCGAGGTTGTCGAAGGCCGCGCAAAACCCCTCTATATGTACGCGGATCGGCGCGATGACGTGGGTACCAGCGCCTAACGCCGAGTGCTCTTGAACCGCGGCGCAACAATCGCCAATTAAGTATCCCGGTTCCGTTCTCGCTGTCGAAGGGTGAGGGCGAAAACACTTCGCAAGAGTATGGGTATGACCGAAAAAATCACGGGTGACGCGCTCTATCCAGTGCTGCCGCTGCGGGACATCGTCGTTTTCCCGCATATGATCGTTCCGCTATTCGTCGGCCGGGAGAAATCCGTCCGCGCGCTCGAGGACGTGATGAAGGACGACAAGCAGATCCTTTTGGTCGCCCAAAAGAATGCCGCGCAGGACGACCCGACACCCGACGATATCTATTCCGTCGGGACAGTCGGCACGGTCCTACAATTGCTGCGACTGCCCGACGGCACGGTGAAAGTGCTTGTCGAGGGCGGCCAGCGGGCCAAAATTCTGAATTACACCGACAACGAGGAATTCTTTCAGGCCTACGCGGCCATTGTCGAAGAGAAATTCGCCGAGGTCAAAGAGCTCGAGGCGTTGTCGCGGACCGTCATCGGACAGTTTGAACAATACATCAAGCTCAATCGAAAGATTCCCGAAGATGTCCTCGTATCGATCAACCAGATCGATGATCCGGGCAAGCTTGCCGACACATTGGCCGGGCACCTCTCGTTCAAAATATCAGAGAAGCAAGAGCTGCTCGAATTCGATGCCGTCGGAGAGCGTTTGGAGAAAATCTATGCCTTCATGGAAGGCGAGATCGGTGTCCTCCAGGTCGAAAAGCGTATCCGTAATCGCGTCAAGCGCCAGATGGAGAAGACGCAACGCGAGTACTATCTGAACGAGCAGCTCAAGGCGATTCAGAAGGAACTTGGTGAGGGCGAAGACGGCCGCGACGAGACCCAGGAACTGGAAGACAAGGTCAAAAAAACCAGGCTGTCCAAGGAAGCGCGGGAGAAGTGCCAGTCCGAGCTCAAGAAATTGCGGTCGATGAGCCCGATGTCGGCCGAAGCGACCGTGGTACGCAATTATCTCGACTGGATATTGTCGATTCCGTGGAAGAAGCGGACCCGCATAAAGAAAGATATCAATCTCGCCGAGAAGATCCTCAACGACGATCATTACGGGCTTGAAAAAGTCAAAGAGCGGATCCTCGAATATCTCGCGGTTCAGCAGCGGATGAATAAGATTCGGGGCCCGATCCTATGTCTGGTAGGCCCACCCGGCGTCGGAAAGACCTCGCTTGGCAGGTCGGTTGCGCGCGCCACCGGGCGTAATTTTGTCCGCCTTTCTCTCGGCGGCGTGCGGGATGAGGCGGAGATTCGCGGCCACCGCAGGACCTATATCGGGTCAATGCCGGGCAAGATCGTGCAAAGTATGAAAAAGGCGAAGTCTTCGAATCCGCTATTCCTGCTCGACGAGGTCGATAAATTGGGACAGGACTGGCGCGGCGACCCGTCTTCGGCCCTGCTGGAAGTACTCGATCCCGAGCAAAACTCAACGTTCCAAGATCATTATCTCGAGGTTGATTACGATCTATCGGACGTCATGTTCGTGACCACCGCGAATACGCTGCGGATGCCTCAACCATTGCTCGATCGCATGGAAATCATTCGCATCCCCGGTTACACGGAGGACGAAAAAGTTGAGATCGCGAAACGTCACTTGATCCTCAAACAGCTCGAGGCACACGGCCTCAAGCCGACGGAGTGGTCGATCTCGGATAGCGCATTGCGCAACCTCATTCGCTACTACACGCGCGAGGCGGGGGTCCGTAATCTCGAGCGAGAGATTGCCAATTTGTCCCGGAAGGCGGTGCGTGAACTCGTTACCGAAGACACGAAGCGGGTCAAGATTACCTCGCGCAATCTGGAGCGCTATGGCGGCGTCAGAAAATTCCGATACGGAGAAGTCGAGGACGAAGACCAGATTGGCGTTACCACCGGGCTGGCTTGGACCGAGTTTGGCGGCGAACTGTTGTCAATCGAGTCCGTGATGGTGCCGGGTAAGGGCAAAATGACCACTACCGGCAAGCTTGGCGACGTCATGCGGGAATCGGTTCAGGCCGCCGAGAGTTTCGTCAAGGCGCGCTCGATCCAATATGGCATCAAACCGACGATTTTCGAGAAGCGGGACATCCATGTTCATGTTCCCGAAGGCGCCACGCCAAAGGACGGGCCGTCGGCCGGTGTTGCCATGGTGACCTCGATTGTCTCCTTGTTGACCGGAATCGCGGTGCGGCGTGACGTCGCTATGACCGGCGAAGTGACATTACGGGGCCGCGTCCTGCCGATTGGCGGGCTGAAGGAAAAGCTCCTCGCTGCGCTGCGTGGCGGTATCAAGACGGTACTGATTCCAAAGGACAACGAAAAGGATCTGGCCGAGATTCCGGAGAACGTGAAAAAGGGCATTGAAATCATACCCGTGGCTCAAGTCGATGATGTGTTGAAACATGCCCTGACTGGAGCGTTGGTCGCGATCGAATGGGACGAGGACGACGGCAAGGTCGATACCGTCGGCAAGTCCGAGGGCGATGAACTCGGCGGCGTCGTCACCCACTAATCGAGGCCCTGTCGGAATCGTCCGAATCCGGCACAAATCTGCAGAAAATGTCCACCACGGCAATTGACGCGGCAGGCGCGCTGGCTTTACACTTGCGCAGCTTCTTCGGCGACCCGTACTTCTCCTATAAACAGCCAACCAAGAAGGGGGCCTCAAGTGAACAAAGATGATCTCGTAGCTGCCGTGGCGTCCAGCACCGGTCTTTCAAAAGCCGATGCCGGTAAGGCCGTCAATGCGGTTCTCGATTCAATCGAGGGAGCGCTGCAGAATGGAGCCGATGTCCGTCTCGTAGGATTCGGCACGTTCAGTGTCACTGATCGGCGTGCTTCGACCGGCCGCAATCCGCGGACCGGCGAACCGATACAGATCCCGGCGTCGAAACAGCCGAAGTTCAAGGCTGGGAAAGGCCTCAAAGACGCCGTCAACTAAGGCGTCTTTTTTCGAGTGGGAGGGGCCGGCCGTCGCTTGACGGCCGGCCTTGTTTTTGCTCCCTTTCCGTAGCTAGGGCGGTTAGCTCAGTTGGGAGAGCACCTCGTTTACACCGAGGGGGTCGGCGGTTCGAGCCCGTCACCGCCCACCAAGACGTGAATCCAATCAACCTCATGTACGCAATGCGGGTACCGTTTGGCAGTCCAAATGGGAAGCAGGCCCGAGGCAAATCGTACCTTGAGTGGGCGGGGTCGTTCGCCGGCCTGGTATCGTGCCGGCTTTGTTTGGCGCCGGTTGGGCCCGCGGCCATCGTCAGTCATTGGTTTGCCTTGACAGTTATCAGGGCAAGCTATACATCGGCCACCCGTTCGCGGGTTATGGGGGTGTAGCTCAGTTTGGTTAGAGCGCCGGCCTGTCACGCCGGAGGCCGCGGGTTCGAGTCCCGTCACTCCCGCCATTTTTCGATCATGGTTTCCCGTTGGCTTGGGCCTTTGTTATATCGCCTTCTAATACCAAATCCCGTTGATCATGACCTATGTGCCCATTGCCTGTGTCCGATCGACATGATTTTCCAGGGCTGATCGATGAGCTTGTTCCAGGCGTCACAGCAGTGGTCGACGATGTCGTCGTATGAGTTGAAGACGCG
>JAAEOH010000143.1 GCA_024244645.1 Hyphomicrobiales bacterium
CCGGATACCTGTCCAGGAGTTGCCGGAACCGGTCGAGAAAATCCTGGGGACATTGCGCCACGGGGAGAATATCGGGGTCGGTGTACACGTAGTAGTTTTTGAGGAACCGGTACCGGAGTCCCGTTTTCCAAAGGGCCAGGTAGCCCACATTCCGGTCCAGGTAGAAGACCCTGAGCCCAGCGGTGCGGTAATAGTCGAGTAGGGGTGGATAATCACTGTGGTTGTCGATGATATAAAGGTTGAAGTAGCCATTGGCCTTCAGCCATGCAATCATGAGCTTCAGACAGGACAAGCGATTGAAATTATTGATAACGATGGGAATATCCAGGACGTTACGTCCGGGGTCGAATCCCTGGTTGACCTTGAAGTCCTGCCGGATCCGAACCCCATGAACCTTCTCCATCTTCACGGCCACATATAGCTTCATGAACTCTTCCGGATTCATCCGGCTCAGCTCTTTTTCGGTCCAATCGGAATCTAACATGGTGGGTCACCCCGGTCCTGATACACCTACTCCATTAAGTAACATGTTTTCTTCCTACTGGCAATCAGCTTGTGTTTCTCGGGGTGTATTTGGAAATGATCGCCGGATCGGGGTCGTGGAGAGCGGGGTGAAATATGGACCCAAGGAAGATGGGAAAACCGCTGGCCTGAACCCGTGGCACGACTCTTCGAGTCGCGAAATCGCCCGCATCTGCCTGAAAATGTCGACGGTTGCTTAATCGCTCTCCGAGCCCGACTCATCATGAGAATGCAACGATCCCCGGTGAAGTAACCCCGGGGCTACCGTGGTTCCAAAGGACGATGCCGAGGATGCCACGATCCCCGGGGACTTCCGGGTAGCCCGCTCGCCTGTCCGAGCAGCCCGCTCGCCTTTCCGATACGCTCACCCGAAAGCAGGATGGATGGGCGCCGGGAATGCTCTTCCGATCCTGCACCAGACACTACAAGGTACGCGCCGATCCGCCGATTCGCCGATCCGACCGATCCGACCGATCCGAGTTTGATTTGCCTCTCCGTTGAGTTTGGTGTATAATCTGTAATTCCAACTGGTTCGCATGCATTTTTTTTAACAAAATGCTTTTTTAAACCGATAAAATGGTTGGCAAGACGGCGAATAGGATGACATCTTGAAAGTAATTTTCGCGGTATTTTTGATTGCCTGGGGGCTTTCCCCGGTGCTGGCCCAGCTTTATTCCTACAGGAACAAAGAAGGTAAGCTGGTCATCACCGACCGGCCCCTCCGCGGGAAGAACTACAAGCTGGTGGACACCTACATACCCAAGGATGTCCTGGAGCGGAGGAAGCGGGCGGAAGCGGAAATTGCGAGAAATGCCGGTCGGAAACGCGGTAAGTACGTGCTCACGGAAGGCCAGATACGCGGCCTGGCCCATCCCATCGCCAAGTCGATGGGTGTGGATCCGGCTTTGGTGATGGCGGTCATCGAAGTGGAGTCCGGGGGCGATGCCCGAGCCAAAAGCAGCAAAGGCGCCATGGGCCTGATGCAACTCATTCCGGATACGGCCAAACGGTTCGGCGTCAAAAACGCGTGGGACCCCCGCCAGAACGTGCGCGGCGGGGTGCGCTACCTGCAATTCCTGCTCAGTTACTTCGAGGGCAACGTGAATTACGTGCTGGCCGCCTACAACGCGGGCGAGAATGCGGTCGATAAATACGGCGGCATCCCCCCCTTCAAGGAAACACGGCGTTACATCCACAAGATACGCCGCCTCTATACGACCGGGACCTTGCCCTTCAAACAAACGGCCGCACGGCGCCACTCGGCCCTGGTGGCCAAAAAAGAAACTGGACATTCCGGCAATACCCCCACCGCTCGCCTCAACTGAAGCCGGAATGGTTCACCAATTGGGACTTCCACTTTGGGATTAGCCCACCTTGGGCGATTCCCAAAAAAATAAATTGTCGATAGGGGGTCAACACACAAAAACCCCTGACCGCTTCTTCAGCGATCTCTTGGCTCTCAGCAACCTCCTGAGGTTAGCTTCAACCATTTCGAAAAGCCTTACCGTTATTCAGGGTATCTGTGTTTTCGGCTCCTTTGCAGGGGTTATGGGCTACTCCCCGTGCCAGCCTCATGTTTCCGACGATAGAGTTAATTCGGCAGGGTTTTATCGCAAAAGGGCTCTGAGAGCAGACTGCTTCCGTACAGTCGGGTCCATTCTAACACATCCACCAAATCCTCAGAGATCTCTTCTCTGCGGCCTCGGCGTCCTCAGCGGTTAAATTCTTCCGACTGCCCCAACCGGGCCTTTCAGCCGGGCTTGTCCCAGGCTGAAGCTTAGCCCACCTTGGGCAAAATTATCGACAACAAATTGTTGATCCTTAAACATGACGGGGAATTAAACGCGGAGGACGCAAAGATCGCAGAGTGTGGTGAACACGGCCTTCGCGGCATCTTTCCACCTCTGCGGCCTTGTCGAGGTTAGGATAGGGGATGAGATGCAGTTCTCCAAGCAAGCATCGAAGTTCCCTTTGAATTCGCTGGTAACGTTTTTCAAGA
>JAAEOH010000144.1 GCA_024244645.1 Hyphomicrobiales bacterium
CCGAAGTCCGGCCGCACCAAAATCGTCTCGAAGTGAAACCGGAGAACCCATGGCAAACCTCCATCCGTTTGCCATCTTGAATCAGAAAAACACCGTTCCGGAAAGCCCCTATATGAGTCCCACTCACAGAGACTTGGTATTCGACGTGCCCGATCAGACCTTCGATGCCGTATTGGGGCTCAGTATTCTGCACTTGCTGGAAGACAAGGAAGAAGCGATCGCCAAGGTTCACCGGATGCTCAAGCCGGGCGGCGTTTTCGTCACCAGCACGGCCTGTATCGGCGACACGATGAAGTTCTTCAAGGTTATCGGACCGATCGGAAAATCCCTCGGCCTGATGCCGTACGTCTCCGTCTTTACCACCAAGGAACTGGAAGCCGGCTT
The DNA here is from genome assembly GCA_024244645.1 of Hyphomicrobiales bacterium. Taxonomy (GTDB): domain Bacteria; phylum Pseudomonadota; class Alphaproteobacteria; order Rhizobiales; family Rhizobiaceae; genus Hoeflea_A. The sequence goes on from JAAEOH010000144.1 coordinate 385, forward strand.
GACCGACGCCGGCTTCGAGATCGACCATCAATGGCAGCCGGGCAAAGGCAAATCCGTGTTCATCGTGGCGAAGAAGGCGGGGTAGTTGCGACCCACATCAGCTGTTCGAATGTATTACCAGTCATTGCCTTTCAGTCGGCCCGACCTTGAACTAAGTCAAGAGCGTCACGATAGAGGAACGGAATCCAATAGGTTGGTTGTTCGCGCGTACCTCGAATTTCGAAGAACCCAATCTCATGAAGTTGCTTGGCAATGTCCTTCGCCTGCTGAGTCTCTGTATCCCATAACTTCGCAAGACTTTCAGGCGATTGCTCCGCCTTGGCGCCTCGCAGCGCCTCGATATAGATTCTCATCTCGGGGTATTCGGCAAGTAGTGTTTGATCATACCTTGTCTGCGAAACAACACGCAGTGCTTCTTTGAAAACCGCGCGCTCCAAAAGGAGTTCGCCTTCAGGGCCTCCCTCGCCCCGATTCATTCGTGAAATCTGCGCCTCTCGTGCAGCATCGAGAAGGTGGATGATTTCACGTGGCGCCGATGTGCCCGAAGCGTCCTGTGTTCGCGCAATCATCCATCCAAACGTCTTTGGATTGCGTCCGGTATCAATCTGACCTGGAAAAACGCGCTCGAGGAGCCTCTCTTGTTCATCAAAATGGTCAAGTATTTTGGAAGCTTCTAATTCGTAATGATCCACAAAAGATGGATTATTGAGCAATCTACGAATGACTAAATTTAAAAGACTATTGTGATTCCATTTAATATCTATTGTACGAATAATGTGGCTTGCCTCAGTAAACCCTTCTACCGTAATTCTTCTCCAAATATCATTTCTTACGAATATCTTTAAGCTGATGTGATCAAGCGCGCGCATGTCGTTGTAAACTCGGAAAAGGGCGCGCAAACCATTTCGTTCAAGTTCGGGAGACTCAACAAATGCAACGTCAAGACGATCGAGGACAATCCATAAGTTAAATTTCGAACTCTCAAGTATATCATCCGCAGTCTTTAGAAGGTCATCTAGGGGGATTGATATGACGTCACTTTCATCTGATTTTTCATGATATTTTACCTTCCTCGTTACTATTGGGATGTTTGTGCTTGGGTCGTAAGAAATTGCGTGTTCAATTGTATCTACGTCGCGGTTTATCCAATCATTGATGTACGAACGGACGGCTCGAAGGAGTGATGAGAGTGTCGGCCGCCTTGGCAAGAGGCCTGCGTCCTCCAAGACATCTATCAGGGCACGGTGATCTGAGTTCGCTAGATCGAAATCTCGGAGCTGGTTCGCGACAAGAGACACAAAGTACAATTTCCAAAGTGCCATAAAGGTCCGCTCGTCAGGCGGTGGGTCTGCCACGAGGTCGCTAAACACTGTCGCGCCTCTTGGGTTCTCAGCTGGGGCCAATAGTATTCCGCGATCGAACAACTCGTCCCCGCGCCGATTAATAAGTGCATAGATCGCGCTTTTTCCTGAGCCCTTAGCGCCATAGATGACATCAATCTCCCCCGTGAAAATCCGATTCCACTGATCGGTTTCTACAAAATAGTTTTCCAAGTCATCAGCTTCGTCCTCCGCCACGCGGGCACCAAACCGAAGCGCAACCAGGAGTTCGAGAATTGTCATTGTTGCTTTGCGTAATGTCCGGTCACACGAAGCATAAGACTACCACAAATTGATAATCGTGGGTTGCACCGTGAGATTGATATCGTTTCATTATAGTTGTATGGGATTCCAAGACTGGCGATACCGTAGTCCACCTCGACACCATCAAGGGTATTAGCGATCGTGCCCATTCCCTACGCTACTGAGGAACATGCTCAGGCTGATCGTGTGTGTCACCTGTCAGATGATTTCTCTATTGTCGCCAATGTGGAAATCCAACCAGCTTCATTTGAGCTATGCCCGAAAGTTGGTGACGGGCTGGTCAGGCGGCGTTTTGGATTTGCTTGATGCCGTTCTCGAATCTCACTCCCTGGATGACCTCGGCGAGGTGGTTTGATCCATCGAGCCTGCGCCATTTCTTCCTGGCGCTC
>JAAEOH010000145.1 GCA_024244645.1 Hyphomicrobiales bacterium
CGAGCGAAAAACGCGCCAGATTGTCCCGACGGACAAAAAACGGGTTCAGGATCGAAATTGGACAGCTTCCGAACCAAAAACCGCCAAATCCATACGAAAACTCAAATCGCGGGCATAAGAGCCGCGTTTCCACACAGCCTCCGGACATACCGACCAAGTTCATCCACGACGGATTTATGATTTGCGACGCGTGGAGTGCGGACACTTTGTGCCAAAAGGCGGACATCAGGCGCAGTTTCACTGCAGGCGGATTGAATTGCCTGACGCCGCGCCAATATTCACCCATTAGCATTGAGCAATCTGCCAGTCAGTGCCAAGCTTATTTGCCCAGGTGTCGATTAAGTCGGATAGAGGGTAACGTGGGAATGAACCGTGTATAAGACCGGTAATCATCGCCCCTTTTGCAACACATGCCACGATACAGAGAGACTGTGACGCAACCTTCCGGAAATATCCGCCCCGCCTATAGCCGCGCTGAGCGGTTCAGCGATGGCGTAGTTCACCTTATCGGAGTCTCTTTAGCCATGATTGGGGTGCCATTGTTGATTGTGCTCACGGTAATTTTCCGTTCAGAGCCTGGTCCCGTTGTGGGGGTTTCGATCTATGGAACGACGCTGATCGCGATGCTTTCGTTTTCGGCTCTCTACAACATCGTCGACAGCGCAAGGTGGACCGGTCTGTTACGCCGTCTTGACCACTCGGCGATTTACATGAAAATTGCCGGAACCTACACGCCCTTTGTGCTCCTGTCAGGTGTTCAAGCGACAGGGCTTCTAGCAAGCCTCTGGGGGGCCGCGACCATTGGCTCACTCCTGAAAATGCTCGCACCCGGGAGGTTCAGATGGTTTACGCTGACGCTTTATCTGGCCATGGGCTGGGCGGTTCTGCTCGCCGGTGGTCCAATACTTGCAGGGCTTCCCTGGGCGGTTTTGTTGCCAATAATTGCCGGAGGCATCGTCTACACTGTGGGAGTGGGATTTCACTTGTCTGCGCGACTGCCGTTCCACAACACGATTTGGCACCTCTTTGTGTTGGTGGGCAGTGTGCTGTTTTTCATTGCCGTTGCAGTCTTAATCGCCAACTTGCCGATTAACGGCTAGAGTGTTCTCAGGGTCCAGTTCCTGACCGGTTATTGCAATGTAGAGAATGTCCGGGTTGGGTGGTGGATTCACTGGTAAGACAGCCACTGCCATTCGGCTCTATCAATCCGATTGGCAACTGCCTGAAACCGGCAAAATCCACGATGAGCTTATTGCCCGGTTGAAACGCGAGCACCCGGATACCAAACCCCACCGGCTAAAAGCGGAAAACTCAGATTGTTTTGTCAACAATCCTTTACGTTCAGCACGCGTAACATTCACATTTTTCGGCCATTGCCCCAATGGAAAACGCAGTGGCCTGGGAACAACGATCTGGAAGTACATGGAACAAGGTGAAATGAAATCAGCCGTTAATGTCGCCGTGTATCAAAATGGCAAACTGAACAGCTGGGGTTTGCTTTTCTGGCCAAATGGCAACCGTTATGAAGGCGAGTTCAACGACGGCCTAGCGCACGGTCAAGGTGTTGTAACCTGGGCCAATGGTAGTCGCTACGAAGGCGAGTGGCGGAATGACAAACGACACGGTTATGGTGTCATAACCTGGGCTAGCGGCAATCGCTTCGAAGGCGAGTTGCGTAAGGGTAAACGGCATGGCTATGGGGTGTTCACCTGGAAAAACGGCGAACGCTATGAGGGGGAGTATAGCGAAGGCAAACCCCACGGCCAGGGTGTTTTGACGATGAACAATGGCGAACGCTATGAAGGGGAGTGGCGAGGCGGCAAGCCACATGGAGCGGGCAATATCGTCAGTGCTGACGGATCTGTCAATACCGGCGTCTGGAACCAGGGATGTTGGAAAGAAGGTTCAACTGAGTGGGCGCTATTTACGACTCCCGAAGCTTGCGGTTTCAAATGACACAACGCTAATTATGTTTCGACAGCCCAACGGCTTTTATTCAGCTTCCGCGCATCCGATGCCCACAAAGAGCTCCAAGATGCCGCGGGGCAAGTGGAGTGAAGGACCCTCGAACTGGGGGATTGCGGGTGAAACCGTTCACTACTCCCGTCCGGCGCGCCATTCTTTCCATCTTAATGAGGCGTTGGCGCCGAGCCAGGCGAATGGCTCCGGAGGCAAGCGGCTGGGTTGGGCCTCGTTTTGTAACGCGGTAACGGTTTCGCTCGATACGCCGCTGCACAGTTCCGCCGCCGCCAGGCCAGACAGTGTGCCCTTGGCGGTACCGAGGCCGTTCTGGCAGCAGGCTGCATAGATGCCCTCATCGATCTCGCCGAAGGCCGGCACGTTGTTCCAGCTCAGGCACAAATGCCCGCCCCAGCAAAATTCCATGCCGACGTCCGACAGCATTGGAAACCTGTCGAGGAATTTTTTCCGATGAACGCCAGCAATGTTTTTCAGATAGGCATCGGAGGCCTGCATCGAGGGATTATAGGAAAAGCGCGAACGCACAATGATACGGTCGCCGCCAGTACCGTTGATGCGGCGCACCGTCACGCCCATGGGATCGGCCGGGGTGACAGCCCATCTTGGCTCTCCGCCGAGCGCAGTAATCTGCCGTTGCGTCAGGACGTCGGTCATCGATGCATAGGTGAAGACATGCATCAGCCGGCGCTTGAAGAAGCCGAAACTTTCCGCGTGGCCGTTGACCGCCAGGATGACCTTCGGCGTTTCGATGCTGCCGTGCGGCGTTTTCAGCATCCAGGTGTTTGCTGTCCGCTGCAGGCTGGTAACAGGGCTGTTTTCGTAAAGCTGAATGACCGGTGAAAGGCCGTCGGCAAGCGCCCTGATATAGGCGGCGGGCTGAATAATGACCGCGTGCGGCGTGTGGAGACCTGAGTGGTAAAAACCGGTGCCGGTCAAGGCCTTCATCGCATCCGCATCGAGCAGTTCGGACGGTTCGCCGAGTTTTGTCAGATGCTGCCCGAATGCCACATTTTGCCTGTGACCGGCTTCGGACGCGGCGGCATTGATTTTGCCGCAGGGATCGAAGGTCTCGCGGTCCATGCGGTATTCTTCGGCCGCGCCGCGGGCAAAATCGATGCCGGTCCGGTTGAGCCGGATCTGCCTGCGATCGTCCTTGCCGTTGCCCGAATAGTTGTCCGAGGAAAGATCATGCGGCAGGTCGATCATGAAGCCGGAATTGCGGCCTGCCGGTCCTTCGGCGATGCGGGCAGCCTCGAGCACAGCTGTTCTAGCGCCGGGATTGAGCTGCGACAGGCGTCTGGCGGCCGAGAGGCCGGCGAAACCCGCGCCGATCACCGCAAAATCTGCCGTGATATTTTCCTCAAGCTGCCGGGGCGGCGCCTGCCACGGCAAAATGGCGTTCCAGGCAGCGGGTCCAGGAAATTTTGGAACCCTGCGGACACGGCAGTTAGTCAACCGCTTCATCCTGCCGGTCACCGAGATCGATCCAGATGGTCTTGAGCTGGGTGTACTGGTCGTGAGCGTGCAGCGAATTGTCCCGGCCGCCGAAACCGGACTGCTTGTAACCGCCAAAGGGGGTGGTGATGTCGCCTTCGCCGAAACAGTTCACCGTGACGGTGCCGGCCCTGAGAGCCCGCGCGCCGCGCAGGGCGCGTTTGCCGTTGGCGGTGAAGATCGAGGCGGCAAGACCGTATTCGGTGTCGTTGGCCATGGCGATGGCTTCATCGAAGCTCTTGACGGTCAGCACCGACAGAACCGGTCCGAATATTTCCTCGCGCGCCATCTTATCGTTATTGCCGGAGAGCTCGACAATGGTCGGTTCGACATAGACGCCGTCGCGGGCTTTGCCGCCGAGCAGTACTTTTTGTTCGCCATCCAGATAGGAGCAGACCTTGTCGAAATGTTCCTTTGAGACAAGTGCTCCGATGCGGTTTTCCGGATCGAGCGGATCGCCGACCGGCCATTCGCGGGCATGCGCAAGAATGCGCTCGATCAGCCCGTCCTTGATGCCGTCCTGGATGATGAGCCGGGATGACGCCGAGCAGTTTTCACCCATATTCCAGAAGGCACCGTTGACGATATGCGCGGCCACGAGATCGAGATCCTCGGCATCGTCGAGGACCACGCAGGGGTTTTTTCCGCCCATTTCGAGGATGATTTCCTTGAGATTGCTGTCGGCGGCATAGCGCAGGAACCGGCGTCCGGTTTCGGTTGAACCCGTGAATGAAACCGTATCGACATCCATGTGTTTGCCGAGCGGTTCGCCGACATCGGGTCCGGTCCCGGTGACAACGTTGAAAACGCCGCGCGGAATGCCTGCTTCCATGGCAAGTTCGGCAATGCGCAGGGCCGTGAGCGAGGTTTCTTCGGCAGGTTTGACGATCACGGAGCAGCCGGCGGCAAGCGCCGGTCCGATCTTCCACGCAAGCATCAGCAGCGGGAAGTTCCAGGGAAGAACCAGTCCGACGACACCGACCGGTTCGCGTACGATCATGGCGACGTGATGGTCGGAAGCTGGCGGCATCTGGTCGTAGATCTTGTCGATCGCCTCGGCGTGCCATTTGAGGCAGAGAATGGTCTCCGGAACGTCGACCGTTTCGCAGTCGTAGATCGTCTTGCCGCTGTCGAGGCTTTCAAGCACGGCAAGCTCGCGGGCATTGCGGGTGATCAGTTTGCACAGCCGGATCAGCACATCCTTGCGATCGGCGGGGGGGAGGTGGGACCAGCGTCCATCTTCGAATGCCTCGCGCGCCTTGAGTACGGCGTGATCAACGTCCGCCCCATTGCATGCAGTAATTTCCGTCAGGTTTTCGCCGGTTGCCGGATTGACGGTGGCGAAGGTGTTGCCGGAGGCGGATTTCCTGAAGCCGCCATCGATAAATGCGCAATTGGGCAAATCGATCGACTTGGCAATTGCCTGATATTCCTGATGTGTCAGAAGATCCGCCATGGTCACTGTTCCGCTTCGATGCTTGCGATTGTCGTTTTGAGAACCCGCACGACCTGTTCAAGCTCGCGCTTGTCATCCTTGTTGAGGGCCTTGAGCGGCGGGCGCGGCGGGCCGGCGCGCAAACCTTCGAGCTCGACGCCATGCTTGACGCACTGAACGAATTTGCCGCCCTGTTCCAGCACCCGCATCAGCGGCATCATGGAAGACATGATCCGGCGGCCCTTGTCGAAATTGCCTTCGACTGCGCATGCCTTGTAAAGCGCGATGTGTTCGCCTGGCAGAAAATTCGAGCCGGCACAGACCCAAGACCGGGCGCCCCAGGCGAAGAACTCCAGCGCCTGATCGTCCATGCCGCAGCTCATCTGGATCTGCGGGTAGTCGCGGGCCAGAAGATGTACGCGGTTGATATCGCCGGAACTTTCCTTGATGGCGCAGATATTGCTCGAGCGGCCAACCCGGTCGAGAAACTCCTCGCCCATGTTAATGCCCATGCGGCCGGGATAATTGTAGAGCATGACGGGCAGATCCGCCGCCCGATCGATGGCCAGCGTATTGAGGGCGTTTTCCCGTTCCGTCGGTACCGAATACGGCGGGGAGCTGACTAAAATGGCATCGGCGCCGGCCTTGCGTGCCTGTCTTGCCATTTCGAGGGAGTCATCCTGCCGGATCGCGCCGGTGCCGATGATCAGCGGCAGTCGACCGGCGATGATCTCTTTGGCGAGATTGAGCAGCGCAACGCGTTCGTCGATGCTCTGTGCATAATATTCGCCGGTGGAGCCGCCCACCACGATGCCATGCACGCCTGCTGCGATCAGATGTTCGATGACTACGGCGAAGCCATCGTTGTCGATGCTGCCATCAGCGGTGTGCGGTGTTATGACCGGCGTGTAGATGCCTTCGAATTTCATTCTCGTCCTCACGCTTGACGGGCAGGGCTGGCAATATCGAGTGGAATGTCCAGCCCCGCAGGCGTAACAAAAAGCTCGATCTGGTTGCGCGACAGTTCCCAGTGTTCGACGGCCAGCCGGGCAATGGATCTGTCGTCACCGGCCTCAATCAGAGCGATAAATTCATCATGCTGTTCTGCCGCCACATTGAGGTTTTCGGCCATTTGCGGTGAGCGCGGTTGGTAAAATGTCATCCCGATACGGGCATGGTCAACAAGCAGTCGCGACAGGCTCGGCTCCAGATAGACATTGTCGGCCATGGTGCCGATGATGGCATGAAACCGCTCATTGTTCAGCGCCCGGCCTTCGACATCGCCACCCGCAATTGCCGCCCGGAACTGTTTTTGCGTTTCCTTCAGTTTCTGGATCTGCAGATCGGTGGCGTTGTTGGCCGCAAGCTTGGAAACGGCGGAATAGATCATTGGAGCTGCCACAAAAAAATCGCGCAGCGTCTTGTGGTTCATTTCGGAAACCTTGGCGCCACGGTTTTCGACGAGCGTCACATATCCCTCGCCGGCAAGCTGGCGCAGAACTTCGCGGAACGGCGGGCGCGAGATTTCATAGGAGCGGCTCAGCAATGCCTCGTCGATATTGCTGCCGGGCTGCATCGCCATTGTCAGGATCTTGCGCTTGAGGTCGGCGTAACAGCGTGCCTTCCTGGCCCTCGCCTCGTCTTTCATTCAGAATTTCCCGTGTTTGACCTGGCCGTCTGGCGCACCGGTCGATCCGTGACATTCAGCTCCATCATAAAATAATTCAAAAAAAATACAAATAGAATTCACAACGAAGATTATTTAATGCTATTCTCGAAGGACCAGGGGGTATTGAGGGGCAACCATCCCTTAAATCCGGAGACCAATGCTGCAGGAAACCGAGAAATTCACGTTTTTGCTGCTGGAGGATTTTTCCCTCCTCGCCTTTGCCAGTGCCATCGAGCCGCTGCGCATTGCCAATCTGGTTTCCGACCGACAGCTCTACGGGTGGACCCTGGCGGCGGAAAACGGCGAAACGGCCCGCTGTTCCAACAACTCAATCACCCAGGTCGATCAGGGGCTTATACCGCTCGATCGCAATGACAGGCTTTTCGTTGTTTCCGGCATTTATGTTCAGGCCCGCACTACGGAAGAGGTCTGCGGACATATTCGCGGGCAGGCACGGCGAGGAGTGCGACTGGGTGCGATCTGCTCAGGTGCCTATGTTCTGGCAAAAGCGGGTCTGCTCAAAGGTGTGCCGTGTGCCATCCACTGGGAGTTTCACGACGGGTTTGCCGAATCCTTTCCGAATGTTCCGTTGCGTAAAAGCGTCTTTGTCGCCGACCAGAAGATCGTCACGGCTTCAGGTGGGGCCGCAGCGGCCGATTTGATGCTGCACCTGATTTCGATAAAGCACGGGTCTGATCTCGCCATTGAAGTGGCCAATCAGATGGTTTACAACTCGGTCCGGCCGGATACAGCGGAACAGAAGATCTCTTTCCAGTCGCGCCACGGAATGCGCAATGAAAAACTGGCGCAGGCCGTCAGGCTGATGGAAGACAATATCGAGGAGCCGTTGCCGCCACCCGTCATTGCTGACACTATCGGGATAACCGTTCGGCAGCTGGAGCGGCTCTTTGGCCGCTACATGAACTGCTCTCCGAAAAAGTACTACGTGGATATGCGCCTGCAAAAGGCGCGCAATCTGCTCATGCAGACGGAGGACTCCATTACGGCAATTTCGGTTGCCTGCGGCTTCAACTCAACGGCGCATTTCACCAAGGCTTTCAAGACCCAGTTCGGGGCACCGCCGGGCACGTATCGGAGCTTTTCATATGATGCGGAAAGCTGAGTTCAGGAATGGGCAGACTTGTTTGGTTTGTCTGGTTGGGCACGTCAAATACAAACAATGGAATAGCGGCACTTGCAGCCGGGAGAGGCGTTGATGGGACTTGAAGGAAAACGGGCGCTGGTGACCGGCGCCGCCGGCGGGATCGGCGGAGCCATCGTACGCGGTCTGCGTGAAGGCGGAGCCCGGGTAGCGGCGGCGGACCAAAATGTCGACGGCATTGACGCCGATGCACGGTTTCCCGGCGACTTGACCAGCCCCGGCTATGCAGATGCATTGCCAGTAGACGCGGCGCAGGTGCTGGGCGGTCTCGATATTGTCATCAACAATGCCGGGATCATGCGGCGGGGGACGGTTACTGAAAGCAGCGATGAGGACTTTGCCGTCTCCGTTGCCGTGAATGTCGAAGTGCCCTTCCGGATCTGCCGGGCGGCGATCCCAATCATTGCGAAGGGCGGAGGCGGGGCGATCGTCAACACCGCCTCCTGCTGGGGTGTGTACCCAGGGCCGGCCCATGCCATTTATTGCATGACCAAGGCCGCGATCGCATCGCTGACGCAATGCATGGCGCGCGATCACGCCCATGAGGGCGTGCGCATCAATGCGGTGTGCCCAAATGAAGTCGACACACCTATGCTGCGCACCGGATTTGAACTGCGGGGCTTAGATCCCGCAAACGCAGTTGCAGAGCTCGACATGACCGTGCCGCTGGGGCGCATTGCGCAGCCGGAGGATATCGCTGATGTGGTCCTGTTCCTTGCCTCCGAGCAGGCGCGCTACATGTGCGGCACACTGGTCGAGGTCAATGGCGGAAAGCCGGTTTCATGAAACGTTTCGAAGGCCAGGTGGCGCTCATTACGGGCGGGCGCAGCGGTATCGGGCGGGCGGTCGCGAGGAGGTTGCACGAGGAGGGAGCACGAGTCTTCACTGCCCAGCGTGGCGTTGATGATGAATTCGAGGGGATAACCGCAGATTTTGCTGATGCCGAAAGCACCGATGACATCATTTCGCAGCTCATCGGCAAGGCCGGAAAACTCGACATGCTGATCAACAATGCCGGCATGATGCAACAGGCCGGTATCGAGGAAACATCGCTTGCCGACTGGAACCGCACATTGCAGGTCAATCTCACGGCGCCTTTCCTGATGATCAAGGCTGCGCTGCCGCATCTGCGTGCGACCGGGGGCACAATAGTCAATGTCGGCTCGATCGAAGGTCTCGGGTCCAACCCGTCCCATGCTGCCTACTGTGCGTCGAAAGCAGGCCTGCACGGATTAACACGTGCCGTTGCGGTTGATCATGGCAGCGAGGGCATCCGCTGCAACGCAGTTGCACCGGGCTGGATCGACACGGACCTCAATGCCGATTTTGTAGAAACCATGCCGGATCCGGACGCATTCCGTCGTGAGATCGGCAAAATCCATCCGATAGGGCGTACCGGGAGCCCCGAGGAAGTCGCCGCGCTCATCGCCTTTCTGGCTGCTGAAGAAAGCGGCTTCATTACCGGTCAGGTCTTCACTGTCGATGGCGGAAGGATGGCAAAGCTGAGCCTGCCATAAGCGATTGTAATCAAAATGTATTGCATTTGAGATTGCCTGTGGATATCCGGATCGGATCACCACAAGTCACCAGACATGTTGACAAAGCCGGCGCATATGCCTATTGGATCGCGCCAGCGGGAGAGACATCTGCTTGCAGATGGCGCCGAAGGAGCAACCGCCCCGGAAACTCTCAGGCAAACGTACCGCTGCACATGATCAATACTCTGGAAAGTGGAGCCATATGCTCCCGCCGACGGTGTAAGCGCCAAATTCCTTAAAGGCGCGAAACTCTCAGGCTCATGACAGAGGGGGCATTCAACCTCGGGAGAACCGAGAGGAGGATGCCAGTGAACAAGCACACAGCAAAAGTTGCCGTTATCGGCGCCGGAATCACCGGCACAACTACGGCCTATAACCTTGTCAAACGCGGACTCGATGTCACGCTGTTCGACAAAAATCCCTATCCGGCGATGGAAACGAGTTTTGCCAATGGCGGCCAGCTCTCGGCTTCGAATGCCGAGGTCTGGAACAACTGGTCGACGATCTTCAAGGGCATCAAGTGGATGTTCAGCCCGGGTGCACCGCTGCTTGTCAGCCCGACGCCGTCCTGGCACAAAATGTCGTGGATGGCCGAATTCGCGGCAGCAATACCGCGCTATGAGGACAACACAATCTCAACGGTGCGTCTGGCGATCGAGGCGCGCGGACATCTCAAACGCATGGCAGAAGAAGAAGGCATCGATTTCGACTGCGAGGATCGCGGTATCCTGCATTTCTACAGAAACAAGGCCGAGTTCGCCACCGCAGCGCGTGTTACCGATCTTTTGAAGAAGGGCGGGCTTGAGCGCCAAGCTGTAACACGTGAGGAAATAAGTTCGCTGGAGCCGGCCCTGCAAGGCGAGATCTATGGCGGTTTCTACACGCCGTCGGATTTTACCGGCGACATTCACAAATTCACCAACGAGCTTGGCAAGGCCTGCGAGCGCCATGGCGTCGACATGCGTCTTGGAACGGACGTTTTCAACATCGCCAATGATGGCAGTTCGATGCTGATCGCCAGCCGTCCGGCCAAGGGCGATGCACCTGAAGTAACCCGCGAGGCCTTCGATAAGGTGGTCATCTGTGCCGGCGTGCTTTCGCGTCAATTGGCGCAGGGTCTCGGCGACCGGCTCAACATCTATCCGGTGAAGGGATATTCCATCACTGTGAACCTTCCCGAAGCCGCTGATCAGGATGCAGCGCCGTGGATGAGCCTGCTCGACGACAACGCCAAGATCGTCACCAGCCGGCTTGGCGCAACGCGCTTCCGGGTCGCAGGAACGGCCGAGTTCAATGGGTCAAATCGCGACATATCGTGGAAACGGATCGAACCGATGATCGATTGGTGCCGCCGGCATTTTCCGGGTATGAGCACCAGACAATGCGTTCCGTGGGCCGGATTGCGGCCGATGATGCCCAACATGATACCGCATGTGGGCCGCGGCAAGAATCCGCGGGTGTTCTACAACACCGGCCATGGCCACCTTGGCTGGACCCTGTCCGCGGCGACAGCCGACGCGGTCTCGGCATTGGTCGCGGCGGGCTCGAATGTCCACTAGCCACCACAAGGGCGAGCCAACGCAGTCAGCGGGCAAAATCGTCCGGCCCGATTGCCGTAGAATATCAACAGTATAGTCCTATCATGGGTGGCGGACAATCGGCCCATCGGCGTCGTTGCGCCGCTTGCCCGATGCACCATATCGCACTACGCGACGCGCCGAGCCGAGTGGGCCGATTTTCCGCCATCAAATGATCCCGTATAAACAAGACACGCTCTAGGCGTTCGGGGTGAATGGGAAGGGCCGGTTCCACAAACCGGTCCTTTCTCAATTCAGGGGGGTCATCGCCGCCCGTTCGGTCCTAACATAGTGGCGATCGCAATGGCGATAAGCATCACTTCCTGCTCCAGCACGCGGCCCGTTTCAATGCCGTAACTTTCAGGACTGTCCATCAAATTGATAACGCCGAGTGTCTCATCCGAGACAACCACCGGATAATTTACCAGTGAGCCGAGATCCGTGCCGACAAAGCCGTCGAAATCGGGCAACCATGCAGCAATTTCTTCGCCGTTCGCTGCAATGATGGGCTGTTTGTTCTCAAACAGCTGCTGGAACCATGGCGACTTTCGGATCTGGTCGGCCGGCCCGAGAGGGTATCCGGCCATGTCTGTGGTGTAGATCCGCTGCAGATTGGTGCCCGATCTGTCGGGCGCGAGAATTGTGAACAGCTGATATCCAATCCGCTCTTTGATTCGGCGCGCGGCAAGTCGGAACAATGCATCTGAATCACCGGCCGCAACATGGTGCAATATGCGTGGGTACTCCAGGCGTTCCATGTCACCCTAACCGCCGATGATCGTCAGTTCGCGATCGAACCCGCTCAGCGAGAAGCTCGAATTGTCGGTCACAAGCACGTCGTCTTCGATGCGCACGCCGATATCGCCCGATCTGTAGAGGCCCGGTTCAACGGTAAATACCATGCCCGGCAACAGTTCCTGCCGGTTGCCTTCCATGATCTGCGGCGCTTCATGCACATCAAGACCCAAACCGTGGCCGGTCTTGTGAACGATCAGATCGGCAAAGGGCGAATCCCGCAGCACCTGCGTCGTTGCGGTATCGACATCATGGGCCGTCACGCCCGGGGCGGAGGCTTCCCGGCCCCTTGCATTGGCACTTTTCACGATTTCATAAATTTCCCGGTGTTCATCGCTGACATGTCCGCAGAAGAACGTGCGAGTGAGATCGGCGCTGTAACCGGCATAACGCGCACCGAAGTCGATCAGCAGCGGGTCGCCGTTTTGCAGCTGGCGCTCATTGCTCGGCTCGCCATGCGGATCGGCAGACATGCCGCTGGCGAGGACGATGGCTTCAAATGCAAACCCTTCGGCGCCGTTTTCGAGCATGGCGATCTGCAGCATGCGCTGGATTTCACGCTCGCTCATGCCGGCCTTTACTTTATCGATCGTCGAGCCGAGCGCCGCTTCGCTGATGGCAATTGCCTTTTGCTGGCATTCGACTTCCGATGTGTCCTTGCACAGGCGGACGCCGGAGATGATCTGTTGCGCATCACTCAAGCTGCCCTGGCCGAAGTGCCTTCGCAAGGCATCACTTTCAAACACACGCATGCGTTGGCCTTCGACCCCTATGTGTTCGGCATCCAGGCGCGCGGCAATTTTGGCGAAGGCGTCTTCATAGCCGCTGCTGTCCTGCCAGTATTCCGTGTCGACGTTGGGCATGTCTGCCTGCCAGCGGCCCCTTTCCAGTTCCGGAATGACGCCATGCATCTGGCCATCCGCGCCGATAAAGAGAACCGTCGGGCGTTCCATGAGATGGAAGTTGACGCCGGTCAGGTAATAAAAACTGGGACCGGGAATGAGTGCGGCGCAAGGCATGTTGTTGTCGCCCAGAGCTTTGACCAGGCTTGCGACGCGGGCATCCAGAACCGACTGATCGACCATCGTGCTTTATCCTTTGCTGGAGGCTGTGCCACCGGTGGTTATTTCCATCTCGAAACCTACACGCGGATCAAGTGTGCGTTTGATCACATTGAGTTCCGATCTGACGTGCCGGGTGATGGCCGCATCGGCCCGATCGCCATCTTTGTCCTCGATGGCGGCGATCAGCTCATTGTGTTCGGCGAGACTGGTTTCGCGCTCCTGTTCGCGGAATTCGGGGTAATAGTGGAGAACATAGGCACGGCGGCCGCAATCAAGGCTGAGGTCGTGGAATTTGCGCGTAAAGTGGTTGTGGCAGCTTCTGGAAATCGCCCGGTGAAGGGCAAGGTCGGAGCCGTATATCTGGTAGACGTCGTTGGTTTTAAGCGACTTTTCATAGGCACTTGCGGCATTTCGGATCTGCTCAAGGTTTTCGTCGGTTCTGAATTGCGCCGCCATCCTTGCCACCGCTCTGGCGAGCAGCAGGTGAGTGTCCAGATGCTCATTCATATTGTCCAGCATATGCGGCGCGACAATACTGGTCCTGTTGGGAAGAAAGGTTACCAGATCGTCGCTCTGCAGCATCACCAGTGCCTCACGGATGGGCGTGCGCGACATGTCGAACCGCTTGGCCAGCGCCACTTCATCGAGCACGGAGCCCGGTTCGATCCTGATCCACAATATATCCTCGCGCAGTTCCTCGTAGACCCGCGCCGAACCCCTCTTGCGCTTTGGCTTTTCGCCATCGGTCAGGTCCAGCCTGATCGGAGGAAAGTCCTTGCGCTGGCCAGCCTCGAGTTTCTTCTCCTTGTTTGGAGGGTTCATCAGACCAATAGCGACCATATTCTTCTCCTCATAACCCGCGGATTTCTGATCAGGTGCGGGTCCGATGTGCAGAATGTGTTTCCCACATCGTGTTTGCTTCGCGGGCACTTAAGCCATTGGCCCCGGGCATTGCAATTATGCGTGGCAACTTTGCTGTGAGCCAGCTTGCATAATGTTTGCATAATCCGCTTGCATAAAGTTTGTATAATGAATATGCTGGCTTTTGTCCAATGAATTTGGACGTGCAAGGGAGGAAGTAGTGATCAACAAAATTGCATCGACGGCCTTTGCCGCCGCTCTGGCGGTTGGTGGCCTGTTTTCAAGTGCCGCTCTGGCGGAAGACCTCAACATCGCATTTTTTGCGGCTTCGTCGCAGAACGGCTTCAACCAGGCGATCTATGCCGGGATTGAGGAAAAGGCCAAGGAGCTTGGCGGTGTTAAGACCGAAATCTATGACGGCCAGTTCAATGCCGCCCATCAGTACAGCCAGATTGAGGATGTGCTTGCGAGTGGCAAGTTCGACGGCTTCATTCTTGCCGCGAACGACACGGTCGGTATCGCCGGCGCGGTCGAACAGGTGGCAGCGGCAGGAAAACCGATTGTCACAACGCTGTTTCCGATCGGTCCGGATCTGACAACGCTGAAACGACAGGTTGAAGGTCTGACATCGACAGTTGCTTCCCCACCTGCGGACGGCGCAACGGAACAGGCCAAGACCGTTGTCGACGTGTGCAAGGATCGCAATCCCTGCAATGTCGTCATCATGATCGGCCAACTGATATTTCCGTTTGACAATCTTCGCTACGAGTCCTTCCGCAAAGTTCTCGACGCACACGACAATATCAAAGTCGTTGCCACCGGCGAGGGCAGCTACAGCCCGGATGTATCGCTCACCGCGATGACCGATATCCTTCAGGCCAATTCCGATATCCATGTGGTGCTGTCGAATGCCGACCAACATCTTGTCGGCGTGGAAATCGCGCTGGAAGCGGCCGGCTATAATGTACCGGATGTCTTCCTCTCCGGCGGCGGGGCCGCGAACATTGCGATCAATGCAATTCGCGAAGGTCGCTGGGATGCGACGCTTGCCTATTTCCCGAAGTCGATGGGTTCAATGGCGCTTGATATTGTCGTCAAGGATCTCAAGGGCGAAGATGTGCCCGAGTTCATCAACATGGATGAGGTCGGACCCATGCCGCCGATCATCGACAGGGCCGTGCTGGACGCCAATCCCGACTTTGTCGGCGAGTGGGAACAGTAGAAGCCCCGCAACGAATAATGGCGGAAAGCCTTGTGCTTTCCGCCTCCAATTCCAGATAAAACGGAACTTGTCCCGTGACCAGCAATCGCTACCGCATTTCCGCCGACATCGGCGGAACGTTCACCGATATTGTCTATCAGGACCGCGAAAGCGGAGTTTGCGGTGCCGCAAAAATCCTGTCGACTCCCGACAATCCGGCACTTGCCGTCATTGAAGGTATCAACAGCGCCGTGCCGGCAGACGCCGAAATCGACTTTTTTGTCCACGGCACAACGGTTGGCCTGAATGCCCTGTTGACCAGGCGCGGCGCCAAGGTGGCGCTGCTGACGACCGAAAAATTTCGCGACATATACACCATTCAGGGCAATGACCGCGGCGAGATTTTCTCGATCCGCTGGAACAAGCCCGAACCGCTTGCCGCCCTCGAAGACACGTTCACGGTCCGCGAGCGCATTGCTGCCGATGGCGAGGTGGTAACGCCGCTCAACACCGACGATCTCGACAGGCTGGTCGAGGCAACCAGACAAAACGGATATGAGGCAATTGCCATCTGCCTGCTTTTCGCGTTCCGCAATCCCGAGCATGAGCTCGCCGCCGAAGCCTATCTGAGCGAACGCTTGCCGGGTGTGTCGATCGCAGTGTCGCACCGCGTGTCGCCGGAATGGCGTGAGTTCGACCGTACCTCGACGACCGTCATGGACGGCTATCTTGCGCCGGTCGTGCGGCACTATCTTGAAACCCTTGTGGGCGAGCTCAGCCACCGCCTTCCCAGCGATCAGGGTCTGCATGTGATGGAATCGAACGGTGGCGTCATGTCTGCGGCTTCGGCCAGCCGGACACCACTGCAGACGTTGCTTTCCGGGCCGGTCGGCGGTGCCATCGGCGGACGGGCGCTTGCCGAAAAGACCGGACGAAAGAACCTCATCTGCGTCGACATGGGCGGTACATCCTTCGATGCGAGCCTTGTTATTGACGGGCTTCCGTCCGCATCAACGGAGACCAAGCTCGAAGGCCTGCCGGTTCAGATGACAGTGGTCGATATCCACGTCATTGGCGCTGGAGGAGGCTCGATCGCCTGGACCGAGGCCGGCGCAGCCCGCGTCGGGCCGCAATCGGCCGGCTCGAAACCCGGGCCTGCCTGCTACGGTCTTGGCGGAACCGAACCGACCGTTAGCGACGCCAATCTGGTGCTCGGGCGGCTCGACGGTGCGAATTTTTCCGGCGGCGACATGACCCTGCACCGCGACCTTGCGGAAAAGGCGATCGGCGCAATGGGCGCGACCTTTGGCATGAACGCGCAGGAGATGGCGCAGGGCATCATCGATATCATCAATGCCAAAATGGCCGATGCGATCCGCACGATCACTATCCGGCGCGGCATCGATCCGCGCGACTTCTCGCTGGTCGCCTTCGGCGGAGCGGGTCCGGCGCAGGCCGCAGCATTGGCCGAGGAACTGGAGATCGGCGAGGTTATCGTTCCCGTGCATCCGGGCGCGTTTTCCGCATGGGGCATGCTGCAGACCGATGTGCGGCACGATTTCAAGGAAACGCTCTACGGTTTCTGGGACCAGATCGAAGTTGACGATCTGGATAAGCGATTCACAAAACTGGAGGCGGACGGGCGCACCTATCTCGCCGAAGAGGGGATTGGGGATGCCGCCATCGCCTTCGAACGCAGCGCCGATTTCCGCTACCACGGTCAGGAATATGTGCTGACCATCGCCATCCCCTCCGGACCGATCGACATGGCTGCAACACGGGCGGCGTTCGACAGGGCCTATGACCGTCAGTATGGCCATTCGAGCCCTGAGGGGCGCGTGGAGATTGCCAATCTGAGGGTCGCGGCCATCGGGCGGCTGGAGCGGCCTGAAAATGCGGACCCCGAGACCGGAGAGGCCAGTCCGCCGCGTTCGCGCATGGTCTATTTCAGCGGTCGCGAGCAGGAAACGGTGATTGTCGATCGCGGCGGCCTTGCCGCCGGATCGGTCACGCCGGGTCCGGCGATCATAGAAGAAGGAACTGCCACAACGCTGGTGCCGCCGGGATGGCGGGCAGAAGTTATCGTTGGCGGTCACCTGTCAGTGACAAGAGCGGAGAATGCACAATGAGCGTCAAGGCTGATCCGATTACGACGGAAGTCGTCAGGAATTTCGTTATCTCCTGCGCGGAGGACATGAACGCTTCGCTTTGGCGCTCGGCGTTTTCCGCCATCATCTATGAGGGCCGCGACAGTGCCGTCGCGCTGCTTGACGAGAAGGGCAATATGCTCGGCCAATCGACCGGTGTGCCGCTATTTATCGGCGCCATCGACGCCTGCGTTCATCTGGTGAAGGAGCGCTATGGCGATGACATGACTGAGGGCGACATCTTCGTCATCAATGACAGCTACCTGCAGGGAACGCATCTGCACGATGTCACTGCTGTGGGGCCGATCTTCCACGAAGGCGTGCTGGTCGGTTTCGGCGCGGCACGCGCCCACTGGAACGATATCGGCGCCATAGATCCCGGTTCAACGATGGGATCGACGTCGATCTATCACGAAGGGATCCGGCTCGGACCGACCCGCATCATGCGCAACTTCGAACCGATTGAGGAATGGTACGATCTGCTACGGCGCAATACGCGGATGCCGGATATGTCGATCGGCGATCTCAATGCACAGATAGCTTCGATCCGGACGGGCGAGCGGCGGCTTGGCCAATTGCTCAACCGGATCGGTGTGGAGACCTACCGCAGTGCCTGCGAGAATATATTCGAACAGGCGCGGCACATGGACCGGGAGGCGATTGCCGCCCTGAAAGACGGCACCTATTCGCGCGAAGGCTACCTTGACGATGACGGTGTCGGCGACGAGCCGGTGAAGATCGCGATGTCGATGACAATCGACGGCGAACGGATGATTATCGATCTAACCGGTACGTCCGGACCGGTACTCGGCTCCATCAACTGCGGTGCGGTACAGACCAAATCGCTGTTGCGCCTTGCCTATAAGACTATGATCAATTCCGACCGGGCGATAACCGGCGGTTCTTTCGAAACCCTGTCCGTCAACATTCCGGATGAATGCCTGTTCAACGCACGAGAGCCCGCCGCCTGCGAATGGTATTTTACCGGGCTCGGCCTTCTCGCCGACCTGATGATCTCCTGCATGAGCGAAGCGATGCCTGAAAAGGCCAAGGCGGCCCATTACGGCGATTCCATGGTTGCCGCATTCTTCTCGATGGACGAAAAGCGCGGACAATGGATATCGGTGGAACCGACGGCCGGCGGCTGGGGCGGCGGTGTCGGCAGCGACGGCCAGAGCGCACTGGTCAATCTTGTAAACGGCGGCTTCAGGAACATTCCGGCTGAAGTCTATGAAACGAAATTCCCGGTGCGGATCGAGGAATTTTCCATCCGGCGGGATTCCGGTGGCCCTGGCCGATGGCGTGGCGGTTGCGGCGTTGTGCGCACCTACAAGCTGCTCGAAGACTGTTTCGGCGCCCTGTGGTTCGAACGGTCCAAGACACCGGCCTGGGGCCTTGAAGGCGGCAGTGACGGTGCCGGACCCGAAAACACAATCTCCCAACCCGACGGATCAATGGAACAACCGCTCAAAATGCGGGCGCGTGAATTCACGGCCGGAACCGTGGTTGAAACCAAAACCGGGGGCGGTGGCGGGTTCGGTAATGCCAAGACGAGACCCTTTGAGGAAGTTCTTGCGGATGTCCGTCAGGGTTATGTCTCTGTTCAGGCGGCCTGGGATGATTATGGTGTACGCATAGCCGGAGACATGAGCGTTGACGAATCCGCATCCGAACCACGCCAGTCGTCCTGAAGTCAGGCGAAACCATGGCGATTGATCAGGCATCCGCCGGAGACGCCCCCTGTATAAGCCTGCGTGGCATCGGCAAGTCGTTCGGCGGCGTGCCGGTCCTCAGTGATATTGATCTCGACATCGGCCTTGGAGAAATCCATGGCCTCGTTGGCGAAAACGGCGCCGGCAAGTCAACGCTCGGCAAGATCATCGGCGGATATTATTCGGCAAGCGTCGGTCATATCGAGGTTTTCGGCGATCCGGTCAGCGTGTGGACGCCGCCATTGGCGCTCGATCGCGGTGTCGCGATGATGCACCAGGAACTGCAGCTCGTTCCGGCCCTGAGCGTGGCGCAAAATGTGTTTCTCGGCATAGAAGAGCAGCATTTCGGCGTTCTGGCGCAGACCGAGAATGCCCGGCTTGCAGATGTGATGACCGCGTCGGGATTTTCGCTCGATCCGGCGGCAATCACGTCGGATCTTTCCATTGCAGATCAGCAGAAGATCGAAATCATGCGGGCGCTGGCACGTGAGGCGCGGGTGATCGTCATGGACGAGCCGACTTCATCGCTGACGGCGGACGAGGCGGAGCGCTTGCATGAAACGATGCTGCGGTTGAAGCAGACGGGCGCGACGATCATCTATGTCTCGCATTTCCTGGACGATATCCTGGCTGTGTGCGACCGGATCACAGTGTTGCGCGACGGACGACTGGTGCGCACCGCGGATGCGGCCGATGAGACCAAGGGGTCGCTTGTTTCCGCTATGCTCGGAGGCGAGCAGACGGAAACACCCTATCCGCCGAAATCCATTCCCCAGCCATCCACGGGCGAACCGGCGTTGCTAGTCGAAAACCTTTCGGCGCCATCCGGCGTTTCCAATGTATCGCTGACCGTCAATGGCGGCGAGATTGTCG
Source organism: Hyphomicrobiales bacterium (assembly GCA_024244645.1). Taxonomy (GTDB): domain Bacteria; phylum Pseudomonadota; class Alphaproteobacteria; order Rhizobiales; family Rhizobiaceae; genus Hoeflea_A. Next base: position 19,509 of record JAAEOH010000145.1, read on the forward strand.
GACTTATCGGACTTGTCGGCAGCGGCCGCACCGAGATTGCGCGGGCGATATTCGGTGCCGACAGGGCAAACGGCGGTACCATCCGGTTGAGCGGAAAACCCTATGATGATCGAACGCCGGCCGTATCAGCTGAACGCGGCATTGTCATGGTTCCGGAAGACCGGCGCAAGCAGGGCCTGGTCATGACTTTGCCCGTGCGAGCCAACATGACCCTGCCGCATCTCAGTCATTTCACCATGATCGGCGGGACCATCAGGACGGCGCTTGAAAAATCGCGGGTACGAGAACTGATCGACTATTTCCGCGTCATGCCGGCCAATGTGGATGGCGAGGTTCCCTATTATTCCGGCGGCAATCAGCAAAAGGTACTTCTGGGCAAGTGGCTGATGCGCGATCCGGGCATTGTCATCCTGGACGAGCCCAGCCGCGGCGTCGACGTCGGTGCACGCCAGCGCATCCACGAGGCGATCTCCGAGCTCGCTGCCAAGGGGACGGCCGTGCTTTTGATCTCGTCGGAAATCGAGGAGGTGCTGGGGCTCGCCCACCGCGCCTATCTTGTCCACAAGGGCGGACTTGTCGGCGAAGTCGATCCTGAAACGTCGACCACACAGGATGTGCTGTGGGCGCTGTTCCACCAGGAAGACAACAATTCCGAAGCTTTGGGGGGTAACGCGCCGTGAATTCCGTGCTTTCTTCGGCTCAGGTCGCCCGGTTTTTTCAGACCTACGCAGTGCTGATCATGATCGCGATACTCATTGTGGCGCTTAGCCTGATGAGCGACAGCTTCCTGACCTTTCGCAATCTGCAGAATATCCTCAATCAGAATGCGCCGCTTGCGATCATGGCCAGCGCCATGACGCTTGTGATCATCGGCGGGGGCTTTGATCTGTCGGTGGGATCGATCTTTGCGGTCGCGGGCGTTTCGGCAGCCTGGATCGCACTCAATGTCGATCCGGTTCTCGGGCTTGCGATCGCGCCCTTTATCGGCCTGGCGCTCGGAGTGATGAACGGCGTTGTGATCACGTCGCTCAACATACATTCCTTTCTGGCGACGATTGCCACCAGTATGGTGTTCAAGGGCGTTGCCATCCTGATTACCGACGGGCGGCTCATCCCGGTGCGCATTGCCGAATTCACCTGGCTCGGCCGGGACAAGATCGGCGGGATCTTCGTTGCCGTCATTGTTTTTGTCGCCTTTGCGCTTATCCTGACGTTCGTGCTGACGCGCACCTCCTTCGGTCGCAAGGTCTATTCCGTCGGCGGGAACGAGGAGGCGGCCATTTTATCCGGTGTGCGCACGAGCCGGATCAAGATCGCCACCTTCGCCATCGCAGGCATGGCCGCCGGTCTTGCGGCGGCGATTTCGGTTTCCCGTATCTCCATGGGCCAGCCGGGGGCGGGGATTGGCATGGAACTGCAGGCCATCGCCGCTGTCATTCTCGGCGGAACAAGCATCTATGGTGGCGCCGGCGCCGTGTGGCGCAGTGTTGCCGGCGTTTTGTTGCTGGCATTGATCAATAACGGCTTTAATATCCTCAATGCCGATCCGTTCTTCCGCGACCTGACCACCGGCTTGATCATCCTTGCCGCGGTCGGTATCAGCGCCTCGGGTCAGCGGCGTTAGGGTGTAATCAACATGGCGAACCACACATTCCAGTGTATCGACGGGCACACATGCGGCAATCCGGTCCGCGTAGTCAGCGGCGGTGCGCCAGGTCTGCACGGCGCGACGATGCTGGAACGGCGCGCCCATTTTCTGGCGGAGTTCGACTGGATTCGCACCGGATTGATGTTCGAGCCGCGCGGCCATGACCAGATGTCCGGATCGATGCTTTATCCGCCGACCCGCGAAGACTGCGATGTCGGGGTCCTGTTCATTGAAACATCCGGTTGCCTGCCGATGTGCGGCCACGGCACGATCGGAACCGTGACGACGGCCATCGAACACGGGCTAGTGGAGCCGAAAACGCCAGGTGTCCTGAACCTCGATACACCCGCCGGCCTGGTTGTGGCGCAGTACCGGCAGGAAGGCCGCTTTGTCGAGGAAGTCAGGCTCACGAACGTGCCCTCGTTTCTGTACAGGTCCGGCCTTTCGGCACATGTTGAAGGGCTCGGAGATATAGCGGTTGATGTCGCCTATGGCGGTAATTTCTATGCGATCGTCGAGCCGCAGGATGCCTTTCGCGACATGGCCGATCATCGCGTCACGGAGCTTGTCGGCTGGAGCCCGCTGCTGCGTGCGGCTCTCAATGAGAAATACGATTTCGTTCACCCGGAAAAGCCGGATATCAGCGGTCTTTCGCATATCATGTGGACCGGCAAACCCACCAGCTCAGAGGCCGATGCGCGCAATGCGGTTTTCTATGGTGACAAGGCTATCGACCGGTCGCCATGCGGCACCGGAACATCGGCGCGCATGGCGCTGGAGGCGGCGCGGGGCAATCTCTCCGTCGGCGACGCTTTCGTGCATGAGAGCATCATCGGTTCGCTCTTCAACGGTCGGGTCGAAGCATCCGCCAAGGTTGGAGACCTTGACGCTATCGTTCCATCGATCGGCGGCTGGGCGCGGGTGACAGGATTCAATACGATCTTTATCGACGACCGCGACCCCTATGCGCACGGCTTCGTCGTGACCTGAAAGGCATTGAGAGCAAATTTTGTTCATACGGGATCATTTGATGGCGCAACGACGCCGATGGGCCGAGGATCCGCCACCCTTGAAAGGAAAGAGTATGTTGAAACACACACATGATTGGGCCGGGCGATTTTGCTCCCTGACTGTGTTGGCTCGCACTTGTGGTGGGATGGCACCACGGCGTGCAACCCGTCTTGTCAGCGACCAAAATCGCTCAGGTCAAATGATCCCGTATGAACAAAACTTGCTCTAGCATGCGTTCAAGCAAAACCATCCACGTTGTGAGCTGCCATGCCGAGGGAGAGGTCGGTGATGTCATTGTCGGCGGGGTTGCGCCGCCGCCGGGCGACACGCTCTGGGAACAGCGCGCATACATTGCCGAGGATCAGACGCTGCGTAATTTTGTGCTCAACGAGCCGCGCGGCGGCGTGTTCCGGCACGTCAATCTGCTCGTTCCGCCAAAACATCCCGACGCGCAGATGGGGTTCATTGTCATGGAACCGGAGGATACGCCGCCCATGTCGGGATCCAATTCGATGTGCGTGTCCACCGTGCTGCTCGACACAGGCATTGTCCCGATGCAGGAACCGGTGACGGAAATGGTGCTGGAGGCGCCCGGCGGGCTGGTTCGCGTCAGGGCCAGTTGCAGGAAAGGCAAGGCTGAAAGCATTACGGTACAGAACCTGCCTTCGTTTGCCGACAGGCTGGACGCTTCAGTGGAAGTGGAGGGTCTCGGCACGCTTACCGTCGATACCGCATTTGGCGGCGACAGTTTTGTCGCTATCGACGCCTCGGCGCTGGGATTTGAAGTCGTTGCATCGGAAGCACGCGACATAGCGCTGACGGGCATCAGGATTACCAATGCGGCCAATGAACAGATCGGATTCCGGCATCCCGAACTGTCGGACTGGGGCCATATTTCGTTCTGTCTGTTCGTCACCCCACCGGAAAAAACCGAACAGGGCTATTCAGGACGTTCAACCGTTGCCATTCAACCCGGCAAGTTGGACCGATCGCCTTGCGGGACCGGTGTTTCTGCGCGCATGGCGACCCTGCATGCCCGCGGTCTCATGAAATCCAACGATACGTTCGTCTCCAAATCGATCATCGATTCCACATTCCTCGGCAGGATTGCCTCAGAAACACGTGTCGGCGATAAGGTGGCAATCGTGGCGGAACTGACGGGGCGGGCCTGGATAACCGGCACGCATCAGCACATGCTCGATCCGGACGACCCGTGGCCGGGGGGCTACCGGCTCAGCGACAGCTGGGGGGTGAAGTAGCCGATTGGCGGAACCCTATCCCGACGATAGATGCTTCAGCCGGCGCACAAGGTGATGCAACGCCTCGCGCTCATCCATCAGGTTGAGCGCGACTGCAATGCCGGCCTTGTTGACACCGAGATCACGTTGCAGGTGCCACGCCGTTCTAGCCCGGGTGATGCTTATCGCTGAAAAGCGCCAGCGGGCCGGCGCCGTGCCTTCCGGTTCCAGAATGCCTTCCTCGACCAGCTCGACCACCCATTCGGCCCTCACACCGCAGGATCTGCAGAGTTCCGCCAGGCTCACAACCTCGACAATTTCGCCCGAAACCACCTTTGCCGTTCTCTTTGCCATGGTCGCTTATACTCCCAGCTTCGCGCGCGGATCGAATTTCATCTGCTGCGCCATCTGTTCGTAGAGTTTTCGGTCGTCATCGGTCTTTGCGGGCGGCACGGTTATTTGCAACACGGCGTAGAGGTTGCCGGCCGGTTTTCCCGGGATGCCGCGCCCCTTGAGGCGAAGTTTCTGCCCGGCATGGGCGTTTTGGGGAATCTTGAGCTCGACAACACCAGTGGGCGTCGGTGCCTTGACCTTGCCGCCCATCGCCGCTTCCCACGGTGCGATCGGCAGATCGAGATAGATATCGCGGCCTTCCGCGGTGAATTGACCGTTGTCGTGGAAGGCGATTTCGAGATAGAGGTCACCTGGCCGACCCTGACCGATACCGGGCGTACCCTGTCCGGCCAGACGGATATGCTTGCCCTCGGTTATTCCCTTTGGAATGCTGACCCGGAGGGAGCGTGTTTTCAGCGTCACGTGACCTGCCTTATCCACTTCCGGGGCCTGCAGGGAGATCGTCCGCGTTGCCCCTTCATAGGCGTCCCTGACATCGATTGTTATCTTGGCATAGTGGTCCTGGCCGTGGGCATGAAAGCTGTGGCTGCTTTGGCGCGATGCTCCGGCGGCGCGCGCACGGCCGAACAGCGTCTCGAAGAAATCGCTGAAATCCGCTTCGTTCGCTTCCGTATATCCGCCGCCTGAAAACTCGAAACCCTCGTTCCAGTCCGGAGGCGCCTGAAAATCCTGTCCGGCCTGCCAGTTGGCGCCGAGCTGATCGTATGCAGTACGCTTTTCCGGGTCTTTGAGAACCTCATAGGCTTCGCCGGCTTCCTTGAACTTGTCCTCGGCGCCGGGTTCCTTGTTGACGTCCGGGTGAAGTTTGCGCGCAAGCTTGCGATAGGCGCGCTTGACCTCGTCCTGCGTGGCCGTGCGTTCCAATCCCAACGTTTCGTAGTAATCCTTGAAATCCATATGAATTTTCCGATGTCGGTGCATGCGGCTGCACCCGATAGAGGATGAAAGTTCAAAGGCATGCGCGGCGATGAGCCGGTTTAACTTTGAATCGTTCACGTTCACTTGTCCAGATAGGCATTCAAACCCTCGCGAACAACCGTGACATCGATTTGCGCCGGCGTGCGGACTGCGTCAGCAGCAGCCGTCTTCGAACCCGCAGCAGGCTCGTATGTCCGGGTGGCCGTTACAGCAATCGTTGAGAAGAAACGACATCATGTTTCCGAGGTTCTTCAGGTCAGCGCGATAGACAATGTTCCGCGACTGGCGTTCGGAGGATATCGCGCCTGCATTTTCCAGCGTCGAAAGATGAAACGAGGCGCGCGACGAAGCTGCGCCGACCTGATTTCCTACGTCTCCCGCCGAAGCACCCTGCGCGCCGCACTGGACAAGGTATCTGACGATACGCAGCCGTGTTTCCTGCGAAAGCGCACCGAGTAGTTTCAGAGCCTGATTTTCTTCCATATTACAATATCTCTTGAAATGTTGAGTTATGAGTCACATAACGCCAGTAATGGCGAATAGTCAAGGCCGCCTGTTGACTGAAAACCAGGATTACCGGATATGAAAATAATCAGCTTCAAAATCTGCCCTTTCGTGCAGCGGGTCACGGCCCTGCTGGAGGCAAAGGGCATTCAATATGATCTTGAATTCATCAGCCTGAGCGACAAGCCGCAATGGTTCCTGGATATATCACCGAACGGTCAGGTTCCGGTTCTGATTGCCGACAATGGAAAAGTACTGTTCGAGTCCGATGCCATCGTCGAATATCTCGAAGAGGCGTACCCTCCGCTACAGAACGAAATTGCGCCGGAAGACAAGGCGATCAATCGCGCCTGGAGCTACCTCGCATCGAAGAATTATCTGGTTCAGTGCAGTGCTCAGCGCAGTCCTGACCAGATTGTCCTGGAAGAGCGTACAAACAAGCTCGGAAAGGCCTTCGACAAAGTCGAAAATCAGCTTGGCGACACACCATTCTTTGGCGGGGATACCATCAGCATGGTGGATATCGCCTGGCTGACATTGCTCCATCGCGCGGAAATCATAGAGCGGCGTACCGGCTATGATTTTGTCGGTGATCGCCCTAAGCTGAAACGCTGGCAAAAACAAATCATGCAGACCGGGCTGGCCGAAAAGTCGGTTGCAAAGGATTTCGAGGATGCATTCGCAACATTTTACCTGTCCGACAAAACCTATCTTGGCCGCGGCGGTAAAGTAGACAATTGTTGTTTCAGCGAGGCATGCGCGACGGACGCGTGCTGCTGATGGGGTAGGTGACCGAAAGGTGTTCGTATGGGTGGGTTATTGAACGTCAATCAAATCGACAAAGGTGTTTCGCGCACCGAGCGCGAATGGAACCATGAATCGGTCCGTAAAATAGAGGCCGACTTCGCACGATCCTCCGATACGCATCTGATCAAACTCGAGCTGCCGCGCCTGAAGGACGCTGGCATCGATCTGTACCTGAAGGATGAATCGACCCATCCTTCGGGCAGCCTGAAGCACCGGCTGGCGCGTTCGCTGTTTTTATACGGGCTTTCCAATGGCTGGATCCGCCAGGGCAAGCCGGTAGTCGAGGCATCATCGGGATCGACCGCCATTTCGGAAGCATATTTTGCCTGCCTTCTGGGGATCCAGTTCATTGCCGTGGCTCCAAAATCGACGGCACGGGCGAAAATCGAGGCTATTGAATATCTGGGCGGTGATGTCCGGCTGACGGACCCCGGCAAAATCTATCAGGAGGCCGGCCGCATAGCGGAGGAAAGCGGCGGCCACTATATGGATCAGTTCACCTATGCCGAACGGGCGACCGACTGGCGCGGCAACAACAACATCGCCGAAAGCCTGTTTTCGCAAATGCGCTTTGAACGCCATCCTGTGCCGTCCTGGATCGTGGTCAGCGCCGGCACGGGTGGCACGTCATCAACGATCGGTCGCTTTATCCGCTACAAGCCAAATCAGGCCGGCGACACGCGGCTGTGCGTGGTCGATCCGGAAAATTCGGTGTTTTACGATTTTTACAAGAGCGGTGATTGCGATTTGACCCTGGATCGGGGATCGCGCATTGAAGGCATCGGCCGGCCGCGCGTCGAAGCGTCTTTCATTCCGAGCGTCATCGACAGGATGATGAAAATTCCCGATGCGGCCAGCATCGCAACGGTTCACTGGCTGGAGGGTATTATCCATCGCAAATGCGGCGGATCGACCGGTACCAATCTGTACGGAGCGCTGACCATCGCGGAAGAAATGATTGCGGACGGCCGGACCGGGTCCATCGTCACATTGATCTGCGATCCGGGCGAACGCTATCTCGGAACCTATTTCGACGACGGATGGATCGATGACCAGAGATTCGATCTGTCCCCCTATCGTGATGCGCTGGATGTGTTGGCCACAAGCCCCTGAGTGCGTGATCTTGGCCCGTTCGAATAGCATGAATTGTTTATGGCCAAATATGTGTATTGTAAGCGTCCTGCAATCACAAGGTATAAGAGCGCTTCAAACGAAGAGGGGCTATTTTTATGAGCAGATTTGCCGGAAAGATAATACTTCCAATTCTTGCGCTTGCATCTTTGAGCGCCTGCGCAACCGGGAAAACAATATCGCAAACGCCCGGTGACAGGCTTGCGCTGGCTCCCGGAAAAGGCAGGATTGCGGTCTATCGTACTTCGGTAGTCGGGTTTGCAGTTCAGCCGGGCGTAAAGGTTGACGGCAAGAAAACCAACTCTTGCACACCGAACAGCGTTTTTACGTTGATGTTGCTCCGGGTGTTCATGACGTGTCGGCAACGACTGAAGTCACGGATACGGCGACGGTCACTGTCAAGGCCAATCAGACCAGTTATGTCGAGTGTTCCATCAATATGGGAATTCTGATCGGCCGCCCGATTGTGGTCGAAGTGACGCCAAACCGCGTGTCGAGAAACTGTCGTTTCAGGGCAAGTACTGACCGATCAACAATGGTTTTCCCTGAATAGATCCGGGATGTAAACCCGGTCGTTTAGCCATTATTGGGCTATATGATCGATGTTGTAAGTGTCGGCACGCCTTCGGCTTCGGCAATCATACGGTCTCCGGCTATCACCGGGCCAACGCCGTCCGGGGTTCCGGTGAATATCAGGTCGCCCGCCTTGAGGCTCAGATAGGTTGAGAGTTCGGCGATCACCTCGGCGGTCGACCAGATCATATCGCTCAAATCACCGCGTTGTCGCTCATTGCCATTGACCGTCAATGTGATGGGGCCTGCCTGTGGCAGCGACCGGGCATCGAAGGTGACCATTTCTCCGACAACGGCAGAACCGTCGAAACCCTTGCCCATATCCCAGGGCCTGCGTGTCGCCTTGGCGGCGGCCTGGATGTCGCGGCGGGTAAAATCGATGCCCACGCAAGCGCCAAAAACATCATCGAGGGCGTTTTCAACGGCGATATTCAACCCGCCACTCTTCAGACCGACAACAAGTTCGACTTCAAAATGCAGGTCTTTTGTGCGTGGCGGATAGGCAAGGCTGCACGTCGAGCCTGACAGGATCGCGTCGGCGGGTTTGGCAAAAAAAAACGGCGGCTCCCGCTCGGGATCGGTGCCCATTTCACGCGCATGCGCAGCATAGTTGCGGCCAACGCAAAAAATACGATTGACCGGAAAGCACTGGCTGGAACCGACTATTGGAACGGTCGACCTTTCAGCAACAGCAAAGGCTGGTTCTCGAATTGCGGTCATGTGCGCTCCATATTTTATGTTCGCTTGCGGCAATGCCGGACTGGTCGGCGTTCACATTGTCCATTTTAACGGCGGTGGCAAGGCCATGATTGCGAACACATTGCTGCAAGGGCCCGGCCTATCGTCTGCCAGCACAGGACCAGTTGGCCACAAAGTGTCAAGGAGTTGCATTGGCGCAGCAATCTGGGGCAAAAACCAATCATACAATAGCTGTGTTTGCCGCCTTAAAATCAAAAAGCGGTATTTGGCCGGATAATCAACCGGCGCCGGGAGATTTTCCATGAAATTCAAGCAACTCGGCTGCACCGATATGACTGTGAGCGAGATTTGCATCGGTTCGATGACCTGGGGTTCCCAGAATTCCCTGACAGAAGCGCATGAACAGCTCGACTATGCGATCGGCGAGGGTGTGAACTTCATCGATACGGCGGAGATGTATCCGACCACGCCAAGGTTGGCGGAAACGACAGGGCTGACGGAGGAGATCGTCGGCGCCTGGCTGAAAGGCAGAAGCGACCGGGACAATCTGGTGGTGGCGACTAAAATCACCGGCGAGGGCAACAGCGATGTGCGGGATGGAAAGCGCGTCGACGGGTTGATGATCCGGCAGGCGCTCGAAGACAGCCTGATGCGGTTGAAGACTGACAGGGTCGATCTTTATCAGCTGCACTGGCCCAATCGCGGATCCTACCATTTCCGTAAATACTGGAAATACGATCCGTCAACACTGCAGCCCGGCGACATGGAGCAGGAAGTCGCCGATCTGCTCGGCGCGGTGGCAAGGCTTCAGGAAGAGGGAAAACTGAAGGCCTTTGGCCTTTCCAACGAAAGCGCCTGGGGCACGATGAAGTTCCTGGACGTCAGCCGCACACACAATCTTCCGAGGATTGCGTCGATGCAGAACGAATACAGCCTTGTGTGCCGCGTATACGATCTCGACATGGCGGAGGTCGGCGTACATGAGGATATCGGTTTGATGGCGTTTTCGCCGCTGGCTGCCGGCGCACTTTCCGGTAAATATCTGGATGGCACGATCCCGGAAGGCTCGCGGAGATCGATGCAGCCCGAACTGAACGGGCGCTACGTTCCGCAATCGGAAAAGGCCATTGCGCTTTACGCCGAAGTCGCAAACAAGCACGGACTCAATCTGGCGCAGATGTCGCTCGCCTTCTGCCTGTCGCGGTCGTTCATGACCTCCGCGATCGTCGGCGCCACGTCGATGGAACAGCTCAGGACAAATATCGCGGCAAAGGACGTGGATCTGAGCGAAGACGTCCTTACGGATATTCAGTCGGTTTACCGCGACAATCCGCGACCTATGTAGGTGATGTAGTGATCGAACCGGAATCCGGCTAAGCTGGTTTCCAAACGACCGAAAAACGCACAGCAAGGCCGATATGAAGGGCGCACCGCCGCAATCCGCAGCCGAATTGGTGGATACCCAGTCCATACTTGCGCTCGAGCATCTGACCGGGCCATGCCGGGGCACTGTGACGTGGCTATGGCAACCGGAAGTGCATTTGCGGCTGGGCCCGTACGGTCACATGCATGTCACAGACGGTCCGCCGGCGGAACACCGTGAAACCTGGGCCGCCCGCGTGCGCCACACTGGAGCAAGCTACGAGATCGGGACGATCAATGATCTGCCGTTGTGGGTGAACGGTAAGCCCATCGAGACGCGTATTCTCAAACATCATGACACGATCGAGTTCGGCAATAACGGGCCCATGTCGCGTTGTTATCTCTACGACAATAACCATCCTATGAAAGAGAACGTCGGCGACATACTCGGCGACACCGTCGCCTATTTTCGAAACAGCCGGCAGCCCGCGTCTAAAAAAATCGTGCGTTCCTGCCGTCAGCTGGCAAGCCGCCTGGCGCGGGAGACGACTGTCCTTTTCCGTGTCAGCGTCATCCTGCTGCTGGTGGTGCTCATTGGTTTTGCCTATCAGCAGGTCCGCATCAATTCACTGCTCACCCAGCAGGTCGAAATCGGCAAGACGGAACTGGAGAATTTTTCCCGAATGCTCGCCCGTTCCCGGGAAGAGGCTCTTACACCCGCGGATCTGGAAGCACTCAGCTCGCAACTGCAGGGGCAGATCGCAACAACAACTGAACGTGTTGAAGATATTGAGCGGCGCTCCGAGGCAAGTGCCAAGGTGATTGCCGACGCGACCGCATCGATCCTTTTTCTGCAGGGTGCCTGGGGCTTCCGGGAAAAGGACGGCGAGCGGATGCTGCGTCAGGTGCTTGGCGCCGACGGCAAGCCGATCGTCTTGCCGAACGGGACGCTGTCCCTTTCTCTCGACGGGGAAGGGCCGGTGGCGGAGCGTCAATATACGGGAACGGGTTTCCTCATAGGAGATGAGGGGCTGCTGGTGACGAACAGGCATGTCGGCCTGCCCTGGGAATTCGATGCCAATATCAAGATGATCCTGGCGCATGGGCTTGAACCGGTGATTACGAAATTCATCGGCTACCTGCCTGGCAACGAGACGCCTGTGCCGGTAGAGCTTGTGGCGGCGAGCGATACAGCAGACTTGGCGGTGCTGCGCCAGAGCGAACCCGGCGGCAGCACCACCGGACTTCGTCTTGCGGGTGCATCGCCCGAACCAGGCGATGAAATCATCGTCATGGGATATCCGACCGGATTGCGGTCGATGCTGGCGCAGGCGGGAAAGCGGTTTGTCGAAGATTTGAGAGAATCCGGTGACACCGGATTCTGGAAAGTGTCTCAAAGCCTCGCCGACGCCGGACGCATTGTGCCACTGGCAAGCCGCGGCATCGTCGGCGGAACTTCGAGCGAAACGATTGCCTATGACGCGGAAACGACGCATGGCGGCAGCGGTGGACCGGTGCTCGACATCTATGGGGCGGTGGTGGCTGTGAACGCCGCCATCCTGCCCGAATATGGCGGGTCCAATCTTGGCGTGCCGGTCGAAAAGGTCAAAGAATTGCTGAAAGGCGCAAAACTGAACTAGAGCGAGCTGTGATTGGCTTGAAACATTTGATGGCGGAAAATCGGCGCACTCGGCCAGGCGCGTCGCGCAGCGCGATGTGGTGCATCGGGCAAGCGGCGCAACGACGCCGATGGGCCGATTGTCCACCACCCCTGAAAGGAAAGAGCATGTTGAAACACAAAACTGCATGGGCCGGGCGATTTTGCCCTCTGACTGC
>JAAEOH010000146.1 GCA_024244645.1 Hyphomicrobiales bacterium
GCACTGGCCCAGCGCATTCAGAATACCCGCGAAGACCTGGCCGATGCGACGAGCGATGCCGACAAGGCCCGCATTGCCGAGCATCTGGACAATCTGACAACGCTGCAGAACGCGTTCTGAGTGTCTGCCGACAATAATTAGTTGAAATGACGGGCCTTACGGCCCGTTTTTTATTGCAGCGCCCGCTCAACGGCAGCAACTGCATGCAACGCCGTCGTGTCGTAGACCGGCAGCGCGCTGTTGGTCTCGTCGACCGCCATGGTGATCTCCGTGCAGCCGAGAATGACGGCCTGGGAACCCACGGCTTGCAAATCGTCGATCACATTGGCAAAGAGCGCGCGGGCATCGTCTGTAACGGTGCCAAGGCACAGCTCTTCATAGATCACGCGGTGAATTGCCGTCCGCGCCTTTTCATCAGGTAACACGACTTCAAGCCCGAATTTCTTTTCCAACCGGCCGGTATAAAAATGTTCTTCCATGGTGAAGCGGGTGCCGAGCAATCCGACGGTTTTTATGCGGTCACGCGTCAGCGCTTCGCCTGTCGGATCGGCAATGTGGAGGACGGGCAAGCCGGAGCCCGATTCAATTTCATCGGCAACCTTGTGCATGGTGTTGGTGGCGATCACAAGGAAATCGGCACCAGCAGCCTTCAATCCGGCAGCAGCGTCGGTCAGGATACCGGCAGTGCCCTGCCAGTCACCGGAATGCTGGCGCTTTTCGATGTCGTGAAAATCAACCGAATGAAGAAGAATGCGTGCCGAGTGCAGGCCGCCGAGCTGTCGCTTCACCTCTTCATTCATGGCACTGTAATAGAGTGCCGTCGATTCCCAGCTCATGCCGCCAAGCAGGCCAATCAGCTTCATGTCGCTACTCCGACAAGTGCGCGAAGGCGGCCACGACCTGTTCGTAGACGCCGCGCTTGAACGGCACGATCAGATCCGGGATTTCAGTAAGCGGCCGCCACTTCCAGTCGTCGAATTCGGCCTCGTGGCCGTCCGGCGGTGGATTGATTGCGATCTCGCTTTCGTCGCCTTCGAACCGGAAGGCAAACCAGCGCTGGGTCTGACCGCGGTATTTTCCCTTAAGCGCAATGCCGATCAGCTCATCCGGCAGATCGTAATTGATCCAGTCGGGTGCCTCCAGGAGCAGTGAGACGCTGCGTATGCCTGTTTCTTCCAAAAGCTCGCGCCGCGCGGCGACCAGCGGCGCCTCACCTTTGTCTATGCCGCCTTGTGGCAACTGCCACAGGTATATGGAATTGGATAATTCGCCCTTATCTTCATTGATCCGCCGGCCGGTCCACACCAGACCCTGGTGATTGAAAACAGCGATGCCAACACAGGCGCGATAGGGCAGATCGTCAGGTTTCATGTCGGTTTTTTCATCGCTCCGAATTATTGCGGATCATCGGTGAGCGCGGATACCGAGACGATCTCAATGCCCCGAGCCTTAGCCTCATTGGCCCAGGCGGCGATGGCATTGACGCTGGTATCGAATGCCGAGGCAACGGCGATAGCCGAGCCGTTTCGCCGAGCAATCCGTTCCACATCGTCGAGCTTTTTCAAAATGTCTCCATGGTTGACGGAACTGTCGACGATCATATCAGCCGCAGCGTGGGGCACACCGACGGCGGATGCCAGTGCATCGGTCACGGAGCGGGCGGAGGTTCCGTCGTCCAGAAACAGGACGCCGCGTTGCGCCAGATCCCGCATGATCGGTTCGGTTACATCCGGATCCGACAGGAAGCGGCCGCCCATGAAGTTCATGATCCCGGTATAGTTGGTGATACGCCCCATTGCCCAGTGCAGATCGTCCAGGTTCTGCTGCGCGCCGTCGTCAACGACCAGGGTGTGCGGTCCGGGGTTGTTCTGGGGATAGTTGAAGGGCTCAAAGGGCACCTGCAGGAGCACTTCGTGACCGGCGTGCCTCGCCTCCTGGAGCCAGCGCTGCAGGCTGTTGCCGCTGGCGGCAAATCCCAGGGTAATTTCTTCTGGCAGCGTGTTGATTGCATGTTGCGTGCCGGTCTGGCTGAGACCGAGCCCGCCAACGACGATGGCGATCCGGGTTCCGCGGGCGCCGGACCAGGGGCGGGCATAGGCATCAACAGCGCGACGTCCGTCCGCGCTCTTGATCGGCAGCCTGCCAAACTGTGATTTTTCGAGGAGTTCCGGCACCGGGATATGCGCGACACGCGGATCCTGCCCAACTCTTTCGGCTCCCGAGACTATGACGGGTCCGACCTCACCTCTGTCGCGCGGCGTGATCTTTGTAACGACCTGGCCATCATCCGTCAGAGTGCGATCAACGTTGGCGCCGGAGTTGCTGGACACCCGCGCATCAGGCGTCTCACCGGTTTCGGCGTCTGTAGAATGGGCGGCCGTTTGAGCAGGTTCGGATTCAGTTTTTTGCGGTGATGACGGCTCGGCCGGTTGCTGCAGCGGGTTTTGTTGCAGCGCCAGATAACCGGCACCGGCAAAAACGACGACAAACCCCAGCGCAATGAGCACCGAGCGCGGCGTGCCACCGCCTCCCGGCTTTTTCTGCCGACGGCCCTGTCCGAGCGGTTTGTTGAGTTCGGAACCTGTGTTCACGGCCTGCAGTTCGATGTTGAATGAATTCGAGGCCGCCCGCCGAAACGAACGGCCCCGTTTGCTTATTCGGTCTTGCTGCCGGCTTTGTCAACATCCTTTGCCGCGTCCGCCGTCTTGTCAGCGTTCGGCGGGAACGCCGGATCCGTCTTTTCGCCACGGATCAGTTCGAGCGCGTAGCCGAGCTGCTCGTCATCCTTGGCTTCCGGCGGCACATAGGCGATGGAGCCCGATCCTTCGTCGGTTTCTTCCTTGCCCTGAATATGGCCGCGCAGTTCCGATTCGCCGGTCTGGCGTACCCGTCCCTGCAGTTCTTCGGGAAGCGGCTGCTTGACAATGATATCGGGCTTGATACCGGTTCCCTGGATGGATTTGCCGGACGGGGTGTAATAAAGCGCGGTGGTCAGGCGCAGCGCACCGTTTTCACCGAGCGGGATGATGGTCTGGACCGATCCCTTACCGAAAGACCGTGTGCCGACAACGGTAGCGCGCTTGTGGTCCTGCAAGGCTCCGGCGACGATTTCCGAGGCACTGGCGGAGCCGCCATTGACAAGGACTATGATCGGCTTGCCACTGGTCAGATCGCCCGGCCGTGAGTTGTAGCGCCGGGTTTCTTCCGCATTGCGTCCGCGTGTCGAAACGATTTCACCGCGATCCAGGAAGGCGTCGGAGACGTTGATCGCCTGGTCGAGCAGGCCACCTGGATTGAGCCGGAGATCGACCACATAGCCCTTGAGCTGGTCGCCCGAAACCTTTTCATTGATCTTATCAATGGCGTTTGAAAGATCGTTATAGGTCTTTTCGGTGAAGGATATCAGGCGAATATAGCCGACATCTCCTTCGACGCGGTATTTGACCGCCTTGATCTTGATGATTGCCCGGATGATCTCAATGTTGATCGGCGCGTCCGCGCCCTCGCGCAGGATCGTCAGATCAATGGCGGATCCCACCGGCCCACGCATCTTCTCGACCGCTTGCGACAGTGTCAGACCTCGCACCGGCTCGCCGTCGATTTCGGAAATCAGATCTCCGGACAAAACACCCGCCTGCGAGGCCGGTGTATCGTCGATGGGGGTGATCACCTTCACAAGTTCACTGTCCTGATCGAGCGTGACCTCTATGCCCAGTCCGCCAAACTCGCCGCGCGTCTGAGTGCGCATGTCGTTGGCGTCCTTGGCATTGAGAAAGCTGGAATGCGGATCAAGCGACGTCAGCATGCCGTTGATGGCGCTCTCGATCAGTTCGCTTTCTTCCGGCGGCGTAACATATTGCGCCCGAACCCGTTCGAAGACATCGCCAAATATGGAGAGCTGTTTGTAGGTTTCGGAATTGGCCGCGACAGCAGATGTACCGGCCGATTGAAGCGCGCTGACGGATAAAGCGCCAATGACGACGCCAGCGGCTAGGAATGTTACTTTACGAATCATTGCGTACCCTTCCGGAAGGATTGCTGGCCCACCATGGGGCCGGATCAACGGGTTTCCCGTTTCTTCTGAATTCAATGTAGAGCGTCGGCTCGGTTGAAGCCAGCGCCAATGCGGTTGCTGATGCCACCTTATTGCTACTCATTCGCCCGACCGGTTCGCCGGCAACGACAAACTGGCCGATATCTGCATTTGTGCTGCCCATGCCTGCAATAACTAGGTGATACCCGTCTCCAGCATTGAGAATAATCAGCTGGCCATAGGAGCGGAATGGACCTGAATATACCACCCAACCGTCGGCTGGTGCTGTAACAATCGCGTCAGCCACGGTTGATATCATCATGCCTTTGAGCGGACGGCCGGAGCCGTCATCTTCACCAAAACCGAATTTCGCATTGCCGGTGACCGGCAGTTCGAGTTTTTCCTTCAGTCTTGAGAATATGAATGCCGGTGCAATACGATTGGCATCCGGTGTCGTGGTGCGGGCCAGCTCGCGTGCCCTGTCCCTTTGCCTTTGCGACTCGGCGGAACGGTTTTTCTCGGCAAGGCGCGCATCTGCCTCGGCACTGCGGACCGATTCTATTTCCTCACCCAGCGAATCGATCAGGTCTTCCAGGCTCTTGGCGCGGGCGGCGAGCTGTCTCGAGGCGCGTGCTTCGTCCGCCAGTTGTTCAAGATTCCTGGCAGTCAACTTTCGTTTTTCGGCAAGCAACAGCTTCAGTTTTTCTTCTTCCTCGGCCTGCTCCCCGAGCGTTGCAAGCAGAAGTTCGCGTTCATTTGCAATGGAGGCGCGTATGTTGGTCAGTTCCTGCAGATCGGCAATGAGACGCTCGGTCTGCTCGCGGATTTCCGGCACCACCGCCCCAAGCAGGATCGCGCTCCTGACCGATGAAAGCGCATCTTCCGGACTGACGAGCAGTGCCGGCGGTGGATTGCGGCCCATTCTCTGCAGTGCTGCCAGAACTTCCGCAAGGACACCGCGCCGGGCGTTGAGTGACTGCTTCAGGCCGTCCTGTCTTCCGCTCAAGCTGGCGAGACGCAGCTCGCTTTCGGAAATATCCTCACTGAGTTTTTTCTGGGTCTTGGCGGCTTGTACGAGCGCGGTTCGGAGTGTCGCCTGGTCTTTCTTGAGCGAATCGATGCCCTGTTCAAGGGCCGCCCGCCGCTCCTTGGACAATTCAATATCGGCGGCAATCTGCTCCAGTTCGCCAAGTTCCTTCTGCCGCTGCTGGTCTAGTGCCTGGATTTTTGCCTGTTCCGGCCGGGAGGTTTTCTGGGCGTTGCCGGACCCGGTTGCTGCATGCAACAAAATTGCGGCGGCGAACAGCACAGCTGTGCCTTGCCGCACGGCAGGCAGTGTTCCGATACAGAATGGCATCACCCCCATGCGTGGAGCGCGCCGAATGTTCTGCAAATAGCGAATCATGGATTCCCGCGTATTTTCCCCTCAACAACCATAATCGCCCTGTCGTGTGTGGCAATGCCGGATGACAAAGGAACAGGGTATCAACCCGTCATATGCCTCAATTTCCGTTCCTCAGGTATCAATTCGTGATGGTTGCGAATCGCGTTCGGATTGACTGATGCGGAACGGCATCAGGGTATCACACCGAAGAATGGCCGTGTTATGGCAAAATCGCCTTAGCAAAATGAACCAATTTAACTTCAAACCGCTCTAGTTCCTGTGATAGGGATGCCCCGCAAGAATGGTCGATGCGCGGTAAAGCTGTTCGGCGAGCAGAATACGCACGATCTGATGCGGCCAGGTCATCCTGCCAAAGGATATAACCGTATCGGCGTCCTCAAGGAGCTGTGCGTCATGGCCGTCGGCGCCGCCGATCGCGATGCACAGGTCACGCCGACCGGCATCACTCCACTTGCCCAGAATTTGTGCAAATTCATTGGATTTTGGGGTGCTGCCGCGCTCGTCGAGTACGACGAGGACCGTTTCCGCCGGCAGTTGTCTTTGGATCGCTGCGTATTCTTCGCGCTTGCGCGTGGCAGCGCTGGACGCGCGGCTTTCCGGCAATTCGACTATGCGATTGAAGCTGAGTCCCAGGGCAGCACCGGTCTTGGAAAAACGATCGATATAGCGCGCTGCAAGCTCTCTTTCGGGGCCGGCCTTCAACCGGCCCACGGCATAAATCGTCACCCGCATTTCGACTCGCCTCATAGTTGCCGCGTTGGTCGAAATTTGCGGCAAACGCTTCGTGCGAAAGGTACCGGTGGCGCCGCAATTTTCGCGGCGTAAACCGGAAACCACACAAGAAACAAAAGCTTACCAGTATTTCAATTGAACCTGAAAACCATTTTGAACCACAACGTGACGCGGTTCGATTTTCAAATTCCGAATACTAGTGCACCGTATCCTCATCGACTTCAGGAGCCATCCACATCTTTTCGATGTTGTAGAATTCCCTGACCTCGGGGCGGAATACGTGAATGATGATGTCTCCGGTGTCGATCAGGACCCAGTCACCATTGCTAAGACCTTCAACTTTGGCCGATCCGAACCCAGCAGTTTTCAGATCGCGCAGAAGGTGATCGCAGATGGCCGTGACATGACGGTTCGAACGACCGGACGCTACAACCATGTGGTCGCCCAGTGCCGATTTTCCCGCAATGTCGATGGAGACAACGTCTTCCGCCTTGGATTCCTCGAGGCTGGCGAGGACCAGTTTCAACGCATGAAATGCAGCAGTGCCGCTTTCCAGTGCGGATGAGGAAATGTATTCGGCATTTCCCTTGCTGTGTGCTGTTCTCAGTGTCTTTCCTTTCCGAAACAGAACAAGCTCTGATTTGCCAGATTTGCGGAGACTTCAACGTCATACGGCCTCATTGCCGGCGTTTCTCCGCTCCAACGAATGCCCGATGACCGTAAAAACGACTCAGCGACACGCGTTGCAGCAAATACACCTTAGGATAGGCATGGATAGCTTAAGGATTCAAGACAAAGCTCTTCACGATTTTCTGGTAAACATTCATCATAATTTGTCAGATAGTGGCGTGTTTGCGGCCGCCTATTCACCGGTATCGCGGATTGCCGTCGACGAAAGCGGCGAGCGCGGTCCGTGGATAAAGGTCCATGCCGGCGGTTGCATGTGGGCAAGAGCGGCGGCATCGCTTTCGTCAACGCGTGCATGGCCAAAGGTTTTGGCCATGATCGATGACAGATAGGAGAGCGTCGATCCAGGCCTGTCGACGATTGCAATCGGCACTGCATTTGCGATGAACTGCCAGTCCTGCCAATGGTGAAATCCGGCCAGATTGTCAGCCCCCATCACCCAGACAAAATTCACGTTGCGGTTGCGGCTCGTGACATAACGCAGTGTCTCGGCCGTATAATGGAGATTGCGAGCAGCTTCAAAGGCGGTGATTTTAACCCGCGGATCGGCGACGATGTCCTGACTCCACCGTATGCGCTGTGACAGTTCTGCCAGATCATCGTGTTCTTTCAACGGGTTGCCAGGAGTGACAATCCACCAGAGCTGGTCGAGCCCCAGTTTGCGCAGCACCGTGTCGACCACCAGCACATGACCCTGATGCGGTGGATTGAACGAGCCGCCAAACAGGCCGACGGTCATGCCTGCTTCAACATGCGGCATGCGCAGGAGCTGTGCGGGGATCTGATCTTGCTGGGTCACGGTGCTGCGACAAGTCCTATGGCCGGACCTGGCCGCTTCCGCGCACCCGGTATTTGAACGACGTCAGCTGCTCCACACCCACCGGGCCGCGGGCATGCATCTTGCCGGTCGCAATGCCGATTTCTGCGCCCATGCCGAATTCGCCGCCGTCGGCGAACTGGGTCGATGCGTTGTGCAGCAGGATGGCTGAATCGATCTCGTTCATAAACCGCTCGACGACCGCTGGGTCCTCGGCAATGACCGCTTCGGTGTGGTTGGAGGAATAACGGTTAATGTGATCGACGGCGCCGCCGATTCCGTTAACCAGTGCGACGGAAATGATGGCGTCCAGATATTCCGTCGACCAATCCGCTTCGCTGGCCGCGACTGCCTTCGGATAAAGGGCTTTTACGTCTTCGGAGGCACGGATTTCACAGCCGGCGGCAGTCAGCGCATCAAGCAGCGGTGCAAGGTGCGAGCCGGCAGCTCCTGTGTCCACCAGCAGGGTTTCGGCCGCGCCGCAAATGCCGGTACGGCGCATTTTTGCGTTGACCGCGATAGCCTTTGCCATTTCGAGGTCCGCGGATGCGTCAACATAGACGTGGCAAAGGCCTTCCAAATGAGCAAATACCGGAACGCGCGCCTCGCTTTGCACCCGCTCGACCAGGCTTTTCCCGCCCCGCGGTACAATCACATCGATCGCGCCGCCCAATCCCTTGAGCATTTCGCCGACCGCTTGCCGGTCGGTTACCGGTACGCGCTGAATTGCGTCTTCAGGCAGGCCGGCGGCCTTGAGGCCCTCGACAAGGCAATCATGGATCGCACCGGACGAATTGTGGGAATCGGAGCCACCGCGCAAAATGACGGCATTGCCGGCTTTCAGGCACAATGCGCCGGCATCGGCGGTGACATTGGGCCGGCTTTCATAGATCACGCCGATTACACCGAGCGGCGTGCGCACGCGTTCGATTTGCAGCCCGTTGGGTCGCGTCCAGCCGGCGATGACGTCACCGACCGGATCCTTCAAGGTGGCAATCGCCCGCATGCCTTCAGCCATTGACTCGATCCTGTCCGCATCGAGCCTGAGGCGGTCCACAAAGGATGCCGCCATGTCGCTGCCTGCGGCATTTTCCATATCGATGGCATTGGCTTTGAGGATTTTGTCGGTACCGGCGATGATTGCATCGGCCATCGCCACAAGCGCGGCGTTTTTCTGCCGGCTCGTCGCAATTGCAAGCGGAGCGCTGGCGTCCCTGGCTTTGGCACCCATGGTGGCCATCAGATCGGCGACGTCCATTTTACTTGCAACCTCGTCAAGCATCATACCGTTTCCCGTGCGTTACTCGTCTTCATTCGGGGCTAAAAGTGCCCCTGTCAACACCATATCGTCGCGGTGGATCATCGCGGACCGTCCGGAATAGCCCAGAATTTCGGCAATTTCGGAGGATTTTCGCCCGGCAATCAGCATTGCCTCGTCGGCACCGTATGCGGCGAGCCCGCGGGCAAATTCGTAACCGGCAGGATTGCAGATGGCGACGGTGTCGCCACGCAGGAATGTGCCGGTGACCTTTTTTACACCGGCCGGCAGCAGGCTCTTGCCGGATTTGAGCGCCTTTTGCGCGCCATCGTCGACAAAAAACCGTCCGGCCGGCTCCAGCTGTCCGGCAATCCATTTTTTGCGGGCTGTCACCGGCGATGCGCTCGGTTCGAAGAGAGAGTGGCGGGCGCCTTCTTCAACCGCGCGCAGCGGATGCTCGACCTTGCCCGAGGCGATGATCATGGCACAGCCTGCCTTGGTGGCGATGCGGCCGGCCTCGATCTTGGTCTTCATGCCGCCGCGCGACAGTTCCGAGCCGGCATCGCCGGCCATGGCGTCGATCTGCGGGGTGATCTCGGTGATCCTATGCATGAATTCGGCGTCCGGATTGCTGTCAGGCGGCGCGGAGTAGAGCCCGTCGACATCGGAAAGCAGCACCAGCATATCGGCGCCGGCCATGGTGGCCACCCGTGCGGCAAGGCGATCGTTGTCGCCATAGCGTATTTCGTTGGTGGCGACGGTGTCGTTTTCATTGATGACAGGTACCGCGCCGGCTTTCAGCAACTGGTGAATGGTGGCGCGGGCGTTGAGATAGCGGCGCCGCTCTTCCGTGTCGCCAAGGGTCAGCAGCACTTGTCCCGCCACTAGGCCCTGGCCTGAAAGCGCCCCGGACCAGGCCTTGGCAAGGGCAATCTGGCCAATGGCGGCAGCGGCCTGGCTTTCCTCGAGCTTGATCCTGCCGCGCGAAGGGCCAAGGCTGGTGCCCTGCATGACGGTGCGTCCGAGCGCGATGGATCCGGAAGAGACGACGATGACATCAGCACCGCTTTTGCGCAGCTTGGCAACATCCTGGCAGAGCGCATCGACCCAGCGGCTGCGAAGCCCGTGCTGCCGATCGACAAGCAGGGCCGAACCCACCTTGATAGTGATGCGTCTGTAGCCGTTCAGACTTGTCTTTTCACCACTCATAACGCTCTATTCCTGCCAGCGCGTATCCGCTTGCACCGGCTCTTCGGCTTGTTTGGTTTCGCCAATCACATGCCCCAATGCGCGCAGCGCAGGCGTCATGCCGAGGCCGGACACGGCGGAAAGCACCAGCGGTTTTTTACCACAAACCGCCGCAAGCTCTTCGGCAAGGGCGGTGCGCAGCTCGTCATCGAGAATATCCGCCTGGCTCAGAGCAACAATCTCCGGTTTTTCGCTGAGGCCCTGGCCATAGGCTTCGATTTCTCCGCGCACTGTCCTGTATGCTTTCGCGACATCTTCTTCCTGCGCGGAGACAAGGTGCAGTAGAACGCGCGTGCGTTCCACATGGCCAAGAAAACGGTCGCCAACGCCTGTGCCCTCGTGCGCACCCTCGATCAGCCCGGGAATATCGGCAATGATGAACTCGCCGCCGTCAATGCTGGCAACACCGAGATTGGGATGCAGCGTGGTGAAGGGGTAGTCGGCAATTTTGGGGCGTGCCCGCGTGACGGCCGCAAGGAATGTAGATTTGCCGGCATTGGGAAGGCCGACAAGACCTGCATCGGCAATCAGTTTGAGGCGCAGCCAGAGAATTCTTTCGACGCCGGGCAGGCCCGGATTGGCACGACGCGGCGCCTGGTTGGTGGAGGATTTGAAGTGGGCATTGCCGAAGCCGCCATTGCCGCCGGCGGCAAGACGAAAGCGCTGGTTTTCTTCCATCAGGTCGCAGATCAGCGTCTCGTTGTCCTCTTCGAAGATCTGGGTGCCCACCGGAACCTTCAACGTGACGTCCGACCCCATGGCGCCGGTCCTGTTGCGGCCCATGCCGTGCATGCCGGTCTTGGCCTTGAAATGCTGCTGATAGCGATAGTCGATCAGCGTATTGAGGCCCTGAACAGCCTCGACCCACACGTCGCCGCCGCGTCCTCCGTCGCCACCGTCCGGCCCGCCGAATTCGATGTATTTTTCACGGTGAAACGACACGGACCCGGCGCCGCCGTCGCCGGAGCGGATGTTGATCCTGGCCTGATCTAGAAATTTCATCTGCCCGCTGTCCGCCTGCATTTGCCACTGAATTGGTCGGTCATACGGATAAAGCCCGGCTGAAGCCACGTCAAAGGCAATCGTTGCCGGCTCCCGACAAATGGCCGCTGAGCCGCCGTTTCACGTGTCTGATTACACTTTGTCATCCAGTCCAGTACCTTTTTTGCCAAAGGGCCCGCGGCAATTCATGCCACGGGCCCCGATTTTATGCCGCTGCCCAGCTGCGCAGCGATATCCAGGTCTTGCGGTCCAATCGGTACCATTCGATGGGCACCGCACTGCCCAGAGCCATGGAATTGACCATGCCGGTGCCCTGGAACTGGAAACCGCATTTGTGGATCACCCGGCGCGAACCGAGATTGGTCACCCGGCAACGCACATCGATACAATCGATGTTGCGAGTGCGGAAAGCCATGTCGATAACCGCATGTGCGGCTTCCGTCGCATAACCGTTGCCCCAGTGGGGCTCGCCGATCCAATAGCCGAGCTCCAGCGTTGCGGGATTGTCCTGCGGCTCGATTCCGCAGCAACCGAGAAACCGGCCGTCGTCTGCATTGGTCACCGCATAGATGCATTTACCGATCGCGCCCGTTTTGGAGCGACGGATAAAATCCGCGGCGTCCTTGCGGGTATAGGGATGCGGCATGCGCGATACCATTGTAGCGACCCGGGCATTGTTGGCGAGACAGGTAAGTACGTCTGTATCTTCGGGATGCGGGGTCCTTAAGACCAGCCTTTCGGTGACCAGGACCGGGCATCCGCCCCGTTCGTGGTGGCTGTCTTCATCCTGACTTTCCAATTCCATTTTTCAGTCCTTCGGTTGCAAATGAAAAGGGGAGATGGTTGTCCCATCTCCCCTTTTGAACTTTTGGCCTGAAATGTTTCAGCCGGGTCGATGAGACGCCGGCGTTGTCTTCACCGGCTATTCCGCTGCTTGTGCACGTGGCATTACGGACACGTAGCAGCGGCCGTTGGCTTTCGTGCGGAAGGTGACATTGCCTTCCACGACGGCAAAAATCGTGTGATCCTTGCCAAGGCCGACGCCCTGACCCGGATGCCACTTGGTGCCGCGCTGACGCACGATAATGTTGCCCGGAATGACGGCTTCGCCGCCAAACTTCTTCACGCCGAGGCGTTTGGACTCCGAATCGCGACCGTTGCGCGATGAACCGCCAGCTTTCTTGTGTGCCATTGGTTTTCTCCTTTAATCCTCGAACCCGGTTACTTGGCTGCCTCAGCCAGCGCCTTGGCCTGGCCGATCCAGCCGTCACGCTCAATGCGGCCCTTGAAATTCAGAGCTTCGTCGAGCTTGGCTATGTCGTCCTTCGAAAAGGCCGCGATCTGCGCATACTGCGTAACACCGAACGCGTGCAGCTTCTTTTCAAGAACCGGACCGACACCGGAAATCTTCTTCAGATCATCCGCTTCGCCCTTGGGTGCCGTAAAAATCGATGCGGGTGCATCGTCAGCGGCTTTCGCCTTGGGGGCGGCCTTGGGCTTTTCAGCGGCCTTCGGCTTTTCCGCAGTCTTTGCCTTCGGTGCCTCGTCAGCCTTCTTGGTCTTCGGTGCCTCGTCGGCCTTCTTGTCGGCTACCTTCTTTTCTGCGGCCTTCTTCGGTGCGGCGGCCTTTTTGGGCTTGGCACCACCCGTCAGAATTTCAGCAATACGGATTGTGGTCTCGTGCTGACGATGACCGCGGGTCCGCTTGGAGTTCTGCCGGCGGCGCTTCTTGAAAGCGATGACCTTGCGTGCACGGCCCTGCTCGACAACTTCGGCGGTGACCAGAGCGCCGTCGACAAAGGGCTTGCCGATGGTTGCATCGGCGCCTTCGCCGACCATCAGAACTTCTTTAAATTCTACTGTGTCACCGGCATCGCCGGCGAGTTTTTCGACCTTCAGCAGGTCGTCGGCGGCAACAGTGTACTGCTTTCCGCCTGTTTTAATGACTGCGAACATTTTTTAGCCTTTCCATGTTCGGTCCGGCTTGTCGCGGAAAACCGCACAGCCGTCTTTTTATTCAGTCTATTGCGAATGATCGCCAGATCTTGCCGTAGGTCCTGATGGGACCCAAAAGCGCTAAAAGGCGGTTTTTCCCGGAGCCGTTTTTGCGAACCTGCGCCCGACAAAAACAGATGGCGCAAGTCGCCTCACGCCATGGATAGCCGGGAGATACGGGAAAGAGGCGTTCAAGTCAAGGTGGTGCTGGTGATTTTTGCCGGTTTCGAACGCTGTTCAGTGCATGCAACAATCCCCTTGTGTCGGCAGCGTCAAATGGTTATGACAGCGCCCGCACAATAATGCACAAACCACAAAGCGGAGAGGTGGCTGAGTGGTTGAAAGCACCGCACTCGAAATGCGGCATACGGGCAACCGTATCGGGGGTTCGAATCCCTTCCTCTCCGCCATAAAATTCGGCAAACTTTTGAAAAAATTACAATAATTTGCATTGGGTAATATCAGCCCATCATCTAGCCCCACATTGATGATGTGATGGATGCAGGTCCAGTTGCCGGAGAATAGCAAATTACCGATGAGATTCATTAACACCGAAACTGACCGTTTGATGTTGTAAAACTTGCGGGTTGCAGTCGAATCGGGCATGTAGAGAACGTTCAACAACAAAGCCTCTGCGCAGGACGTGCTGGGCTCCAACTGCTGCTTTGCAGCGAGGAGCACGCATGTCGCGCAAGAAGGTACCTCCAAGACAGCTTGAGCTATTGGAACAACCGCTGCCCGTGAATCTTCCGGGACCGCAGGTTGATGGCTCAGCTGAACGTTCAAGCAAACATGAACTTGCTGACCAGCCTTCGCATCCGTTCGCGGATGAAGCGGGCCCAGCATCACCGTCTGATGATCCCCATCCAAAGCCCACGCAGGTGCGCAAATTCCCGCCACGACCTCCGCCTGAGGTCTATTTGAGCGTTCACGATCTTTGTGAGCGTTATCACGTTTCAAAGGCGACCATCTGGCGCTGGGTCAAAGACCGTCCGGGATTTCCCAAGCCGATCAAATTGTCACCAGGCACGACCCGCTGGCGCCTTTCGGAACTTGTGGAGTTTGAAGAGAATCTGGGGAATCCGGCGTGACAAGACATTGCCAAGTCGGACATGGACCATTGATCTTTCAGGTGCATTCAAATTTGCACGACTTGAGCTCAAACCCTGGACTGGTCCAACTTTCACTTTTCTTTGCACCTGCGTCGCCAATCAGAACTCGTTTTGAATCGGGTGCAGGCGTATTGCGTATTGACTGCACTCGGTCGCTGGATCGTCAGGCACTGGGCTGGGCTTTGTAATGTCCCGGTCTTACCGCTCCGTTCGTCCAAAGGCTAATCGAGTCTATTCGGTCCAACAGATCCTCGATCTCTATGACATCTGTCGCAATACAGTGAGCAACTGGGTCAAGGCTGGGCTGCGGCCAGTTGATGATAGGCAACCGCAGTTGTTCCGTGGCGCAGAACTCAAATGGTTCCACAAACAGCGCTTTACCAAGAACTTCAGGCCGCTTCGTATGGGCGAGTTCAAGTGCTTTCGCTGCAAAGCACACGTATTCCCGGATGTATCCACGCTTAGCATTGAAAATGAGAGGTGCCTTCGTGCCCGCGCCACCTGTCCAGAATGCGGTGGTCCGGTGAGAAAGATACTAGATGAGACGGCATGCGACACGCTCCTTACATGCATCAAATCCAATACAAACCTGCACTCAATAGACGAAGACAAAGGCGCACTGCCCGCTGGTATTGGGAAAAATGAGGGGTCAGGACGTCCATCCTGGATACCGGAGAATGAGCGTATAATTTTTCAGTTTCAGGTTTATGGGGGCCGATATGTGCCCGAGACACTTGATGCATTCATCGCATCAGTTCGTGGTTTTCTGGCATTTCATGATGAAAAGTTGCTTTCGGATATCACAACGGCAGATGCGGACTGTTACCGCAACTATCTGAGCGATGGCAATCAACACAATCTCAGCCGTAGCACGGTTTCATATCGTGCCTCGCAACTGAAAATTTTCTTCGATTGGCTTGTTCTGCAAGAGGGTTATCGACGCATGAACAAAACCATCGGGGAATATTTCGCGCTCCGTAAGGAGTTCAAGATCACCGTGCGGCAACCTGGACCAAAACCCTTTCCGACCAAGGAAAATGTTCTCGCAATGGTGTCTTCCATGCCGCGAGACAATCTCATCCAGTGCAGAGATCTAACCATTGTCGATGCGAGTTTTCTGTTGGGCACCCGCTCGAATGCAACTGCTTCACTGCGATTGGGCAACATTGATATAGAAAATAAAAAGGTCCGTCAGGATCCGACTCGAATGCGGATCAAGAATGGTAAATATCAGACCAATTCCTGGTTTCCCCTACTGGAACCCTATGACCAGATTATGGTGGATTGGATAGGGGAGTTGCTTAAACTGGGTTGTTCTGAGGAAGACGCCCTGTTCCCACCTGACGAGTTTCTGAGATCTCCTAGGCGGTTGTCAAAACAAAACCGAGAGCCCATCGAACCCTGGAAGACCGATAGTGCGATCAATCGCGCATTCAAAAAAGCTTGTGACTTCGCCGATCTTCCTTACTTCAATCCCCATTCAGCCAGGCATTTTCTCAAGTCCATCCGCGACGATTTTTGTCGGACTGCGGAGGAAAGAAAGGCATGGTCTCACAATTTGGGTCACGAAAAGGAGCAGACTTCGGAACTGCATTACGCCAAGATGACAGATCAACGCCGCGATATAATCTTCGAGAGTTTTTTGGCTGGTGATGCTGAGACCCCAGCGGATAAAGATCTGCTTCTGAAATATTATGAACACCAATTGACACGTGGAACGCCGGAGTTTGAAAGAGCAGAACAACTTTCGGAGGCAAGAAAGGAGCGAAGAAAGCAGAACGGCGCTGTCAGATTAAATCGGCTTGAGGCGGGCAGGGTGGTCACCTAACCTTCGGGCATGACCAGACCCAACCCCTTCCGCTATTTCAAGACGAGCCCCGAGGTCATCCGCTTGGCGGTGATGCTGTATGTCCGGTTCCC
>JAAEOH010000147.1 GCA_024244645.1 Hyphomicrobiales bacterium
AATCAAAACAGGATCGGCCTGACGGCCAATGCGCCATGGAACGTGCTTGCTATTTGAGGGCCACACGCTCCAAGGCGCGAACCCCAAACTGGCCTGCTTTTGCTCCGCCCCAGTGGCAGGTTTTTACACCGCCGTTGACAGTGCCACGGGTTTTCGAACGAGTCTGGAAGGGTGTGGTGAAATCCGCGTCCACGAGTCTGCTTGGCCATCGGCTTCTTAGCAGGATCGTGTGTAGTGACCCACACAAAAGTAAAGGCTCACTCATCGGAGGGCTTGAGCGCTGGTTGATCAAGCATTTCATAACCCGCAGTCTGCTTGACCGATTTGGCGGACGTTTACGGCTTACAGTCTGCGGTGGAGCGCCTTTGTCTGCTGAATTGGCGAGGGCGTTGAGGAGTATCGGCCTGCCTTTGGTCGAGGGTTATGGACTGGCCGAGGCGGCCGGCCCTGTCACCGGCGATTCACTTATTGAATGTGAACCAGGTACTGTGGGTCGACCACTTCCCGGCATAGAGGTTCGCATTGCAAACACGGATGAGATTCTTATTCGTTCTGCATCAGTCATGTCGGGATATTGGAAGCGGTCGGAAGAGACGGCGAAAGCGGTCGACCAGGATGGCTGGCTTCATACAAGCGATATCGGCGAATTGCGCAATGGCCGGCTCATTATTCACGGCCGCATGCAAGATTTGATCATTCTGTCGACCGGTGAGAAGTTCGCGCCGTCAGACATTGAGAGCCAAATTACTACGGACCTCCTGTTCGAGCAGGCGCTGGTCATTGGCGATCGACGGCCAATTGTTGTTGCGTTGGTTGTTCTCGATAGAAAGCACTGGCAAATTTTTGCACAGGAAAACGGTCTTGAAACGGGTGATCCGAATGATTCTCGCGGCAAAATGGCTTTGCTGGAGCATATAGGGCATCTATGTCGGACGTTTCCCGATTATGCACAAGTAAGACGTTTGCAGGCCAGCTTCGATCCCTGGACGGCTGAAATCGGCCTCCTGTCTGTAACGCAAAAAGTTAAGCGTGATGTCGTCTCGGCCAGATTCGCGGATCAGATCGAAGACTTGTTTTTGGGCCATCACTAGTTAGTTTCGCTCAGTTGGAATGAAGTCGACCGCAACCCTCCAACTTGATCTTCGTCAATCGTATGGGAAATCTAGCGCCTAAAATTGGCGGGAAGAGCTTATAAGCTTTTGTTCGACGGCAAAAAGCACTTGACCCATGGACAAAACAAACCGGCAAATTCACAAACCCGCACCCCCCGATCACTCGGAGCTGGAACAGCGTGTCCTGATGCTCGTCAAAACTTTGGCGCATGAACTTAACCCGCAACGCCAAGTACAGGCATCCTTAGGGTCGTCGCTGCAACGCGACTTGGGATTTGACAGCCTCGGCTTGTCGGAGCTCATGCTGCGTGCTGAAAAAGAGTTTAAAATTCGCTTGCCGGATGATCTTATCAGTCGACTTGATACGCCCTTGAATTTGCTGGACGAGATCGCCAGGTCCGATACGGCTGTAGACGCGGTCATCGCTCGGCAGACTGACAGGCTGCCGGATGTCGTAGTCGATTTTCTTCCTGAATCTGAAACGACGCTTACCGGCTTGTTGCAATGGCATGTCACGCATAATGCGGACCGACCGCATATTCTGCTTTCAGACGGATACCGTGAGACCGATGTCATCACCTATCGGGACCTCGCGGAAAGGGCGGGCCGGCTCGCAGCTAATATGCGGGTCTACGGCGTGGAACCGGGTGCATCCGTGGGCATCATGCTGCCGACAGGGCGCGCGTTTTTCGAAGCATTTTTCGGTGTCCTGTTCGCGGGGGCGATCCCAGTACCGATCTATCCGCCGATGCGTCTATCCCAGTTGGAGGAACATTTGCGCCGCCAAGTGAATATCTTGCGCAACTGTCAGGCAGCTCTTCTATTTGTTCCACGTGAAGGCAAGGCGCTCGCAAGCCTTCTGGCAGGGCAGATTGCATCATTGCGCGGTGTTTTGACAGTCGAAGACCTGCAGGAACAGGACAATGGCCTTTGTTATGTTCAGCGGCAATCAGACGATCTTGCGATGTTGCAATATACATCCGGCAGCACCGGCGATCCGAAGGGTGTCATGCTGACGCACGCAAACCTGCTGGCCAACATTCGCGCAATGGGCGGTGCGATAAAGGCCAGTTCGAACGACGTATTCGTCAGCTGGTTACCCCTTTATCACGATCTCGGGCTGATTGGCGCCTGGTTTGGCAGCCTTTACTATGCGGTACCGGCGATCATCATGTCGCCACTGCGCTTTATCGTGCGACCGGAGAGCTGGTTATGGGCTATTCACCGGAACTCGGCATCGCTTTCAGCCGCGCCGAATTTTGCCTTCGAACTGTGTGTCAACAAGATTGATGAGAGTGCACTGAACGGGCTTGATCTCAGTTCGCTGCGCATGGTCGCAAATGGGGCGGAACCAGTCAGCGCAGAAACCATACAGAGGTTCACGGACCGGTTCAGACCATATGGTTTCAAGCCTGAAGCGATGGCGCCGGTCTATGGCCTTGCTGAGAACTCGGTTGGACTTGCTTTTTCGGCAATTGGTGAAAAACCGATTGTCGATCGGATCAATCGCAAATCACTGTCACAGACCGGGATGGCCGTTCCGGCGAACCCTGACGATGAACAACCAATGTCATTTGTCTCAAGCGGTGTACCACTGCCCGGCCATGACATTCGGATTGTTGATGATCTCGGACGCGAAGCAGCAGAGCGCCAGCAGGGGCGGTTGGAGTTCAGGGGGGCGTCTGCAACGAGCGGCTATTTTCGCAATCCGGAGAGATCCAGAGCCTTGATCCGCGACAGCTGGCTCGATAGCAGCGACCTGGCCTATATCGCCAAGGGCAATGTCTTCATTACAGGTCGGGTAAAAGATATCATTATCAAAGGCGGCCGCAATATCTACCCCGAAGAAATCGAAGAGATTGTGGGTAACATTGCTGGCATTCGAAAGGGGTGCGTGGCCGCCTTTGCCAGCCCTGATCCGAAAACCGGTTCGGAGCGGCTGATCGTGGTGGCAGAGACACGCAGCACCGATCCAGCCGAATTGTTGAAACTTCAACGGATTGTGGCTGAGAGCGTGTCAGATATTCTAGGTATGCCGGCCGATCAAGTTATTGTCACACAACCGCATGCCATACCAAAGACATCGAGCGGGAAGATCCGCCGCTCAACGACACGTGACCTGTTCGAAACCGCAAAACTGGGCGAGCCCGTCCGGGCTGTCTGGCTGCAAGTCCTGCGCCTGCGTCTGAGATCGACCGCATCGCAGATCCAGCGCTTCATGAAGGCGGCGGCCGATCTTGCATATGCCTGCTGGTGGTGGATCGTGCTTGTCACCCTCAGTGCCGCAACTTGGCCGCTTGTGTTGCTATTATCGCAGCGAAAGCACCGATGGGACTTTATCCGGTTAATGGCCCGGACTGCGTTGCGGCTGATGCGCATACCTATAACGGTCTCGGGCGAAGAGCAGTTCGCCCGACAGCCCGGTCTGATTGTCGTCAATCACTCAAGCTATGTCGACGCTCTAGTTCTGGCAGCTATTTTGCCAGGGGAACCTGTATTTGTGGCCAAAAAGGAATTAGCAGGCCAATTTGTTGCTGGACCATTCCTGCGCAAACTGGGCGCTCGGTTTGCTGAGCGTGCCGTCGTCGAGGAAGGCCTGAAAGAGGTGGAGTCATTCAAAGACCTCGTCAGGCGAGGCGAACAGCTGGTGTTCTTTCCGGAGGCGACGTTTTTTAGGATCCCCGGATTATTGCCGTTTCGGCTGGGCGCATTTGCAATAGCCTGCGTGGCCGGTTCAGCCGTACTGCCGATTGCAATCAGCGGAACGCGATCTGTGTTACGCGGGGAACAATGGTTCCCGCGCAGGGGCTCAGTCAGAGTGAATGTGCTTAAGCCGATTTCTCCTCAGGGCCAAGACTTTTCTGCCGCCGTCAGACTGCGAAACAAGGCAAGGGCCGCTATTTTAACGCACTGCGGCGAGCCCGATATGGGGGAAAAGGTTGTGGTTTTCGCGGAAGATAGCGATGAGCAATCCAATGAATAAGCGCACCGTATCATGGCAGCCGGAAATCGAGCGGGGGCGTCGTCGCAGCTCCGGCTTGGCGGCTTGGTGTTTTTACGACTGGGCGAACTCCGCATTTCCAACAGTTATAACGACGTTCATATTTGCCTCCTACTTCGCGCAAGCAGTCGCTCCGACTCCGATCGAAGGTACTGTTCTGTGGAGCCGCGCCCTGACATTTGTCGGCCTGACTGTGGCATTTGCCAGTCCACTGCTTGGCGCTGTTGCGGATCATCTGGGACCGCGAAAACCATGGATTTTTATCTTCAGTGTCGTTTGTTGCGTTCTAACCGCGTTGTTGTGGTTCGTTCAGCCGGCATCAGAATATCTATTCCTTGCGGTTGGCCTTTATATCGCGGCGTCTATCGCCTATCAGTTCGCAATTGTTTTCTATGATGCAATGCTTCCCAGCATCGCGCCACGCAAAATGCTAGGCCGGATATCTGGTTGGGGTTGGGCGACGGGGTATGTTGGTGGCTTGCTGTGCCTGATTGCCTGTCTGTGGCTCGTTCAATCCGGTGGCGCAGACACATTTGGTCTTGATGTCGGGTTGGCGGAACCGGTTCGTGCGACGAGCATTTTTGTAGGGCTGTGGTTTGCCGCTTTTTCGCTTCCGCTGTTCCTATTCACGCCAGACCGCGTGGCGACTGGATTAAACCTTGCCGAGGCCATGGGTGCCGGACTTCACCAACTCCGTGGAACATTTGGCTTATTACGGCGCAATCCGCCCATCGCGCGGTTCCTCATCGCCCACATGCTTTACACCGATGGCCTTGTGACACTGTTTGCGTTTGGCGGGATCTACGCGGCCGCTGAATTCGGTATGGAGCCTGCCGATATCCTTGTGTTCGGTATCGTGTTGAATATTGCGGCCGGAGGCGGTGCGGCTGCCTTTTCTTGGCTCGATGATGCAATCGGCTCCAAGAGGACGATTATTCTGGCACTCGCCGGCTTGATCCTTTCAGGCCTTGGTCTCGTCCTGGCTCGCGCAGATTGGTTATTCTGGGCACTTGCTATAATGCTCGGTCTGTTTGTCGGCCCGGCACAAGCGGCCGGAAGATCGCTGATGGCACGACTTGCGCCAGAGGGCATTGAAACAGCGATGTTCGGACTTTACGCGCTTGCCGGCAAGGCAACGGCGTTTATCGGCCCGTTGATTCTCGGCCTAACTGTGCAATGGACGGGTTCTCAAAGGGTCGGTCTGGCGACAGTGGTCGTCTTCCTGTTCCTCGGCTGCATGGTTTTATTGTCGGTAAAGGAACCACCGGCAAAACAATAGAAGGTGTCAAACGTTTTTCGACAGTCGTGGTCTATCGCCCAGCAGGTCGCATAGACCAAATAAGTGCCGGTATACACACATACCAATTATATCACTTCGATTAGGGGCACTTCTTGATTGCGTCTTTGCCAAGGCCATGCTGCTTGGTTGGGGACGTGTGTTCAAGATCAAGAGGGCCCGTTAGTTCGCCGAGCGCGACAAGAACGCGCCTCAATAAATCAGTCTCATCTCCAGGCATACCCTCTTCTAGAGCGTTTTGCGTTTGATTTGAATCGATAGGGATTCCCAACGCTTGATTTGTCTGATTCAGTTCCCTTGAGAAGGTGTCTTATGGGCAAATCGTTTTCTGTGGATCTTCGT
Source organism: Hyphomicrobiales bacterium (assembly GCA_024244645.1). Taxonomy (GTDB): domain Bacteria; phylum Pseudomonadota; class Alphaproteobacteria; order Rhizobiales; family Rhizobiaceae; genus Hoeflea_A. The sequence goes on from JAAEOH010000147.1 coordinate 5,753, forward strand.
GAGCGTATCGTTGGCTATGTTTCGGCAG
>JAAEOH010000148.1 GCA_024244645.1 Hyphomicrobiales bacterium
AATCAAAACAGGATCGGCCTGACGGCCAATGCGCCATGGAACGTGCTTGCTATTTGAGGGCCACACGCTCCAAGGCGCGAACCCCAAACTGGCCTGCTTTTGCTCCGCCCCAGTGGCAGGTTTTTACACCGCCGTTGACAGGCCACATCGCGTTGTGCAATTTTGGATACTGGCGGTCTCCCCGCATTCTTTATCCTCCCAGCAGATTGGACAATTTCTTATCCAACGTCGCCTGATCAGCGATCTCTGCAAATGTCACTGGCCTTTGTTGACGCCAAACATGCAATAATCGGTAATTTGCTGGGGAATTCTATCAAAACTTCGATGAAGGCGCTTTGGCAGGACGGGTCTATTTTATAACTATTCGCTTGTTAAGCATTTGCAATTTTATTAGGCGTGGTGTGATTTTGTCTATTTTTGCCCCCAGGTTGCCCGGTAGCGTATGGGGGATTGTTCAAAAAATTTGCTGAATTGCCTGGTGAAATAACTTTGATCGCCAAAGCCGCAACTGAGTGCAACGTTGATGATGGGCCTGTCCGTTGAAATGAGTATTTTGGACGCCGCCTGCAACCTGGTTCGCAGTATGAATTCTTGTGGAGATAAACGGAAATGCGTACGAAAGCGTTTTCTGAACTGGCTGTTCGACAGACAACTGATCTGCGCTAACTCCTTGATATCGATTTTCTCATCCACATTGGCTTGAATATGGTCGATGACAGAACGAAATTGCTGGTACTCTTCAGGTAATCCGTCGGATCTTGTCAAAATTCGTGTGGTCCCCATCAAACCCGCCACATTTCCGTCTTTCGCTATCAACGGCAGTTTATTGGATGAAACCCAGATCAGGTGACCGGTTTCATCAACAATAAGTTCAGTACGGTTGATGATGCGGCGCCTGTTGTCGATGACATCGCGGTCGTCCAGATGTATCGTTTCCGCGATCTTTGGTGGAAAGAAATCATACTCCGTGGCACCGTAAACTTCCGTTTGGTCGCGGAAGTTTAGCAATCGAAGAGACGCTTTATTGCACATTATCCAGCGGCAGTTCTCGTCCTTGATGTAAAAATAAATGTCAGGAAGGATATCGAACATCTCTTCGAAATTGCCACGATCACGTAAACCTGACAGAAATTTTGATACTTTTTGTTCCAAAAAAGCTCCTTTTTCAGATTCCCCGGCAATATGGTGGTAAATGTTGTCCCAGCTTTGGTTCACACGGTAAAAGCGATGAACTCCAGGTTCTTAAGGTCAGCGCATGACGTTGGCACATCATGACATTCTTGCCGTTGTTCAATCAAGCCTGTGTGGCGGTACAACTGCGTTTGTCTGATTATACTCCGCCTGTGCACCTGCCGGACCGTATGTTTGGAATTTCGCCAGGACCAGATCCATTTCCTCATCGCCGAGGATCGCCGGCTTGCCGGTCTGCGCGGCGATAGCATACTGCCGGCACAGCGTTTCAATCTCGACAGCTAAACCCAGTGTCTGTTCAAAATTGCCGCCAAAACAAATCATGCCATGGTTGGCAAGCAGACAGGCTTTGCGGTCAGCAAGGGCGATCATCATGTTTTTTGACAGTCTTTCGGTTCCAAAAGTCGCATAGTCGGCGCAACGCAGGGAGTTACCACCGGCGACCGCGATCATATAGTGAAAGGCTGGAATATCCTGACGGAGACAGGAGATGGCGGTGGCATAAGGGGAATGGACATGGATGATATTTCGTGCCTGTGGCTTCTCTTTGTAGATATCCATATGCATGCGCCATTCCGAAGACGGAAGATGATCCCCGTAGTAGCCTCCGTCAAATGTGACATGCACGACATGGTCCAGCTCCATTTTCTCGTAAGAAACACCCGATGCCGTAACTAAAAACCCGTCCGGTACCCGGGCACTGACATTGCCCGATGTACCCTGATTGATGCCGCACGCATTCATCGCGATACTGGCCTTGATTACCGCTTGGCGTTCGCTAGTGTATCCTGGCCCTTTCATTCTATATCCCTGCATTCGAGTTGAGGTTCCGAATCTGCGATGACAGATTTATCAGTTAGTGGCATCGTCGTATTGGATGTTGGCTCAACCAATGTCAAATCCACGTTATTCGGTACTGTAGATATGTGTGATCCCGATGCGCCGCATTCATTCCGCACCGATCCGCACGGCGGAGGCGCCGTTGCAGACATCGGCAGCCACATCATTTCGATGGCGCGTTTTCTTGTCGGGCCAGTGGTCGAGGTCTCCGCATCCAGCGCAACCATCCACAAGAGCCGTCCGGTATCGGCAGGATCGCATGAACGGGCACCAGTCAGTGTCGACGACATCACCCATGCGCTTATTCGGTTTGAATGCGAAGCCACCGGCAGTATCGAAGCAAATTGGGCGGCGTTCGGGCGCACCATGGATCTGTCCTTCGAAATAACCGGAAAGAAAGGCACCATCGCCTTTACACAGGAACGCATGAACGAGTTGCTGATTGCAAAGGCAGGCGCCGTGAATGGGCGCGACGGCTTTACAAAAATCGAAACCGGCCCAGCCCACCCGCCTTACGGAAAATTCTGCCCTGCTCCCGGTCACCATTTAGGTTTCAACGATCTGAAAGTCATCGAGGTGGCGGAACTGCTGAATGCTTACAGCGGCGGCGAAGCATGTATGCCTGACTTTAGCGAAGCTTTGGCAGTGTAAAGAACAATCTATGCAATCCAGCGGTCGGCGGTGGAGCACACTCCAAAGAGGATTTAACAGCAGCACAATATAATCGGTCAATATTGCCCGTCATCCAGCGCCGAATATCTTGCCTTAGAAATCAGTGAATAATATCAGTCGCTTAGGCATCTAATATTGACCTTTGATGCTCTAATCAGCTGAATCAATCGCTGAAAATCCTCTTCCTGAGAAAAAAATCTCCGCGTGAGATGGGGGGCGGTAACGGGGCGGCGGATTTCTCAGACTTTTGATACCCCCTCCCCTCGGTGGTCAGTCGGAATTTGCTGTTCAACCAAATCCATCAGCTGTCACCTGCGGTTCACGCCTCGCCAACAACAGCACGTTGCCCAGCGTCTCGTCGATGAAGGCCAGTCCCGCTCCGTGCCGTCGAATCTCCCGCTCCGCTGCAGCCTCGAACAATTCAAGCCTCATGTTGCTCGATGCAGAGCGCGTATGCTGCCTGACCCCTTGCTGCCATGTCTAGATTGCATCGTCGCTCCGCCGCAGCGATCGCCGCTTTTCCTTTCGAGACGGACCTTCCACTGGCAATGGGCAATAGGAAAGATCGATTGCCTAGGATTTAGTGACAACTTGTGACGGCTGGGTGACGGCTTTGCGCCACCTATGTCTCGGGTCGCTCAAAAAAACTGGCAGCGAAGAACCGCAGGAACCGGCAAGGCGCGGTCTTGACAAAAATTTTAAGCCGTCAATCTTAAGGGGCCGCTGCGCGCTGTCACGCTGTCGCTTCTTTGTGATCGCAGCCGGGCCAGCAGCGGTTCCAACAGGCGCCGTCCGGCTTTTCCGGACGGATGGCGGCAAACAGGGCGACCGTAAAAGGGGACAATCGGATGGGATGGGATTTCAACCTGGGCGGTGCCATGGGCGCCATGGTCAAAACCGCGCCATTCATCGTGTTGCGCATGCTGGTCTATTTCGGCATCGCCATCCTATACCTTGTGGCGGTTGGTGCGGGTGGCGCTATCGGCTACGGCTTTACATCGTTCGGCGATGGCCAGGGTGCGGGTGCCATCTACGGTGCCCTGATCGGATTTGCCGGTGCATCCGGGGTTCTCTACTGGATACGCGAATACATTCTCTACATCGTCAAAGCCGGCCACATTGCTGTATTGACACAACTTCATGACGGCATGAGCCTTCCAAACGGGCAAGGCCAGATCACCTATGCAACTGACGTCGTCAAGCAGCGCTTCGTTGAAGCCTCTGCCCTCTTTGCACTCGATCAGCTCATCAAGGGAGTGCTCAGATTCATCACCGGTACCTTGAATACGGTTGCAGCCATTCTTCCTATTCCGGGCCTGCAGAACCTCATGGGGATCATCAATGCCGTTGTCCGGATGTCCCTCACCTATGTGGACGAGATCATTCTGGCCTACAATATTCGCGTCGCATCGGATAATCCCTGGGACACCAGCAGCGATGCGCTGGTGCTCTACGCCCAAAATATCAAGACAATGGTCAAGAATGCAGTGTGGCTGACGCTCATGATGTGGGTGCTGACACTGCTTATCTTCCTTGTGCTCCTCGGGCCGGTTCTCGGCTTCATGGCAATTTTCCCTGGCAACACGGGATTTGTCGCCTTTGTAGTGGCTTTCATCTTCGCCTGGTCTTTCAAGGCGGCGCTCATCGAACCGATCGCAATATTTGCGCTGATGCAGGTCTATTTCAAAACCATCGAAGGACAGCAGCCGGATGCCGAATGGCGGGCACATCTGGAAAGCGCATCGGACAAGTTTCGGGAATTGAAAGACAAGGCTGCGGGCTTTTCTTCGAGAAATGCGAATGAAGCAGGTACAGCTGATGCTCCAGATCAGAGCGGTTTTAAATCGGACCGGTAAACGCTGATGCCGAATTCTCGGCACAGCACAGTCATAAGCGCTCTTATCCAACATCTTCATCGCGGATCAGGCTAGCGCCCTTCTCGCCGATCATCAGGCATGCGGCGTTGGTGTTGGCCGAGGTGATTTGCGGCATCACTGATGCGTCGATAACGCGCAGACCCTCAATGCCGCGCACCTGCAACCGCGGATCGACAACAGCACCGTTATCATCGCCCATTCGGCAGGTGCCGACGGCATGGAACACTGTGCCGCCGGTGTTGCGGATGTAGTCGTAGACCTGGTCTTTGTTCTTCGTATCCAACCCAGGTACAACCTCTTCGGCCCAAAGCCCCCTGAAAGCCCGCTGCTGATGGATATCGCGCAACATCTTTACGCCTTCGACCATCACGTTTCTGTCCATATCGGCTGAAAAATAACGGGGTTCGATGCGGGGCTGCTGTTTGGGATCGGTCGACTGAATGTGCACGGAACCGCGGCTTTGCGGATGGCACTGCCACACGGATGCGGTGAAGCCCGAAAATTTATGAAGCGGCGTTCCAGGCTTGTCGACCGACAGTGGCATGACGTTGAATTGTATGTCCGGTCTGTCAGCCTCGGCATGGCGCGTGCAGGCGGCACCGCCGACCTGGCCTGCCCCCACAGTGAGCGGTCCTCTTGCAGCCAGCAGCCAGTCGAGACCCATCCCTGCAAGCCTCACAGGATTTTGCACGTCATCATTGAGCGACGTCTTGTCCTTGAGACGCAGGATCACCCTTGCCTGATAATGATCCTGTAAATTTTCGCCGACTTCGGGTGCATCAACGACAACATCGATACCCTTATCGCGCAGCAGCTCGGCCGGCCCGATCCCTGAAAGTTGCAGGATTTGAGGGGACTGCAGCACGCCGGCCGACAGGATGACTTCCCGGGTCGCGCGGGCGCGGTGCAGGTGGCCGTCGGATATCCATTCCACCCCTGTCGCCCTGCCCTTTTCGACGATGACCCTGGTGACATGCGCATGAAGCTTCAGCGTAAGGTTTCCCCTGCCGAGGACCGGGCGAAGGAACGCTGCCGAGGCACTGGCCCGCCAGCGCCCGTTGAGGCTGAGCTGATAGGATCCGACGCCGAAGGTGGTCCGGCCGTTGAAATCGTCATTGGGCGGCAGTCCGAATTCAAGGGCGGCCTGAAGCCAGGCATTGCAGGCGGCGTTCCGATTGCGCAGATCTGATACCTGCAATTCTCCGTCGCGGCCGTGAAAGCCATCGTCGCCGCGCTCATAACTTTCCAGATTCCTGAAATGCGGTAACAGCTGATCGTAGGACCAGCCGCGGGCTCCCAGTTCTTCCCAGTCGTCAAAGCCATCGCGCTGGCCGCGGATATAGATCAGACCGTTGATTGAACTCGACCCGCCGACGATGCGGCCGCGCGGCCACGGTATTCCGCGATTGCCGTCCCCCTCGGAAGGCTCGGTTTCGAAGATCCGGGCAAAGCGCTCGTCGTAGATGGTACGGTAATAGCCAACCGGCAGTTTCAGCCAGAAGTTCCGGTCCGGCCCGCCGGCTTCAAGCATGAGTATTTTGACGTCTTCGTCCTTCGACAACCGGCGTGCAAGCACTGAGCCCGCCGACCCGGAGCCGACAATAATGTAGTCGTACTCTTCCGTGCTCATTGTCTGCTCATTTCTCCACCGATCCCGCCGTCTTGACATCCGCCTGCCCTGCGCGCGCATGCGCTCGTGCGAGGCGGGACAATGCATCGGGATCAATGCCCAATCCAGGCTGATCGCGGAGCATGATGCCCCCGTCCACGACTTTTTGACTGAAGAGGTTTTGCCGCAGCGGGTTGCGATTGATATCGATTTCCAACAGGCCATCGCCGCCGACTGCCGCCAGAATGTGCGCCGATGCGGCAAGTCCGACACCGCCACCGAGAAAATGCGGGCAGTAGCGCTTGCCGGCCGCAATCGCCCGTCGGGCTACCGGAATGACGCCCGAAAAGCCTCCCCATTTGCACAGATCGGGCTGAATTACGCTGAGCCATCCGCCATCGATTGCCTCGGCAAATCCCCTCGCGCCGATGATGTTTTCTCCGCCGGCCAAGGTGATGGTCGAAGCGACAGCAAGAGACTGCCAGTCGGTGTAAGGTGCGTTTGCCATCAGGGGTTCTTCGAGCCAGGCAAGCGGCAAGGATGAAACCTGGCGCACAAACTGTGTTGCCGCGTCAAGATCCCAAGCCTGATTGGCATCAAGCGCCAGGGTCTCATCGGCCTCGAGATCGGCCACGATGGCGTGAATGTTGTCGAGATCCGAAGCGTGATCAAAACCGATCTTCAGTTTGAACGCCCGAAAGCCCTTGCTGCGGGCACTCCGCACGGTCGCGAGGGCACCGTCGGGGTTGATGCCGCTGGCATAGGCTTTCACCGATGTTCGCGATCCGCCGAACAGGCTGAACAACGGCACACCGGCGCGCCTTGCCACAAGATCCCACAGCGCGATGTCGATCCCGGCGATGCACTGCGCCAGTGGCCCTGTCTCGCCGGATTGGACGGCGAGCCTTTCAAATCGGTTTTGCAGGTGCCCGAAACATTCTTCGGGCGCGTTGAATTTCCCGCCAACAACAGCGGGAAATATGTTGCCCTCAAGCAGGTTCGCGCGGTGCTCGGCACCACAGGCCGGAAAATTGCACCAGACCTCGCCGAGGCCGATATTGCCGTCTGGATCTTCAATTTTCACAAACAATGCAGGCCGGTCGATCATGACACCGAAAGAGGTTCGCACGGGCTCATCGATCGGCGCGCGCAGGACGATTACACTCGCCTTCGCCAAGACAAAAGAAAGATCGACTTTGCGAAAATCCGGCGGCACCAGATCCGACACTGACACCCTCCCATCCGACTCGGGCGTAGCCTATCACAATGTCCGATGTGGTGAACGTGCCACGGTGTTCAGCGGGATTGACCCGCTGTGCATTCCGGGCCAACCTTTGAAAGAGGACAGGATCATCTTTCACACGGCAGCGATAGATGATGGATGAGGACGGACAAAATTGCGCAAGCGCATGACAGCAATGGTTCTGGACAAACCTGGAACGAAACTCGTGCAACGACAATTGGCCATTCCCGATCCCGGGCCGTGCCAGGCACTTGTACGCGTGCTTGCGTGCGGGGTGTGCCGAACCGACCTTCATGTCGTTGATGGCGATCTGACACAACCTAAGCTGCCGATAACTCCGGGCCATGAGATCGTTGGCACAGTGGTTGCGACCGGCGCCGACGTATCGGGACTGCAAACCGGACAGCGGGTCGGGATCCCCTGGCTCGGACACACCTGCGGCGCGTGCGATTATTGCCGATCCGGATCCGAAAATCTGTGTGATGCGCCGGGCTTTACCGGCTATCAGATCGATGGAGGGTATGCGGAGTACGCGGTGGCGGACGCCGATTACTGCTTTGCTCTGCCCGCAGACCAGGATGCCGCCAAACAGGCACCCCTCATGTGCGCAGGGCTGATCGGCTACCGCTCCTACACGATGGCCGGCGAAGGAGCCCGGCTCGGACTCTATGGTTTCGGTGCGGCTGCGCATATTCTTGCGCAACTCGCTACACAGCAGGGGCGCAACGTTTATGCCTTCACCCGAACCGGCGATGAACAAGCGCAGAAATTTGCACGCGCGCTGGGTGCTGTGTGGGCTGGCAGTTCAGATGAGATTCCGCCCGTGCCACTGGATGCAGCCATCATCTTCGCACCGGTCGGTGACCTGGTTCCTGCGGCGCTCAAGGCCGTCCGGAAGGGCGGCACAGTTGTTTGCGCGGGTATTCACATGAGCGACATTCCGCGGTTTGCCTATTCCCTGCTGTGGGAGGAACGCGTGGTCCGGTCGGTCGCCAATCTTACACGGCAGGACGGCCACATATTTCTGGCACTGACGCAAACAATCCCAATCGAGACGGAAATACACCGATATGCCCTTGCCGATGCCAACCGCGCCCTTGACGATCTTCGCTCGGGCGCGATTACGGGCGCGGCAGTTCTGGTGCCCTAACTGTGAGTTCTCACCAGGTTGTTCACTCGTTCCCATTCTGAAAGGCTGAAGTTGCAATACCATCAGTCATCAGGAGAGGGACCGAATGAACATCCACAAGAATGCCCGTCTGACGCCGAAAGGTCGAGAGATATTGATTG
>JAAEOH010000149.1 GCA_024244645.1 Hyphomicrobiales bacterium
ATGGTACGTAGGGATTTCTCAAACTTGTATATCGAAGTATCAGGCCTCTAACAGTAAGACGTACTTTCACGCAGGTATCCTCATTGCAGGTGGAGCATATGTGCCACTTGATCCGAGCTATCCTCCTGCCCGAATTAAGCTGATTGAGGATGATGCAGGGTTGAAGGTTCTGTTGGTTATGGATGAGGATGCTTTTGCAGATCACAGTAATGTTGTGAAATGTCCTGTGCTGAGCGTGACGAATATCCTCGATGATGCACTTATTCCAGAACCCAATGCTGTGGATTGGTGCCCCCCTGCTCCCAACACCTCTTGCTACATCATTTATACCTCAGGCACAACAGAAAAGCCCAAGGGCGTGGTTTTGGAACATGCAAATATCTCTTGTTTCATTCAATACGGGGCATTACATTTGTCGAAGGGCCTGGGTCCAGGGAGCAGGTATTTGCTCTCAAGCCCCATGACGTTTGACATGAGCTGTGCCATACATTTCCCCACCCTCTCAATGGGTGCGACTCTGGTAGTTGCTCCAAAGCGTGCATTTCTGGATGAACTAGAGCTACTCATCAACACAGTGAAGGTGAGCTGGCTAACTTGCCATTCAGGAAATATTACACACATGCTCGAAGGTGTGCTATGGTTATTTGACACTTCAAATGTTTCACAGGTCACACACCTTGACATGACACCATCACACTTTCATCTTGTTGTCAACTGTGACCTCCCCTCGGTGGAGTGCATTGTTCTTGGTGGAGAGCGCGTGCCCCAGCAGCAGTTGGAAACGTGGCAGAATAAGGTCAAGCACTTTGTGATTTCATACGGACCCACAGAGACTACCATCGGTTGCACTTTAATGGAGTTTGATTATAGAACAGAGCATGCATCCTCCAATATCATCGGTCTCCCTTTCCCTAATGTTACCTACTACGTACTAGATACTCACCTGCAGCCATTGCCAGTAGGTGTGATGGGTGAGCTTTACATAGGTGGTGATGGCGTAGGAAGGGGCTACCTCAACCGTCCTGACCTTACACGCAAAGCCTTCATCAAGAACCCTTTTAGCTCTGGTGATGGAAACCGCATCTACAAAACGGGAGACATGGTCAAACTGCTTCCCGATGGATCCATTTTCTTCATTGGGCGGAATGATGGGCAAATCAAAATCAGAGGCCAACGTGTGGAGCTGGG
>JAAEOH010000150.1 GCA_024244645.1 Hyphomicrobiales bacterium
AAAGTGGTAGGGCCTGCCGCCAAGCGTAAAGCTGTTACGCATCTGACAAGTTCGATGGAGCTTTCAGAACGGCGGGCCTGTTCCCTCGTCAGTGCGGATCGTTCAATGGTCCGGTATCAGTCCCGTCGACCGCCGGATACCCTCTCAGCCAGACAAGCGGCACACCGCAATCGTCCGGGTTCGGACGAAAGCAGCGGTGGCCTTTACCCGTCCAGGTCCATTGACGCCCAACGGGCTGGCCCTGACGGCTCCTGAGACTGCTCTCTGAGCCTTACGGGTCGAGTGAGAAGTGATCAGGCCTCCGGTCTTTGATCAGGTTCTTCTTGTTCTTCGCGTCGCGGCTTTTGCCGCCTGACGTTGACCAGAGAGGTGTCGATCATGTCTTTCAGGTGAGCCGCGTAGTGCTTCTCGATCATCTCGACGCTGGTGCGGCAGTTCTTGGCGACCTGATAGATATCCGCGCCCTCAAGCAGACGGAAGCATATGTAGCTGTGCCGCAGGCTGTAGGCCGTGCGGGCCTTGCCGTTCCGGTCGAACTTGAGCTTGGCGTCCGTCAGGACGTTGTTGAACATCTTCTTGAATTCGTTGGGGAAGAGCCGGTCGGTTTGTTCCAGTTTGCTTGGCTCGACCGGCTCTGAGTTTTCGCCATTTGGGTTTCCAGCCATGGGCCGTTCGCGGTCGCGCAACCGCTCAAAGGGGAGCACCGCTCCCGGCATGCTCTTGCAGTAGCCGACGCCGCGCTTGCCGCGCACCTCGATCTCAAGAATCTTCTGGCCGGAGTACTCGTCCTCGACGATCTCCACGTCCCGGAACTCCAGGTGCTTCACCTCGTCCGGACGTAGCCCGGTGTTGGCCATGAAGAGCACAAAGTCATGCAGCTGCTCGGCATGCCGTTTGTAACGCTTTCTTTTCGGCTTTGCGGCGTTCTTCCGGGTCGCCTTAAAGAGCTGCTTGTATTCGTTGGGCGTAAACCATGGCCGGTGCTCGACCTTGCTTTGCCGCCGGTAAGGGTCGGACAGGTCGGGCAGGTTCTCCAGCCAGCCATGACGCTGGGCTGTCTTGAGCACCATGCTCAAGGTCACGATTTCATTGTGGATGGTATTGCGGGCGGGCGGCTTCCAGGGCTTGGGCTCGGACTTCTTGTTGCCCCTGCCCGAGCCGTCCGCTTGCTTTTCTGTTTGATCTGCTTGGTCGTCGCGCTCGGGCTCCGTCATCCGGTGGACGCGATACTCCTGCACCGCGCCCGACGTGATCTGGGCTAAGGTCTTCTTGGCGAAGTAAGGCGTGAGATGGAGGCGGATGTGTCAACGCCGGAGTGAATTTCTTTAGTCACGTGGGTTCCAGATGAGGGCAAAGACATTGTCGTCGTCCTGACCAGCCGCCTTGCCGAGATTGGCATAGAGCTTCCTCGGACCAAATTCAGGTGCGGCAATCGAAAGCGAAACATATTCCTTTCCTGAAGCTTCAGACTCGCGAAGCCATGCGGCGCCCACGTCGATACTCTCGGCAAACACCCGGTAGTCGGGTTGGGTACTACTGGTCTTGTCGCCATTTGGGGTGATGGCAATCTCTGCGCGAATGGACAAGGTTTTGAGTTCCCCACTGAAGCGTCCGTCTTCGTCTTTGGTGACATATCCGATTGCAGCCATTGTAATGCTCCTTGGCTTTGAAGTTCACGGCGGAAGGTCATCTTCCTGCCTGACGGCGAACGAATCTGACCTTGCGGAAGGTTCGTGCATCCGAACGAAGTGAGGACCGGAACATCAGTGGAGGATTGTCAGGCGGCAGTTTTTTGGACGCGCAGCGTCATGCGCGAGGAGCCGCGAAGCGGCGGGGAAATAACGGGCGGCTGACAATTGCACTCACCTGACAAAGGTCTCGTCTCGCCAATGGAAGACGGGAAGATGTCGCTTCGTTCAACACGTCAGACATGATCCGGCGTTTTATGAATGTCGAACCGTCAGTCATATATCGACGCTCCATATTGAATCATTCAGAGAAGGTGACGAAAGCCAGTGGTGGTCATCCACTTTGCTCGGGCAAGATGTTGGTCGTAAACGTTTCGAGCGCGTTGAGGTTCTTGTTCTGGGTCAATTCCGAACAACGCTGTTACAACTTCTCGCCAATCGACATCAGCGGCAGCGGCGTTAAGCAGCATCAAATACAGCTTGAAGTGCCCTCGATCATAGTCTGTAAGATCCTGGCTTAATGGAGGCTCCTCAAGATAATCAAACGCGGGCATCGCCATAGGATTCCTCTCAAGCGACAAAAATTCATCGGATTTCCGCGTATTATAATACGTAGCGCTGAGATACGCGATAGGCATTTATCCTGTGGATGGACATCCGCAGGCTTTACGGAGAAAACATGCGCCGCTATCGGATTGCCGCTGGCCTTAGCCAGGAGGCGGTTGCCGTGCGCATGGGTGTTGACCGAGCCCATGTAAGCAGCATGGAGCGCGGACAACAAAACGTAACCCTGCTTACGATGTGGCATGCCGCCGAAGCACTGGGCGTCAGACCCGCAGATCTGCTCGTTGAAAAGTAAACCGGATAACGCGGTATAAGGCGGAACCTTGGCCAAAATTTCGAAATATTGAGTGCTTAATTGCGGCTCATCTTTGGCTTTCGCTGCAGCGCATCCAAAAGCTAGTTTGGGGGGGGAAGCAGACCTTCGCTGCGGTGCGATTGATCTGGTCAAGTTCTTCGAAGTGGACGTTGGATCAAATCGAACCCGCGCGTGAATGACAACAATGCGGGCTAAGTCGACGTTGACAACGATCGTTGAGACGGAAGTGTTGATGCCATAATGGAGCATTGTCTAGAACTCTTTCATGCCATTTGACGTATCACAACAGTCAGTAGTTGCTGCCGAAGAAGATTTGGGAGTGCGCCTTCCACAGAGCTATCGGCAAGCAATGAAGAGCGAAAACGGGGTGAAAGAACAGCGTTAGATGAACAGCCTGGGCCTCAACAGTAATCGGAACAGCCAGACTCAACGGCATTGATCCGCAGGCTTGGTTCACAGATGAACTGTTGCGTTCGCCATCCAAACCAGACTTTAACCCCTATCCCCCAGATGACTTGACAGATTTGGCTTGATGGATTCTGGTTTGCGGCGGCAAATCAATGAATTAGGTGGG
>JAAEOH010000151.1 GCA_024244645.1 Hyphomicrobiales bacterium
ACTGAAACCGGCTTACACGCCGTTGGGATGGCGCAATAGTGCCGGCACGAGATACGGACAAACCCAAAAATTGAATACTGGACTTGCCGGAAAATTCTGGCGCTTCCTCGACCGTCCGTCCAGGAGCATTGAGGTAAGTGCGTTTGGTTTTTTCTGGCTTACGCAAGACGCCGAGTGGCTCGAGCAGAGAATCGACAATGCGGTCAGCTTCCAGAACAATCCTGTGGTCGGGATGCGCGAAGAGAAAATCATCATTGAAGCGTGCATAAAAACCGCCATCAAACGCGACCAGGGCTTCGTCAATCGACGCTTGGATATCAGTTACCGATCACATTTGAAAGGAGACAAGCAGCAAGGCTAGAATCTGCTAGCGTCTAACCGTCCATCAAACCGGGGGAACTCCAACTCCAACTCCAACTCCAGGTCTCGATATGATATGGCGCGGCACGAGGCATGGCTTGTTCGAAAGGTGGCATTATGAATAACCGAGATTATAAGAAAGACGCCGCGCGGCTGGAGGTCGACAGCATCGCCAATCATGCATGGCGACGTAACGAATGTGTCAATCTCATTCCGTCGGAACAGACGACATCAGCCCTCGTCGAGCGCCTCAGCAGGTCAGATCCGGCAAGCCGTTACAATGAACACAAACGCCCCTCGGCGCTGGGACCGAATGCAGATGATGTGAGATATTACAAGGGCACAGCCTTCATTATGGAAAAGGAGAAGGAACTCCAGTCAGCGCTGTGTACTTATTTCGGTTGCTCGCGCGCCGAAACCCGTGTCATCAGCGGCCAGATGGCCAATGACACGGTCTATGATGCGTTGAAGCAATACCGCAACCGCGACAACCAAAGCGGGCTACCGCGAAACCTGGGGCCGGTGCTGGTTCACGATCTCAAGAATGGCGGGCATTTGAGTGCGCAACCTATGGGCGCGCTCAAAAATTACATGACCACGAATCCCGTCACTGGCCGGCCGGCAGTGGAGCACTTCCCCGCCGACCCCGATCACCCGTATCGCATTGATATCGAGCGGACCAAGGAGCTTATTGTCGAGACCCGGCCCGAACTGCTGGTGTTCGGACGCAGCGTTATCATCCACACCGAACCGGTCGCCGAAATCGCCCGGTTCATCCACCGAGAGTTCGGCAAGGATAACCCCGAGCGGCCGCTGATCATGTATGATGGCGCGCATGTCCTGGGGTTGCTCGGTGAGGCCTTTCAGAATCCGTTCACCGAAGGTGCTGACCTGGTGACCGGTTCGACCCACAAGACCTTCTTTGGGCCGCAACGGGGCGTCACCTTGAGCAATATCGGACACGGCTCGCCGTTTGAAGATCTGTGGAGTTATATCGAACAGCGCACATTTCCTGGCCACGTCAGCAACCACCATTTGGGCACAATGCTTGGGCTACTCGGCGCGACTTATGAAATGCTCGCTTTCCAGAAAGACTATCCCACTCAGGTAATCGCAAACGCAAAAGCCTTTGCTCGCGCCGTGAAGGCAAATGGTCTGGAAATCGAGGGCGATCCTGTGTGCAGCTTTACCGAGACACATCAGGTGCTGCTGCGGACAGAGCGCTGCAAGGGCGAATTCATTTCCGATCTGCTTGAGTCCAACAACATCATCACCAACCCGCAAGCACTGCATGATGATCTCAGCTTTGCCGCTGCCAGCGGTGTACGCATGGGAACACAGGAAATGACCCGTCACGGCATGAAGGAAGCAGATTTCAAAGAATTCGCCGGTCTGTTTAGCCAGATTGTGCACGCAGGTAAAGACAAGCCGCGCGGGCACTTCCAGGATGCTGTCAAGGCGTTCCGCGCCCGATTTGTCGAGATGCACTATTGTTTGTGACTGACACAGAACTTGCCCCCTCGACCGGCAATTCAACTTCGCTATGGCGAATGTCGGTGACCGGTTCTGCGATACAGCAGGTGTGAGCAACGATAAGGGCGATCATGATTATCCCAAGCCCGCCGTCAGGCAAGCGCATGCTGCATTTCCTGCACGGGAGACAGGCCTGTTGGCAAAACGGCGCCAAACGGATTTAGCACAGCAAAGGCGCCGATGAACGGAGTGAAAGTGAACGGAAAATAAGACAGATGCAGGCGAAGAAGAACCTGCCGAACCACTCGCTCTCAACCAATCGGCGTCAGTCGGACATTCTTGTGCATGTTCATTCGATCTCTCCTGAAGATACTGAGGTGTTGTAACTCCAGTCTCCATGGAACGGATCGAATGAACAACCTAATGAAACATCACATCTAGAGGCGCTGTCCGTCGTCATATATTTTGGGACAGTTCAAGGGTATTGTCAGACGGATGTGAACCAGGCTGTGAACGGACAGTGAGGCTGTCTCTTATGTCGCGCCGAGCCTGCGCCACTGGGCAAGAGCGGCGGCGCGGTTAAGTTTGAAGTTTTCACGTGAATAGAGGTGGCGCTCCAGGTTGAACAGGTTGTATAGGGAACTATGAATGGCGGCGAATTTCTGCAAACTTC
>JAAEOH010000152.1 GCA_024244645.1 Hyphomicrobiales bacterium
AGGGGAAGGAGCAGACGTTTTGTTCCACTCCACTAACTGCTTCTGTTGCTCAGCCTGGGTGAGCATGGGAAGGTCCCACACTACCTTGTATGGGTTTTCCACTGCCATCTCCAGCAGGTTCTTGAAACAATTAAAAATCATGACTACTGTGCTTCGATCAAACAGCTTCGAGTTGAAAAGCATAATGCCCTTCATACCATCTTTCTGCAGCAGCTCAGGGTTAGCAACGCGTAATAGAGTCAATACAACGTCCATATTTTCTAAAGGCAGCGGATTTTCCGCCACTTTTGCCAATGCGACATTGTCACTCCTGCTCTGTTCTACAGCTTGCCACATAGACTGGAACTCTATAGCACTCAAAAATTCAATATCAGAAGAACTCATTTGCTTGAAACCATCGCTGAAAAGATCATCAAAATCCTTGAGGTTGAGCATAACCTGTGGGAATTTGGTAGGATAGTAATATCACAATCAGAGGAGCCATTAACAATGAGTGACAAACAAATGTGCTTACTTGGTAGACAGGATTGCAGTTGGTAATACGTGGCACTTGAAGGCGTTGAACGA
>JAAEOH010000153.1 GCA_024244645.1 Hyphomicrobiales bacterium
CACGCGCTGGAAATTGGCCTGCAGAATTATTCGTCGATAGTGGGGATTAGATGTCCCACCATCGGGAATCCAGAACGGGAACGGCGCATTGACTACGCGTTCCTGCCGACAAATGCTTGAAATGATTTAGAAAACTGGTGCCGCTGAGAGGACTCGAACCTCCGACCCCATCATTACGAATGACGTGCTCTACCAACTGAGCTACAGCGGCTTAACCAAATGCGGGGCCATACTATCGCCCTACCATTGTTTCCAACCTGCAGCCAAGTCATTGGTTTATTAAATCATTCACAATTAGACCCGCTAATTACGAATGACGTGCTCTACCAACTGAGCTACAGCGGCCCGTTGCCATCGAGGCAAAGGAAGGATGGGAGGCGAATTACCTGCAATCATCGAACAATTCAAGACGCGGCGCCCATTAAAATTGCAAGCGGCGTGAAAATTAATGCGAGCTGATATTCCCGCCCGGTTGTCAGCCTGGGTTCGGCCCGAGCAGCCGCTCGCGCACCTGCCTGTATTCGGCGTCAAGCTGATCGACAAATTCCGAGACCGAACGAACGCTCTTGACCGCGCCGATGCCCTGACCGGATCCCCAGATGTCTTTCCAGGCCTTGGCGCCGGTTTCGCGCTCTCCGAAATTCATCTTGGTGGCATCGGCTTCCGGCAGATCGTCCGGGTCCATGCCGGCTTTTTCGATCGACGGCTTGAGGTAGTTTCCGTGAATGCCGGTGAAGAAATTGGAATAGACGACGTCAGCGGCAGCGCTGTCGACGATCATCTGCTTGTATTCGTCGACGGCGCGAGCTTCATGCGTCGCAATGAATGGCGTTCCGATATAGGCAAGATCGGCGCCCAAAGCCTCAGCGGCCAGAACAGCCCCGCCATTTGCAATGGCACCCGAAAGCGCGATCGGCCCGTCGAACCACTCGCGAATCTCCTGTACCAGGGCAAAGGGAGACAACGGTCCGGCATGGCCGCCGGCACCCGCGGCAACGGCAATCAGCCCGTCAGCCCCTTTATTGATCGCTGACTTGGCATGGCGGTTGTTGATGATGTCATGCAGCACGATACCGCCATAGGAGTGGATCGTCTCATTGACTTCCGGCACGGCCCCGAGTGAGGAAATGACGATTGGAACCTTGTATTTCTCGCACATCAACAGGTCGTGTTCGAGCCGCTTGTTGGAGCGGTGGACAATCTGGTTGACCGCAAAGGGAGCGGCTGTACGCTGCGGATTCGATGCATTGTGATTGGCGAGCTCTTCTGTGATTTGAGCCAGCCATTCGTCGAGTTGCGCTTCGGGACGCCCATTGAGGGCCGGAAAAGCGCCGATGATGCCGGCCTTGCACTGCTCAAGAACCAGCGGCGGGTGGGAAATGATGAACAGCGGCGCACCGATGACCGGTAGCCGGAGATTGTCTTTCAAAATTGCGGGAAGCGCCATGAGAGGTCCTGTGGATTGACGTTTACGAAAACGTAAATAGCGCGTAGCAGACCTTCGCGAATCAGAAAAGTCCAAATCCGCCTCTATGCATGTCTTGCCCGCCTGTTGAAGCTTGCGTTTCGAGTTTGTAAAAACCATCGCAACTGTCTATGACGGATCGGGAATCGGGCCGCGTTCGCACCAGGCCCACCGGCGTTGATTTGACCGGGTAAGCGACGCAGAGCGGTCAATGGGAGTTGCGTGTGAAGGCATTTGAGACGGCGATCCGCAAGGCGCTGCAGAAAGTTGATTACGCCAATCCAAAACTGCGCGAGCGGATTTACCAGTCGGCCCGCGACGCGCTGAACAACAGCCAGGCTAAACAGGGTGTTTGGGGAAGCGATACCGCGTCGACGCAAACCCGGCGCCTCGAGGAGCTGATCGAAAGCATCGAGGTCGAATACCGGCAGGAGGAATTGCCGCCGCGTACGCCGAAACCTGAACGCCGCAAACCGGAACCGGCTCCTGAGCCGAAGCAGAGCCCGCCGCCGATACGTGCCGACCCGCCGCCGATGCGGGAAGAGCCGCAATCCTCCGAACGCCTGCAGAGTGAAAATGTGCGTTGGACCGAAGCCGCGCCGACGCCGGTAGAAGCCGATTTGCGGGCCGAGCGCATTACATCGCCGGAGCCGCGTCCCAAAGCAAAGAAAAAGGCAGGCGGACGCGGCACCAGCGGAAAAAAAGCCGACCCCGACCTGCTTGGCGCGGACAAGGCCAAAGGCGGGCGAAAGAAAAAGGAAAAGAAGCGCCGCAGGCCGGTATTTTCTCTCATTCTGGTTGGTTCGCTGGTGATCGCCTTTGTCGGCATCGGCATCTTATGGGCCGTTTTCAATGGCTTGTTTTTAAGCCCCGAGCAACGCGACACAAGCGTCCCCAATCCGCCGGCGGCAGTTGATGGTGGCGATTTTGCTGGAAACCCGGCTGCAGAAGGGTCATTTTCGGGCGACTGGCTTGAAATCTTTACGCCGGACGACATTTCCCGCGTGGCGCGTCGCGGCGGCGCCAAGGCCGCGCTCATTGAAAGCAGCGGCAGGCCGGCGCTGCAGATTGTCTCGCCCGACCCCGGTGCCGAAAGTGAGGTGTTGTTTGAGTTGAGCCCGGACGTTCTGCAAAGTCTTGCCGGGCGCAAATCGCTGGTCGCGATGACCCTTCGCGCTAGCAGCGACACACCGACCCAGATTTATGTCAAATGCATGCTGCCGGCTGAAGACAATTGCGGGCGTCATCGCTTCGACGTAAATTATGAGATCGGCGATGTGGTGTTCAGCCTTGACCTGACCGGCCGGTTCGCCGGCGGTGAACCCGGATACCTGGCACTCAACAGCGACGTGACCGGCACAGGCCACGGCGTCGACGTCTACGCGATCCGCATACGGCCCCAGTAAATTCAGCTCAATCTCCGACGAAGCCCGGTCCAAAACCGAGGATCTTGTCGTCGACCTTGCCGATGGCGCTGCTGTCCTTGCCGTCATAGGGCAGGGTACGCAGCATGTGCCTTATCAGGTTCAGCCTGGCGCGTCGCTTGTCATTGGCGCGCAAGACCGCCCAGGGAGCGTGATCGCTGTGCGTATGCTCAAGCATCAGATTACGCTTTTGGGTATAGTCGCTCCACTTGTTGAGGCTTGCCAGATCCATCGGCGAGAGCTTCCAGACTTTTAGCGGATTGTGCCGCCGGTCGTGAAAGCGCTTGAGCTGCATTTCGCGGCCGATATTGAGCCAGAATTTGAACACGTGAATGCCCTCGCGCACCGGCATGTGCTCAAAATGCGGGGTCTCTTCCAAAAACCGTTTGTGCTGGTCTTGAGTGCAAAAACCCATGACCGGTTCGACGCCGGCGCGGTTGTACCAGGAGCGGTCGAACAGGACCATTTCGCCGGATGTCGGGAAATGGTCGACGTAGCGTTGATAGTACCACTGGCCGCGCTCTTTTTCCGTCGGCTTCGGCAGGGCGACGATACGCGCTGTCCGCGGGTTCATATAGGCTCTTGTGGCGCCGATCGAGCCGCCCTTACCGGCGGCATCGCGTCCCTCGAACACGGCGATGACACGCTCGCCGCTCGCCTGCAGCCAGGACTGCACTTTGACGAGTTCGATCTGCAGAGCCTCGATCTGGTCGTTGTAGTCGTCGCGGTCCAGCTTCTTATTATAGGGGTAGTTCTCGGAAGCAAACGCCTCGTCGTCGACCCAGTCGGGAAGCTTCGGATCATCAATGTCGAAGAGGCGTGTCTTGCCACCAATGACAAGCTCCACAGACCGGTCCGGATTGTCTTTACTCATATTTGCCCCGCTGGTTTTGTTCGGCGCGCTACAATAACAGCAGTCGCAGCCTCCACGGCAACAGCAATTATTAACCTCTGCCGGTCACCGCTTCATCACCTGCTGCGGGTAAAGCCCGGGCAGAAGGCGGGGATTGCACTTTTCAGTCGGTCGGGCGATAGAGTGCGCGGCAGCGCACAATGAGGAAATGGGCCGGCAGGGCATGCAGCAGTTTAGTCGAAACATCGTCCGGCGACTTTATGGTGCGCGCTACATATTGGCGGTGGCCGCTGCGCTCGGAGTATTTTTAGCGTTGTCCGGACGGGTTGCCGGGTGGCAGGTTCTGGTTGGTCTGGCAGTAATTTTTTGCGCAGCCTGCCTGCCGACCAGTTCCTGGTCGCAACGCAGGCGGGACCGGTTGCTTGGAAGGGAACGCCGCGAACCGGTCGAAAAGATCGTTTTCACCACCTGCGAGGCGCTGGACGATCCGGCCTTTATCCTGGGCCCATCAAGCACGTTGAAATATCAGAACCGGGCAGCCGCCGAGCGGTTCGGTCCAATCAGTCCCGGGGCGCATCTTTCGTCGCTACTGCGTTCTCCGGCCATTCTCGACATGGTCGAAAAAGCCATGACATCCGGACGCACCTATTCAATAGAGCATGTCGAGAAAGTGCCATCCGAACGCTGGTATCGGGTTCGCATTGCACCCGTGACCGGGATTGCCGGCGTGAACGGCGGCAGCGAACTCTACCTGCTGACATTCCGTGACCAGAGTGAATCGCACCTGATGGATCGCATGCGATCCGACTTCGTTGCCAATGCCAGCCATGAACTGCGCACGCCGCTGGCATCCTTGTCCGGCTTTATCGAGACGATACGCGGGCCGGCGAAGGATGAACCTGAGGCAAGGGATCGTTTCCTCGGCATCATGTTCGAACAGGCTGGCCGCATGACGCGGCTTGTCGATGATCTCCTTTCTCTCTCGCGGCTGGAATTGAAGGCCCACATGGTGCCGACCGACGAGATCGATCTGGTGCCGCTGATCGAACATGTCGGCGATACGCTCAGACCGCTTGCAACGGACCTCGGCGTGGCGATCGGGGTCGATGTGCCGGACGAGATCGTCGCGGTTCAGGGAGACCGGGACGAGCTGATCCAGGTCTTCGAGAACCTGATCGAAAACGCCTGCAAATATGGTCAGAGCGGCAAGCGGGTCGATGTCTCCGTAAGCGCCGCAAACGACTCCGGTGATCCAATCACGGTCATGGTCAAGGATTATGGCCCAGGAATTCCGCGTCAACACGTCCCGCGGCTGACAGAGCGTTTTTACCGGGTCAATTTCGAAGCCAGCCGCTCGAAAAAGGGCACCGGTCTCGGCCTTGCCATCGTCAAGCATATTCTGACCCGCCACCGCGCAAGGCTGATCGTTCGTTCTACGCTGGGCGAAGGCTCGGAGTTTTGTGTCAAAATCAACACCGGTTTCGTCGCTGGTGTTTTGGTAATTTGACAGCCACGTTTCTTGCACACGCCCCTGCCGTAATAGACATGTCCATATGGTCCGGCTGGTTTGGAATATCTGGCGGCCGCAGATTTCGGGCCGCGTTTCTTGGCAAGCTTGATAACGGCCCGGCGTGCACCGGCTGTAGATATAGCATTCCACCGAGCACCTGATGGTCGAAGCAGTCTAAATGTGAAACACAAGGTTTAACTACGTCCAATAAGGTGCCTCCGTGCTGGCAGCGCTCATGGCAAAGGTTGCGCTTCCCGCCAGACGAAGCGGCGCCCTGGAGCTGTCGTTTTGAGAGCTGGTTTATTGCATCGCCAACACTGAGTATTCAAGCTTCTGTAGTTAGCATGAAACTTGAACTCGACGCTTTTCTAGTGCTTAATGGCATCACCATGACAGGGGTACAAACTGATACATATTCTCTCCATAGGGGAAACCGGCGAATCAAACATCGGTCGCGAGACACGTGACTGAAACGGCAACAGAATCCTCGCGCGAAACCGCCGGAGAACCGCTCCTTGAGGCTCGGGGTATTTATAAGTATTTCGGTGCTGTGACTGCATTGCGCGACGTCAGCTTGAAACTTTATCCGGGAGAAGTGTTGGGAGTGGTCGGCGACAACGGCGCAGGCAAATCCACCTTCATGAAGGTGCTGTCTGGTTTACATTCGCCCAGCGAAGGCACACTGATTTTTGAAGGTAAGCCAGTTCATTTTTCCAGCCCGCGCGATTCACGTGAACTGGGAATTGAAATGGTCTACCAGGATCTGGCCCTTGCCGGAAACATGAACATTGCTGAGAACATCTATCTCGGCCGCGAGCCCCGACGTAAAGTGCTCGGCGGTTTGTTGACTCTGTCCGATCACAAGACTGGGCTACGCATGGCCCAGGAACATCTGGACAATCTGAAAATTCACGTCAAAAGCGTCGAACAGAACGTGGAGGAACTATCAGGTGGGCAACGTCAAGCGGTTGCCATCGCCCGTTCCACTGCATTTAGGGCCAAGGTTGTCATAATGGACGAGCCCACGGCTGCACTTGCCGTTAAGGAAGTTGGCAAGGTTCTGGACCTCATCAGTGGCCTCAAGGAGCGCGGAATCTCGGTAGTCATCATCAGCCACCGCATGGACGATATCTTCTACGTGTGCGATCGGGTGATGGCCCTTTATCATGGCTCCAATTTCGCTGAAGCGAGATTGGAAGACGCCAGCCGCAGCGAGGTTATCGGCTGGATAATGGGTTCAAAGGAGCATATAGGGACCGTCGCGCATGACCGCGTCCAGTGATTTAGAGAACGGCGGGCTGCCCGAGCAGGCCGATACCGACGGAATTCGCACCCGTCTGCTTCCGTTCATGGACCGGTTTGGCATTCTGCTTGTGATCGTCCTCATCGGCCTGGTGATGTGGTTCCTGCAACCGGATGTATTTTTTACCTGGCGCAATATAACAAACATTTTCAAGCAGACGGCCGCCAACGGCATGCTGTCGATTGGTATGTTTATCGTGATCCTTACGGCCGGCATCGATTTGTCGGTTGGTTCGGTTCTTGCCCTCGGCATGATGACCCTAGCGGTGGCGAATGCGGGTGGCATGCCTTGGCCGATCGTTCTGGTACTTTCACCGCTGATGGGCATCGCCGCTGGTTTCATCAATGGTGTCGGTATCACCAAGCTGCGCATGCCACATCCCTTTATCATGACGCTGGGAATGCTGTTTATTGCGCGTGGCCTTGCCAACCTTATATCGGGTGGCGTGCCCTATTCGGGTTTGCCCGATCCGGTGAGATTTCTGGGTTCGGCGCGTATCTATCTCGGCGAGTTGGATGGTACTCGATTGAACCTGCCAGTCGTGTTTCTGGCGACAATCGTCGTCTATTTTGTTTTTTGGATCTTGCTTGAGCATACGGTTTTTGGCCGGCGGATCTATGCGATCGGCGGAAATCCACAAGCCGCACGGGTCAGCGGTATCAATGTCGACCGCATGCTGGTAGCTGTTTACACAATCTGCGGTTTTATGGCCGGGATCGCCGGGCTGGTTATGGCTGGCCGCACAAATTCGGGATTTCCCAATGCCGGGCAGGGCATGGAGCTTGAAGCCATCGCCGCGGTCATAATCGGCGGCGCCAGTTTTTTTGGCGGGCGGGGACATGTTCTCGGCATATTTGGCGGCGTGATCATAATGGGCTTGATCAAAAACGGCCTCAACCTAAACGATGTAAGCTCGTTCTGGCAGCAAATCCTGATAGGCGCCATAATTATTCTTGCCGTATTTATAGACGTATTGAGACGGGATCTGGGAACCCGTCACTGAATTTTCTACCGCAACCAAGCAACAAACAGGGAGAGTGAAATGAAGAATTTTTTTGGCGCGATTACGGTAATCGCTGCTGGCTTTTTGGCAGGTGTGGTTTCTGTTGCCTCTGCTGCTGATACGATTGTTGTGAGCATGAAAGGCCCCGGTGCCGGCAATCCCTTCTGGGCTGCTGTTCAGCGTGGCGCTGAGGAAAAAGGCAAAGAGTTAGGCGTCAATGTTGTTGTGCTTGCGCCTCCGACCGAATCCGATGTCGCGGCCCAGATTTCACAGATTGAAGACCAACTGGCAAAGGGTGTGAAAGGCATAGTGATTGCTCCGACCGATCCCAATGCTCTTGCGCCAGTAATAGATGAAGCCATTGCAGATGGCGTGCCAGTGGTTTTCATTGACACCAAGGGCACCAACGCAGGCGTGACATATATCGGCACAGACAACCAGGCCGGGGCAGCGTTGGCAGCAAAGCATATTTGCGACAATGTTGCGAAAGGATCTGATGTTGCGATTTTGCAAGGCATTGTAACCCAGTCCACCGGCAAAGCGCGCGCTGATGGCTCCCACGAAGGGCTAATGGCGTGTGGCCTGAACATCGTTGCCGAACAAACCGGTGAGTGGGACCGGGCCAAAGGCCTTGCGGTAATGGAGAATATCATTACTGCCAACCCAAACATCAAAGCTGTCTTTGCCAGCAATGACAATATGGGTCTGGGCGCTATCGAGGCTCTTAAATCCGCCAATATGCTGGACCAGGTTTTTCTCGTTGGTTTTGATGCGAACCCGGATGCAGCCGAAAGTGTACTCGCTGGAGAAATGGCGGCGACTGTTGCTCAGAACCCGTACAACATGGGCGCAATCGGCGTTGAAAGCGTTCTCACGCTGATGAAGGGCGGAAAACTTGCTCCGGTGATTGATACCGGCACAGTCCTAGTCGACAAGGCGATCGCGGCCGACTACAAGTAGGGCCCCGATCAGCTATCCAAAAGGGCGGCCGCGAGGGTCGCCCCCCACAATTGGCAAAACGAAGCAAAACAACCGTTTTGCGGTAACGGTATTCCGGCTGCGCCTGGAAATACAGAATCCAATGTTACCCCTGTTTGTCACAACGGATTGCAGTTTGGCCGACTATGGTCGGCCATGGCCGGCTTATATCCAAGAGTCGAACTCGTCGAGAAGGGTAATCTTGCGATCCAAGGTGCCGCTGTTGACACCATGGAAACAGAGGATTGAGGATTTTGGCTTGCACAAAAATCGCTGTTATTGGATGCGGCTTCTTTGCGCCGAACCACCTGCACGCATGGAACGAACTTTCGGGTGCGAAACTGATCGCTGTTTGTGATATCGACGAAAATAAGGTCGCCGCAGCTGCCGCGCACTATTCGGTGCCGGGCGCCTTCACGGACGCAGCGGAAATGCTCGCCGTGGCGAAACCCGACCTCGTCGATATCGTAACGACCATGGACTCCCATCGCATGCTTGTTGAACTTTGCGCAGCAAACGGCATCCCCGTGATCGTCCAAAAACCCTTTGGGCCAACGCCAAGTGATTGTGCGGCAATGGTCCAGGCCTGCAGGGATGCAGATGTGATGTTGATGGTGCATGAGAATTTCCGCCATCAGCATCCGATGCGACAGGTCAAAGCCGTTCTGGACGCCGGCACAATTGGCCAAGCGGTCTGGGGTAGGGTTTCATTTCGTACAGGCTACGATGTGAAGGCCGGGCAGCCCTATCTCTTCAACGAAGAGCGGTTCATCGTTCTCGATCTCGGCATCCATCTGCTCGATCTGGCCCGGTTCTTTTTCGGCGAGGTCAAGAGTTTGTATTCCCGCCACGCACGAATAGATTCCCGCGTAAAGGGCGAGGACATGGCGACAATGATGCTTGGCCACGCATCCGGCGCAACCAGCATTGTCGATTGCACCTATGAAAGTCGCCAACTCCCCGACCTCTTTCCGCAAACCTTGGTAACGATCGAGGGAACAAAGGGAGCGATGGACCTCAAGTCAGATTTCCGTTTGTCGATCTCAACTGGTGGCACCTGCCGCACTGAAGATGTTTCCTCACCACTGCGCGCCTGGACTTCGCAGCCGTGGCATGTCACCCAGGACAGCGTCTATCATACGCAAACCCGTGCGCTTGCCGCGTTTGCTGGCGGATATGAGCCTGAGACAAGCGGCAGTGACAATCTCAAATCCTATGCCCTCATCGAGGCCGCCTACCGTTCAGCAAAAAGTGGTGAGTGTGTCCGGCTCTAGCAAAACAAAAGTCCTTGGCGTAGGAGCAAGCGGGCATATCGGCTTCATTCTAGCAACGGCACTCATGCGAAAGGTCACGCCGTTCGCGCACCTGTAAGAATGAAGACCAGTGAGTCCGTTGAGGGTCATCAAAGCCCATCCCATCATTGGAGTGCTGTCGTTGTTGCGACAGGGACCGCACGTCAGCTTTCGGGTTGAGCCCGAAATTATCTGAGTGTCTCAAAAGTCCACTCAATGGACCTTGGTGAATCCCGTAGCGAATGCCTGCTCTCCCCCCAACCCTCGTTCACCGCTTCGACGGTTCATCCCGCTGGGCGTCCAGGAACTTCCTGATCTCGACAAGTTTCGGAATGATGTCTTCGATGTGTTCGGGCTGGTATTTTTCGGCCAGAAGGGCCATCTCCGGAGCCATGCCCACAATCGTGCCGTCGCGGAATTCGCGGCCGGCCCGGGTTAGCCAGACGCATTTGCTGCGCCCGTCGTCGGGGTTCGGCCGCATCTCGATAAACCCGTGCTTTTCGAGCACCGACAACGTATGCGTCATCGTTGTCTTGGGCACCTGAAATGCGCTGGCGATTTCGAGTGGCGTACGTCCGTCCTGAACCCGGATCAGATGGTTCAGGACGGAAAAATGCGAGATCAGAAAGCCGGACGGCATCTTCGATTCAACCAGCGCACGGGTCAGCTGCTCAATAATCCCGATCTCGTTGAAAAGCGTGAAATAAAGGGCAATTGTCTTGCTATTCATTGATGATGCGGGTCTCCAGCGGCCATCTCGGCGAACGACCGACCTTCGGTCCGAAGCCGAGCCTGCCCAGCATTTGCACGGTATGGCCGGGTTCGGCAAGCATCGCATGGGCCTTTTCATAGTGCGGCGCCATTTCCTCGAACTCCTGCAGCGCCTGGCTGACGGGATGCAGCGACAGGCCAAGTGCCGTTGTCGTCAGGTTCAGGCGAAGCCAGCGGCGCCCGACCTCGATCTGGTCGAGGCGGGTGTTGCCGTCGGTGGTGATCACCGCATAGGCAGGCGTTGCATTCAGCATTTCCTCATAGATGCGAATGCCTTCCTTGAAGCCGGTGGAATTCGGATCGCTCTGTGCCTCGCGGCTGAGGATACCGGCGAGCATCAGCGCCTCCAGAAACGCACCGCCCAGATCGATGCCGTCCGGATTGGCGTTGATCTCGCATTTTCCGAACCGCATCAGATCGACGCTTTCCTTCATGGTGCGGGGCGTGAAGATCTCCGTCTTCCACGCCTGCCAGGTAAGGTCCCGGATCTCCGCAACTTTACCCGGATCTGTGTGGACGTTCGCCAGCGGTTCCAGCTGGGCGACCATGTTTGCCGGAACTTCCTGTGCCGTGAACGGCTCCTTGCAGGAGCGGCGCTCGAGGACATGGGCAAACAGTGGATCGGCATTGGCACCGTCGCCGAACCTCGCCTCGGCGACCGGTCCGTCCTCGCCATCGGGAAAGAAATCAAATTCGATTTTATGTCCGGTCTGCGAGGCCGCGATGCGCATCAGTTCCGCAAAACAGCCAAGACCGATTGTGAGCTGGCGGGCATGGGGGTCGGTTTCCGGCAGATTGCGGGTCTTGTCACGGTAGATCCGAACAGTGTCGGGTGTCGCAAGATCGACCTGCCATGGCTGCCGGTTGTGCGGGTTTGGTGCGAGGATGGCGTAGGAAAGAGCGCGGCGGCGCGGCTCTTCTTCCAGCCCGGCCGCTGCCCAGGGAGCAAGGGCTTTGGTTGGTGTGCGGGTCGCCGCGAACAGGCCGGTACCGGTTGCCGCGGCAGCAATTGTTCCGCCGCCGATAATGGTGAGGACTTTGCGCCTGCTGATGGTCATCTTCATCTCCATTTAGTGCGATATCGAACTATATAGTACGAAATCGCACTAACTGCAAGAAATATGTTAAACCGGGTTGATTGGGGGTGCCGGGGCAAATCTCATATAGACGACAAGCCCGCGGCCGCCCATCGGCGTGCCAAGCTCCAGACTGCCGCCAAACAGCGCGGCGATTTCGTGCGCAATGGCCAGTCCGAGGCCGCTTCCCTGGGCATGCGCATCGTTTCCACGCCGGAACCGGCCCATGACGGAATTTTTGTGCGCTTCATCAATTCCGGTGCCGTTGTCCTCGATCTCAAGACAGATGTCGGAACCTTCGGATTTTGTCCGAACGGTGATCTCGATCGGCCGACCGCCATGGCGAATGGCATTGTCCACCACATTGCGCAGCATTTCACGCACAAGGACATCGTCGCCCCGCATGATCAGGTGATCCGGACCGTCATATCCAAGATCGATGTCGTCAGGCAGATTTCCGGCAATCAGCTCGCTGCAGACCTGCCGGCAGAGTGCCGCAATGTCGCAGCTATGCCCCGCAATGTCGTCCTGCGCGGTGGAATCGATACGGGCCAGAACAAGCAGTTGGGATAGCACCCGTTCGGTTTCGCCAATCGCCTCGTCGGTTTCGGCAAGCGCCGTCTTTCGTGCCTCCGGTGTTTTCGCCCGGTTGGCGATTTCCAGCTGGGTGCGCATCACGGTCAGTGACGTGCGCAGCTGATGACTGGCATTGGCGGTAAAATTGCGCAGCGCCGACAGTGAAGAGCCAAACCGTTCCACAAGGTCGTTGATGGTGGTGACAAGGCCGCTGACCTCGTCGGGCACATGGTGTTCGATCGGCCTCAGATCCTCAGGGCTTCTGCGTCCCACCGCCTCCTGCAGCCGGTAAAGCGGCCGCAATGCCCGCGTGACGGCAAACCACACGATCAAGGCTGCAGTCAGGATAAGCACACCCTGTCGCAGCGCCGAACGCAAGAGAATATCGCGGGCCATTTTGGCGCGTGCATTTGTCGTCTCCGCAATGACAACCTGATAGGCAAGCGACACCGTATCGGATGCGGCTGCCCCGGAAAGCACCGCGACCCTGATCGGTTCGTCGCGAAACCACGCATCGGCAAAACGCATATCGCGCACCGACCGGTCATAGGCCTCCGGGACCGGCAACAGACGGTATCCGGTGATGAACTGCGATTTCGGTCCTTCGATACGGTAAAAGACCCGGTCCTCTTCCGACGATGTCAGCATTTCGAGCGCAACATAGGGGATATCGACTTCGAGCAAGCCGTCGTCATTGACAAAAACACGTTCGGAGATTGCCAGTGCCGAGCCGGCGAGAACCCGGTCGGATATCTCGTCGGCGGTTTCGCGGGCCGAGCGGTAGGAATCGAACAACGCCAGCAGGCCGATGGCGAGCAGGGGCAGCAGCAGCCACATAAGCAGGCGGGTGCGGATCGAATAGGACGATGGCCGGCCGCTCATCAATCGCCACCGGGCGTCTGCAGATAGTAGCCGAGACCACGTGCCGCCTTTATGGAAATGCCATGATCGCCAAGACGACGGCGCAGCCGGCTGACATATTGTTCAACCGCGTTTTCGCTGATGTCCTCATCGAAACTGCTCAGTGAATCAATCAGTTGCGCTTTGCTCAGGATGCGGCCGTTAGCCAGCATAAGCGCCCGGAGAACGTTGATTTCGCGCGCCGGGATTTCAATCGGATCATCGCCGGCAAATACCTGGCCGCTCTTCAGATCGAAGGTGATCGGGCCGGCCTCGACAAGCGATGTTCTGACCGCCAGCGACCGGCGGATGAGCGCCCGCACCCGGGCATTGAGCTCCTCCCACTCAAACGGTTTGGTCAGATAGTCGTCGGCACCGAGATCAAGCCCGCGTATCCGGTCTTCCAGCCCGTCGCGCGCCGTCAGGATCAGCACCGGCACGGCAATTCTGTCCGACCGGATTTCGCGCAGCACCTCCAGCCCGTCCATCTCCGGCAGGCTCAGATCAAGTATTACAAGTTCATAGTTGAGGGCCTTGACCGCCGACAGCGCGGAATCGCCGTCGCCGACCCAATCAACCGCGTATCCGCTGTCGGCGAGCAGCTGTTTCAGCCCGTCCGCCAGTTTGCGATTGTCCTC
The DNA here is from genome assembly GCA_024244645.1 of Hyphomicrobiales bacterium. Lineage (GTDB taxonomy): Bacteria > Pseudomonadota > Alphaproteobacteria > Rhizobiales > Rhizobiaceae > Hoeflea_A. The sequence goes on from JAAEOH010000153.1 coordinate 13,790, forward strand.
GACGATCAGTATCCGCATGGCTCCTCCGACGCAAAGGGTAGTCACTCATTAGCCTCTTGTGAATGTGAATTTTGCAGGGCAAGGTCACCGGATGCGCATTGCCTGTCTTGTTCTGTTTGTTCTCACCGGGATGGCTTCGGCACAGGCCGTCACAGTTTTTCCGCCTGCGAACGGTGCCGTCGCCGAGCGAACAGTGACGGTCTATTCCACCCTCGACGAAACCGTATCGCACCCGCTTGTCGATGCATTCCAACAGGCAAATCCTGGTGTGGCTGTCCGCTACGAGGATCTGCAGTCACTTGAAATTTACGAACGGGTCATCCGCGAGACCGACGAGCAGGCCGAAACGGCCGATCTGATCATATCCTCGGCCATGGATCTGCAGGTTAAGCTGGTCAATGACGGCTATGCGCAGGCGGTTCCCGAAATCAGCACACAGGGCTGGCCGGAATGGGCAAGCTGGCGCAAATCCGCTTTCGGGCTGACATTCGAGCCCTCGGTCATCGTCTATCACAAGCCGAGTTTCGAGGCGCTTGACCTGCCGCAAAACCGCGCCGACCTGATCGATCTTTTGAAGTCCTCCGAGGCGCAGTTCTACGGGCGCGTCGCAACATACGATGTCGAGCGTTCGGGTCTCGGGTTTCTGTTCCTGGCCCGCGACAGGGAACACAACCGCGACATCTGGGAGCTGGTCTCCGCGTTCGGTGCCGCCGGCGTGAAGCTCTATTCTAATTCATCGGCCATTCTCGACCGCGTCGCGGACGGGCGATTTGCCCTCGGATACAACGTTCTCGGTTCCTACGCGCAGAGCTGGGCAAGCCGCAAACCGGACCTCGGAATTATTCTTCCCGAGGACTACACGGTGGTCATGTCCCGCATTGCGCTGGTTCCCGAGGGCGCGGCAAATCCCGATCTCGGCAAGGCACTTTTGTCGTTCCTGATGTCCCGCGAAGGCCAGACGATCATGGCGCGCGATGTCCGGCTTCCGGCGCTTCACCCGGATGTCGACGGGCCCAACACTGCATCGGCAATGCGGGCACGCTTCGGCCCGCAGCTTCGGCCCGTCTCCATCAGTCCGGGCCTGGTCGTTTATCTCGATCAGGTCAAACGCGCCAGATTCATTGCCCGTTGGAACGAAGCCTTGCGCACAAAATAGGGCTGGTTCCATGCCGCCCGAGACCTTCGCCCACACCAAATGCACGCGATGTCAGCTTCATGACAGCTTTTGCTGCTTAACTGTGGTCACATCCGCCTTTGGGCGCGGACAGGGAATTTCTGGGAGGAAATCATGTTGAAAAAATTGACAGCAGCGCTTGCCGTTTCGGTGATCACGCTGAGCGCGGCGCCAGTGCAGGCGCAGACCGTGGATGAAATCAAGTTCCTGATTCCCGGCGGAGCCGGCGGCGGTTGGGACGGAACGGCCCGCGGCACCGGCGAGGCGCTGACGAAATCCGGCATTGTCGGATCGGCATCTTACGAAAACATGTCCGGTGGCGGTGGCGGCAAAGCGATTGCACACATTATCGAGACCAAGGATCAGGGCACCTTGATGGTGAATTCGACGCCGATCGTCATCCGTTCCCTGCAGAAGGTCTTTCCGCAATCGTTCCGTGATCTGACACCGATCGCCGGCATTATCGGCGATTACGGTGCCATCGTTGTCGGCAAGAACTCCGACATCAGCGATCTGGGCGGACTGATTGCCGCCTACAAGGCGGATCCGTCGAGCGTTGCCATCGGTGGCGGATCGGTTGCCGGCGGCATGGATCATCTGATTGCCGCGCTGGTGATGAAAAATGCCGGCGAAAGCCCGACGGATGTCAAATACATTCCCTACGACGCCGGCGGCAAGGCCATGGCCGGTCTGCTTTCGGGCGAAATCAGCGCGCTGACGACGGGTTTCGGCGAGGCGCTGGAACTTGCCCGCCAGGGCGAGGTCAAGGTTCTGTGCGTGACATCTCTGAAACGCCTGCCTGCTGCTCCGGACACACCGACCTGTGACGAGTCGGGTTCGGCCGGCACCGATTTTGTCAATTGGCGCGGCTTCTTTGCGGCGCCCGGCCTGCCGGACGACAAAAAGGCCGAGTACGTCGCCGCGTTCGAGAAGATGTACGACACGCCCGAGTGGGTCGCCGTGCGCGATCGCAACGGCTGGGTCGAGATTTTCAATCCGGGCGACGACTTTTCGACCTTCCTGGAAAAGCAGGAAGAGGAAGTCGGCGGGCTGATGAAGGAACTCGGCTTCCTCTGAGTTCCGCATAACCCGCGTTCATCCCCATTTGGCGGGGCTCGCTTCATTGCCGCCCCGTCACCTTTATGGAGAGGCGGCAGTGTTTCGCTGCCCGGGAGCATTGTCATGCTGTTATCCAAGGACCGTATTGGCGGCATGCTGCTGCTGATCTTTTGCGTTACCTACGGATTTTTGAGCCAGAACATCATATTGTTGCCGATCCAGGCGAAAGCCGCCTTTACGGCGCGCACCATGCCCGAAGTTCTGATGGTGCTCGGCATCGGCCTGTCCCTGCTCGTCATCATCTTTCCGGGTTCGCAGGAGCGCCCCCAACTGGCCGGTTTCAAATGGGGAACCGCAGCCTTGTTTCTGGTGCTCATGTCGGCCTACGGGCTGACGATCCGGCCGTTCGGATTTCTGCTGTCCACATCCGTGTTTCTGATGGCCGGCTTTGCGATGCTTGGCGAACGCTCCGCGGTGAAACTGCTACTGGTCTCGGTGCCGCTCGTGCTCGGTTTCTGGGTATTGATGACACAGGGTCTCGATGTGTTCATCGAACCGCTTCCCTGGTTCCTGAAAGGCTGAAACGATGATTGACGGCATTCTGATCGGGCTCGGGACCGCACTGACACCGATCAATATTCTCTTTGTTTTCACCGGCTGTCTGATCGGCACGTTCATTGGCATGCTGCCGGGGCTCGGACCCATGTCCGCCATCGCCCTGATGATCCCCGTTGCCGCCAGCCTCGAGCCCGCCACCGGCATCATCCTGATGGCGGCGGTTTATTACGGCGCCATATTCGGCGGCTCGACATCGTCGATCCTGATCAACGCACCCGGCGTCGCGAGCACCGTTGCGACCTCGTTTGACGGCTATCCGATGGCCAAGCAGGGAAAGGCCGGAAAGGCACTGGCCATTGCCGCTTACTCGTCTTTTTCGGGTGGGGTCATCGCGGCGATATTTCTGCTGCTTGCCGCGCCCTTTCTGGCTGCGGTCTCGCTGTCTTTCCATTCGGCGGACTATTTTGCCCTGATGGTGCTGGGGCTGACTGCCGTTGCCGCCTTTGCTGGCAAGGGCGATGTGCTAAAGGCGCTGCTGATGACCGTCATCGGGCTGATGCTGTCGACGGTTGGAACTGACCAGACGCAGGGCGTGCCGCGATTTACGCTGGGTCTGATCGACCTCACCGACGGCATTTCCTTCCTTCTGCTCGTCATGGCGACTTTTGCGCTGTCCGAGGCGCTGATCGCCATCATGAAACCGGCCGCCGACGAAAAACGGCAGGAGGAGATGGAAGCTTCGTCCAACCTTGGATCTTTGCGGGTGTCCAGGGAAGAAGTCCGGGAAATGGCGCCCGTGATTGGCCGCTCTTCCATTCTCGGCTTCATCATCGGCGTGCTTCCCGGTGCCGGTGCCACGATCGCCAGTTTCCTCGCCTATGGAACCGAGCAGCGCATCGCCGGTCCCGTCAAGGGAAAACTCTTCGGCAAAGGTTCGATCCGCGGGCTGAGCGCGCCGGAAACCGCGAACAACGCGGCAGCCACGGGATCATTCGTACCGCTTCTGACGCTCGGCATACCGGGTTCCGGAACAACTGCCATCATGCTCGGCGCCCTGATCGGCTACGGCATTCAGCCCGGTCCGCGCCTTTATATCGACCAGCCGGATGTCTTCTGGTCCGTCATCGTTTCCATGTGGATCGGCAACATTGTTCTGCTGATTTTGAACCTGCCGCTCATTCCCTATATCGCAAAGGTTCTGGCCATACCCTCTCGGTTTCTGCTGCCGCTGATTTTGTTCTTTTCGCTGATCGGCGTCTATTTTGTCAGCTTCAACACCTTCGATATCCAGCTGATGGTTTTGTTCGGCCTTGTCGCCGTGATGTTCCGCTTTCTTGACTTTCCGATGGCGCCGATGATCCTCGGTTTTATTCTCGGTGGCATGATGGAGGAAAACCTGAGGCGCGCACTGCTGATCAACAACGACAGCTGGTCCTTCATCTGGCAGCGGCCATTGACCCTGGCCATATTGCTGATCGCTGTGTGCTGTCTCTTCGCACCCATGGTCTGGTCCCGCATTCAGCGCATGCGCAGGGGAGCCGACCGGGCCGGAGAAGGGGGTTAGCGGCACCCGGAAATGGCGCAGACGGCTGAAGACTTAAAAACGACGATCATAACGCTTGCCGCTGGTGCAGCGGGCCTTTCCATAGCCTGGTTCCTGCGGTTCCCGGCCCCGGCACTCACCGGCCCGGCGCTGCTGGTGACGGCCCTGGCTGTTGCGGGCGTTCGTCTCAGCGTGCCCGATTTATTGCGCAATGCCTCTTTCGTGGTCATCGGTCTGTCGATGGGAACCGGCGTGACGCCAGAAGTTTACGAGACCGCGCGACAATGGCCGCTCAGCTTTGTGTTGCTGGCGATCAGCGTCTGCGTGATTTTCATTGCCTGCAGATATGCATTGCAGTGGCTTTGGAAACAAGACCCGCCAACCGCCATCCTGTCGTCGACGCCCGGACATCTCAGTTACATTCTGGGGCTGAGCACGGAAACCCGTGGCGATTTTCCCACGATCAGTGTCATACAGAGCACCCGGGTGCTGGCCCTGACCCTGCTCGTGCCCTTTGCCGTCGCCCTCATGGGCTATGACACAACGCAGATGGGATTGCCGGGCGCGACAATGAAGCTGTTGCCGCTTGCCGTGAGTATGGTTCTTGCGATGCTTCTGGGGATGCTATTCAAAGGCCTGCGTGTTCCGGCCGCGCTGCTGATTGGCGGTATGGTGTTTTCCGTTGTGACCCATTTGAGCGCCCTGGTCGAAGGCCATGTACCGCTTTGGTTGGCGATTCCGGCATTTGCCACATTGGGCACCCTTATCGGCACGCGCTTCGCGGGTGTTTCGTTGAAGACGTTGCACCGCGCATTCGGTGCCGGGCTGATGGTCACGCTGATCGCATTTGCCGTGACAATCTGCTTCGCGACGCTGCTGGTGCAATTCGTGGACCTGCCATTGCCCCAAGTGCTGATCGCCTTTGCGCCCGGTGGTGTTGAATCCATGGCCGCCGTCGCGGTGATCCTCGGTGCCGATCCGACATTTGTCGTCGCACATCATGTCTGGCGTCTTGTCATTTTGACGTTTCTGGCGCCGGCGGTACTGGCACGGTCGAACCGCCAATAAAAAAGCGGCCCTGAGGGCCGCCCGTTTTTCCCGTGTTTCAGTTGGTTCGGGGCCTACCGGTTGCGCTTGCGCTCCGTGGCCGGCTGAAATGCCAGTTTTGAATGATAGTTGCAGTACGGGCCGCTATCGTCGCTGTCGCTGCCGCAGAAGTAAAAATCCTCCTGCATCGGATCGCCGACCGGCCATTTACAGGTCTTTTCAGTCAGTTCGGTCAGTGCCAGCTTGCGGAAAATCGGAACGACCACGTCCTCGACGGGCCGCAGGTCGATTTCCGCGACCGCGTCTGCAATGACTTCCTGTTTTAGAGCCGTGGCGCCGCTTGATCGCGGAATTGAACGGGTTGCGCCGGTCCGCGAAGAATAGTTGCTGCTTCTTGAAGCCGTGCTGACCCGTTTTGCGCGCGATGCCGACGAACCGCCGGATTTCGCCCGACCCGGAAGGCTGAGGCGATGCACTTTACCGATCACTGCATTGCGGCTCACACCGCCGAGCTCTGCCGCTATTTGACTTGCGCTCAAGCCGTTTGCCCAGAGCTTTGTCAGTCTTTCGACCCGCTCATCTGTCCAGCTCATGATCATATACCCCTTATTGCCGCATCAGGGGGCAGCCGAATCCTTCAACGCGTTCCGAATTCATTTCGGAGCCGAAATGTATCTTGTGTTAAAGGTTACTAGGTCCGCCGCATGCAGTCCAAATTCCTGTCTATAACCTAGTGACAGCAGGACTCGGTGACAAGAGTCCGGTGAATCAAGAAGATTCCTTTTTTGAGTTTTCCCCAACTTGAATGGTTTTTCGGCAAAATTTGGCCCAATTTCACCTGAATGCACCTTCGGTCAACCTAAGATTCGCGGTGGTTGATTGAAGGCCTCTCTCAGTATAAAGATACAGCAACAGCTGCCTTTTCCGGGCAGCTATTTGTTTTTGTCCGGCTGTTAGGGCTGGGTTTTGCGAAATTTCATCCAACCGCGCGGCGCCCGCTGTGACTTTTGGGAGATATGGGCATGGCAGACAATGCGTCGCTCTACAGCACGTATAACCGTATTCCGCTTTGTTTCGAGCGCGGAGAGGGTGTCTGGCTGATTACCGAAGACGGTTCGCGCTATCTGGACTTTGCCGCCGGCATCGCCGTGACGTCGGTCGGCCATTCGCATCCGCATCTGGTTGATACGCTGAAGAACCAGGCCGAGCGCCTGTGGCATCTGTCGAACCTTTATGAGATTCCGGACCAGACCCGGTTGGCCGATCGCCTGACCGCGGCGACATTCGCCGACCGCGCATTCTTCACCAATTCCGGCGCCGAGGCACTGGAATGCGCCATCAAGACCGCTCGCCGTTATCACTATGTCAACGGCCAGGAAGATCGTTTCGGTATCATAACGATCGAGGGCGCCTTCCATGGGCGTACACTTGCAACCATAGCAGCCGGCGGTCAGGAAAAGTATCTCGAGGGCTTCGGTCCCAAGGCCCCGGGTTTCGATCAGGTGCCCTTTGGCGATTTGGACGCCATTAAGAATGCCATCACCGATGAAACGGCAGCGATCCTGATTGAGCCTCTGCAGGGCGAGGGCGGCATTCGCGAACTTTCAACCCAGTGGCTGCGCGACCTGCGTGCGCTGTGCGACGAGCACGGATTGCTGCTTGTGCTTGACGAGGTTCAGTGCGGCGTTGGCAGGACCGGAAGACTTTTTGCCCACGAATGGGCGGGCATCACACCGGACATCATGGCCGTTGCAAAGGGCATTGGCGGCGGTTTCCCCTTCGGTGTCTGTCTTGCAACCGAAGAAGCGGCTGCCGGCATGACGCCCGGCACGCACGGAACCACCTATGGCGGCAACCCGCTTGCCATGGCGGTGGGCAATGCCGTTCTCGACGTGATTCTGGAAGACGGGTTTCTGCAGCACGTGCGCGATGTCAGTCTCGTCTTCAAGCAGGGCCTCGCTGAAATCGCAGACAAATATCCGGATGTCGTGGATGAAATCCGCGGCGCGGGCCTGATGCTGGGTATCAAGTGTAAATGCCCCAACACCGAGCTACTTGTGGCCATGCGCGATGCAAACATGCTGGGCGCGCCGGCAGGCGACAACGTGGTGCGTCTGTTGCCACCTTTGACCACAACTGCCGAAGAGGCCCGTGAGGGCTTGGCACGCCTCGACAAAGCCGCTGCCGCAGTCTCGGCCGCGAAAGCCTGACGGCACCCGAGCGGCCACGGGCATGGATGCGCCGCACCAACAAGGAAAACTCCAATGACGACACATGACGGTCTCCGTCATTTCCTTGATCTATCGGCCGTTTCCGGCAGTGATTTGCGCGACATTCTCGATCACGCGCACAAGCGCAAGGCTGCCACTAAGGACGGCACTGCCGACCGGCCGCTTGACGGCAAGGTCCTGGCGATGATCTTTGAAAAACCATCCACCCGCACGCGTGTGTCATTTGATGTTGGCATGCGCCAGCTCGGCGGTGAGACCATATTGCTTTCCGGGCGCGAGATGCAGCTCGGCAGAGCGGAATCGATTGCCGATACGGCGCGCGTTCTCTCGCGCTACGTCGATGCCGTCATGATCCGGACCACCGATCATCAGCGGCTGACCGAATTGGCGGAATATGCAACCGTTCCTGTGATCAACGGGCTGACCGACGACACTCATCCCTGCCAGATCATGGCCGATGTCATGACCTTCGAACAACATCGCGGTTCGATCGCCGGCAAGACCGTTTCATGGGTTGGTGACGGAAACAATGTTCTGCATTCCCTGATCGAGGGATCCGCGCGTTTTGGCTACCGGATGAATGTCAGCGTCCCCAAGGGCTCCGAGCCGGAGCCCGCCTATGCCGATTGGGCACACAAACATGGCGGCAAGATTTCGACCATGGCCGATCCGGAAGCGGCGGTTAAAGGCTCGGATTGCGTAATAACCGACACCTGGGTGTCCATGGGGCAAGAGCAGCGTGCCCGTGGTCACAATGTGTTCAAACCCTATCAGGTCAATGCAAAACTGATGGAGAAGGCCAATTCCGACGCCCTCTTCATGCACTGCCTGCCGGCGCACCGCGGCGAGGAAGTGACAGACGAGGTCATGGACGGGCCCCAGTCGGTTGTGTTCGACGAGGCCGAAAACCGGATGCACGCGCAGAAGGCCATCCTTGCCTGGTGCCTTGACCGACTTTAGAGCGCTCTTATTCAGACTGAGAAAATGACAGAAAACTATTCCCTCGGAGAAATCGGCTTTGCCGGTGATGACAAGGTTGTGCCGTTTCAGGTCGAAGGCCTGGATGCGCGCGGTCGCGCCGTTCAGCTTGGCCCGATGCTCAATGCAATCCTCGACCGCCATGAATATCCCGAGCCGGTGGCCCGGCTGCTGGCCGAGACCATTACCCTGACGGTGCTGCTTGGAACCTCGCTCAAATTCTCCGGCAAATTCATCGTCCAGACGCAAAGTGATGGCCCGGTGGATATGCTGGTCGCGGATTTTGCCACGCCCGACAGCCTGCGTGCCTATGCCCGTTTCGATGAAAAGGCCTTGGCCGAGGCCGTGGTTCAGGATCGTCTCGAACCCCATGAACTCCTGGGCACCGGCATTCTCGCTTTCACCATAGACCAGGGTGCGCAGATGCAGCGCTATCAGGGCATTGTCGAACTCAACGGAGCCACGCTTGAGGAAATCGCCCGCGCCTATTTCCGTCAGTCGGAACAGATCCCGACGGAAGTCAGGCTGGCCGCGGCGCAGCTTTACGGCTCGAACAGCGGCGGCGAGCGCAAGCACCAGTGGCGCGCCGGCGGCGTCGTCCTGCAGTTCTTGCCGGATTCGCCCGAGCGCATGCGCCAGGCCGATTTGCCGGGCGGCGATCTTCCCGACGATATCGATTATGAGGATTATGAGGAAGATGAGGATTGGCTCGAGGCAAAGGTTCTGATGGAGACCATTGCCGACGATGAGCTCGCCGATCCGCAGGTTGGTTCCGAGCGTCTATTGTACAGGCTGTTTCATGAGCGCGGCGTGCGTGTGTTCGATCCCCTGGCGGTTCGCGACAACTGTTCGTGTTCGCGCGACAAGATCAAGGATGTCCTGTTGGGCCTTGAGAGCGATGAAATCGCCGAGAGCGTCGAAAACGGCCGTATTACGGTGAAATGCGAGTTCTGCTCGTCGAGTTATGTCTTTGATCCCTCCGAAATCGAGCAATGAATGCACTATTAACCGCATTTTCCGGAACGACGGCGTTCCGTGAGATGGCCGTCCGCGGTGTAAAGTAATGTAAAGTTGACCTTGAGAATCTGGCATTTAACCCAATAATGGTGACAATGCCGCCGAGATTGCGAATCTTTCATTTCGGCCAGTGGCCCCTAATTTGGTAGGCTGAAGGGATTCAGTCGGAGCGCATTTATGCTGAAGTCGATCAATGAGGAAGGGGAGACGGAAACGCCGCTCTCGGGCTCTGCGCCCGACAAGCCGGCGTTGCGGTCACCCTTTTTGCGCGGTGGCAGGGTGCTGTTGCAGGTCGTTTTGATGCTTGCGGTCCTTGGCGGTTCATATGCAGTCATGAACCACATGATCGACACCAAGCCGACACGCGATCCGCGCCCCTTCAGGGCCAATGTCTATTCGGTAGAAACGGTTACGGTCACGCCGCAGGCCAACCGGCCGAAACTGCTTCTCTACGGCGAGGTTCAGGCGGCGCGCTCTGTTGAGCTGCGTCCGCTGGTCAGTGGTGAAATCATTGCGGTCAATCCCAAGCTCAGGGCCGGCGCCCATGTATCGACCGATGACGTTCTCATCGAGATTGACCCGTTTTATTACCGCGGTGCGCTTGCCGAAGCTCGAGCCAACTTGGCGCAGGCACACGCCTCTTTGACCGAAACGGAAGCCCGTATCGTTGCCGAGACGGAACAATTGCAGTCAGCCGAAACTCAGCTCAGGCTCGCCGAAAGCGATCTTGAACGCGCGAAGTCGCTGGTCTCCAGCGGCACGCTCACTGAAAAGCAGGTTGAAGACCGCAGCCTGATCGTGTCGCAGCGTCAGCAGGCTGTCAGCCAGCGTCGCAACAATCAGCTGATTGAAGACGCGCGGCGTGAACAGCAGATCGCCGCCATAGAAAGCCTCACCTGGAAGGTTCAACGGGCCGAGCGCAACCTTGAAAGCGCGGTCCTGAAGGCACCCTTTACCGGTGTGGTGAATTCCGAAAACGCCGAGCCGGGACGCTATGTCAGCAGCAGCGATGTTGTCGTCACGCTCTATGATGACGAAGCCCTCGAGGTTCGCTTCACCCTGACCGATGCCCAGTATGGGCGCATCTCGGCCGACACCGATCCGCTCATCGGCCGTGACATCAAGGTCGTCTGGGTCGTCGGTCTCAGCAGCTACGAATATATCGGCAGGATCGATCGCATCGCAGCGGAGATCGCCTCACGGCGCGGCGGCATCGAGGTTGTGGCCCGCCTTAACCCGACGAGTTCGGCGGTTCAGCTGCGGCCCGGCGCTTTCGTCGAAATTGACGTTCCTGACAGGCTTTACGACCGCTCCTACCGCGTTCCCGAAACCGCACTGTTCAACGGCAGGGAGGTTTTCGTCATTGAGGACGGAAAATTGTCCCGGCGCATCGTCGAAGTAGCTGCGTTTGACGGCGAGGACATCATCGTGACCGGAGGCCTTGACGAGGGCGACGAGGTTATGACCACCCACCTGACGCAGGCAGATGATGGTGTCGAGGTTCGCAAGCCCGGTTCCAGGCCGGCGCATGGGCGGGACGGTGTTGCCGCCAGAAACACCAGGGGAAGCTGAAATGGCTGAACGTGGCGTGCGCCAGGCGATTGAGAGCGCGGCGGACGATGTAGCAGGTCCTGGCGGCTTGGTGCGCACATTCATTCGTCATCCCAATGCCGCCAATCTTCTGATGATGCTGATGATCCTGATCGGTGTATTCAGCATATTGAAGATCAATACCCAGTTCTTCCCCTCCGTTGACCGGCCCAACATTGTCGTGACGGTCTCCTGGTCAGGCGCCAGCGCCGAGGACATTGAGGCAAACCTGCTTGCGGTGGTCGAGCCCGAAGTGCGTTTCGTCGAGGGTGTCGATGAAATGAGGTCGACGGCCCGTGAGGGTATTGGGACGATACGGCTTGAATTCGAAGACGGCTCCGATATGCAAAAGGCATTGTCCGAGGTCGAAACCGCGGTCAAGGGCATCACCACGCTGCCGGAAGACTCAGATACGCCAACGGTTTCCAAGGCCAGCTTCTTCGACCGGGTGGCCAGCCTGTCAGTCGGTGGCAGCGCGCCGGAACCGATCAAGCGGGAATGGGCCAAACGCATCCGCGACGATCTAATCGCCCGTGGCATCGACAAGGTCGATTTCACGGCGCTTCGCGACCAGGAAATCCACATAGACATCCCTGAGCGTGAACTGCGTCGGTTGGGACTGACCATCAATGACGTTTCACGCATGGTGACCAACAACAGCAGCGATCTGCCTTCCGGCAGCCTCGATGGCGCAGTCGAGCGGCAGTTGCGCTCTCTTGCGGATGCCAAAACACCCGATGCGCTCGGCAACATCGAGATCCTTGCATTCTCGTCGGGCGAAAAGGTGCGCCTCGATGATATCGCGACCATCAGCAACGAATACGAAACGACGGCCACACGGGGATTTACCGACGGCAATGTCGGCATTGAGATCGATGTGCGGCGCGCAGCGACCGCCGATACGCTGCGCACCGCCAGAATTCTCGACGAATACCTCGCTGAGCTGCGGCCGCAATTGCCCCACAATATTGAAATAAACACATACGAAGTGGCCTCCGACGCACTGCTGGAACGCATTTTGCTTCTGGTCAAGAACGGTCTTGGCGGGCTTGTCCTGGTCGTCGCCATCCTGTTCCTGTTTCTCGATGGGCGCATAGCATTCTGGGTGGCCGCCGGCATTCCTGTCGCCTTGCTGGCGACGGTCGGCTTCATGTTCGTCTCGGGCCAGTCCATCAATATGGTTTCGCTGTTCGGCCTGATCATGATGCTGGGCATCATCGTTGACGATGCGATCGTGGTCGGGGAGCACACCAACACGCGTCTCGAAATGGGCGATGACCCGATGACGGCCGCCGAAAACGGTGTGTCGATGATGGTCAAGCCGGTGATGGCGGCGATGACCACGACGATCGCTGCCTTCGCGCCCATGCTTTTGATCACCGACACGATCGGGCAGATCATGGGCGTGCTTCCGCTGGTGGTCATGGCGGTCATCATCGCCAGCCTGCTGGAGTGCTTCTATGTGCTGCCGGGGCATCTCGCCCATGCGCTCGAGGGGCATGCGGGTCCGCGCTGGTCCTACTGGCGTCAGTTTTTCTTTGCATTCGTTTTTGTCGTGGCAATCTCAACGGCACTGACACCCTATTCGCCGCTCTACAGCCTGATACCCGAGGACGCTGCGGTGCGCGTCTGGCTGGTCGGCCTCGAAAACTTCCGACTGCCGCTTCGTACGATCCTGGTTGCCGGTGCGGCGCTGCTCGCCGCCACTGTCATCGAAGCGATCATATTGGGTGTTCGCCGCCGCATTGTTGCCGGCCGAAGCGATCCGGTCGACGGGCAGGCGCTGTCGTCGGGGCGCTTCAGAACCTGGTTCGACCGCAATTTTGTGCGTTTCAGGGACGGCCCCTTCAACCGCTTCGTGACACTGTCCTTTCGCTGGCGTTACGTCACGGTGTCAGTTGCGGTCGGACTGGTCATGACCCTGGCCGTCGGCCTCATTCAGGGCAAGCGCGTGGAGTTCGTTTTCTTCCCGTCGCCTGAGGCTGAAAATATCCGTGGCAATATCAGCTTCATTGCCGGTCTGCCCGAAAAGGACGCGCTAACGGCCATTGCCCAGGTGGAAAAGGCTTTTCGCAGCGCCGAGCGGGAACTGACCGGCAGTGACGATTCGCTTGTCGAGTCTATTTTCGTGATGTTCAGCAAGGCGAGCCGGTTTGGCGGCACCAGCGCCACCATCAAGGTGCAGTTGACATCCTCCGAGCTTAGAACCATCCGCACGCCGGATATTGTCCGCGCTTGGCGGCGGGCTGTGCCGGATGTTGCGGGCGTATCGCGCTTTTCTGTTTATCAGTCCCGCGGCGGCCCGCCCGGGCGCGACGTCGACATCGAACTGCGGGGCAACAGAATTGCCGACCTCAAGAGCGCCGCGACGGAGCTCATTCCCATTCTCAGCTCCATAGGCGGCGTGTCCGGTGCCGATGACAACCTGCCCTATGGAAAGCCGGAACTCGTTGTCGAAATGCTGCCGCGCGGCGCAGCATTGGGCTTTACTGCCGACGATATCGGAAGACAGCTGCGCAATGCCTTTGACGGCCAGATACCATTCCGGTTCGCACGTGGAGACGACGAGGTTACGGTACGCGTATCGCAACTGATGCGGGTTGGCGGAACCGGCGCCCTGCGCAGTTTTGAACTGAGAAGCCCGAACGGCGAATTCGTCCCGCTCACCGAAGTTGCAAGGCTGACGGAGCGACAGGGCTTTGCCTATATTTCCCGCAATGACGGCAAGACGGAAATCTCGGTCACCGGCGACATCGATAGTGAAGTCAACACGACGGATGGCGTCATCGAGGAACTGGAATCAGGCGGCGCCGTGAGCGCCATCGCCAGCAAATACGGGGTGGACTACAGTTTTGGCGGTCGCTCTGAAGAACAGAAAACTGCATTTGCAGATCTTCAACTCGGTATGATCGTCGCACTGTCTGTCATCTACATTATTCTGGCCTGGGTATTTGCCAGTTACTGGCGGCCGCTGGCAGTCATGCTGATCATACCTTTTGGCATCGTCGGAGCCGTATTCGGACACTGGTTGCTCGGATATCAGCTGACGATCCTCTCATGGATCGGCCTGTTGGGCCTGTCGGGTATTCTTGTCAATGATTCCATAATCCTGGTCACGCGGCTCGATGAGCGGCTGAAAGAGGGAGAGGATCTGGCTTCGGCTGCTACGGGCGCCAGCCGCGACCGGTTGCGGGCAGTGCTTTTGACGTCGTTGACGACCATTGGCGGGCTGCTGCCGCTGCTTTTCGAAACCAGCCGCCAGGCCCAGTTCCTGCTGCCAATGGCAATCACCATCGTTTTTGGTCTGGCCATGGCGACACTTCTGGTGCTTTTCCTTGTTCCGGCACTGATGGGTATCGGCAGCGACATACGCAATGCCCTTGTCGCGGTATTCGGCCATCAGCAGCCGCAAGGCAGAGCCGGATAGCCGACTGCCAATTGTGGTCAGTTGCGCCAGAAGCGCGGCAGAAGCAGCACCATGATCGTAAAGAGTTCAAGCCGGCCCAGAAGCATGCCGGCGGCGAGCGTCCATTTTGCCGTATCATTCAGCGATGCATAATTGCCGGCCGGGCCGATCACCGTGCCGAGCCCCGGACCGACATTTGATATAGCCGACCCGGCGCCCGACAGCGCGGTCGTCGTATCGAGGCCCGTCAGGATCAGCGCAAAGGCTATGACGCCGAAGCTGATGACGTAGAGGAACATGAAACTCATCACCGAGGCGATGACGCGTTGATCGATCGGGCGGCCGTTGAATTTCGGTCGGAATATCCCGTGCGGATACATCACCTGGTTGATGTGTTGCCGGATGGCTTCGAAAAGCACCTGAAAGCGGAATATCTTGATGCCGCAGGAGGTCGAGCCAGCGCATCCGCCGATGAACATGATGACAAAAAAGAACGATATTGCATGCGGTCCCCAGATTCCGTAATCGGTTGTCGCGTAGCCGGTTCCCGTGGTGATCGATACTACATTGAAGGCGGCGTAGCGCAATCCGTCGAGACCGACGTGATACTCACCGAGATGCGCCATCAGCCAGGCGATGATGGTGGCAATTACCAGCAGCCCCAGGAAGACACGCACCTGGGAATCCCTGAACACAGGCCATAACCGACCCTGCAGCATCTGCACGTACAAGATGAACGGGATTGAGCCGAGGATCATGAAGACGATGGTGATCCAGTCGATGGCGGCGCTGTTGAAATATCCGATCGAATTATCCTTGGTGGAAAATCCGCCGGTGGCGACCGTCGTCATGGCATGAATGATGGCATCATTGGCCGGCATGCCGGCGGCCAGGAACAGGATCCAGCATGCAAGCGTGAAGCCGATGAACACCAGCGTGATCGAGCTTGATATCTGGGTTGCCCGCGGCAGGATTTTTTCCGCCGTGTCGAAAGCTTCCGCCTTGAAAAGCTGCATGCCGCCGATTTGCAGCATCGGCAGAACTGCAATCGCCATGACAATGATGCCGAGGCCGCCAAGCCATTGCAAAAGGCCGCGCCAGAACAAGATGCCCGGCGGCGCATTGTCCAGCCCCGTGATCACCGTCGCACCGGTGGTTGTCAAGCCGGACATTGATTCAAAAAAAGCGTCGGTATAGGTGGGCACAATGCCGGACCACACGAACGGCAGCGCCCCGAACGCCACCAGTGCGATCCACGATACGCTGGTCATCAGCAGCGCCTGTCTTGTCGACAGGCCACGCGGCGTGCCGCGGGTCGCCGCAAAAAGCGACAGGCCGACGAGCGTGGTTAAAAGGGAGGATGCGACAAAGACCACCCAATCGCTGTTGTTGGCGGCCAGATCGACAACGGCCGGGACCAGCATCGCCAGTCCGAGTGTTGCGATCAGAATGCCCGCGACCAGGATGACAGGGCGAAAATCCAGGGCTCCGTTCAATTGAGCGTTCTCGCCGTTCCCGGCACATCCAGAGAGAATGCCGGTATGTCGACCATAAAGCTCTCGCCGTCCTGGCGCACCATCCGGTATTGGCCGACCATCATGCCCGAGGACGTATCGAGCGGGCAGCCCGAAGAATATTCGAACTGGTCGCCCGGCTCCAGAACCGGTTGTTCCCCGACAACGCCTTCGCCGCTGATTTCATCGACCTGGCCCATTGCATCGGTGATGCGCCAATGGCGATCGCGCAACTGTACGGTCTGTTCGGAACGGTTGATGATAACGATGCGATATCCCCACACAAACCGGTTCTCATCCGGCTCGGACTGCTCCTCCAGATAAAACGGTTCGACCGTGATTTCAATTTCGTTCGTAAGCGCCCGATACATACTGGCCGCGCCCTCTGCCTCGAATCCGCTGGTATCATACCGTTGCCTGTATAAAACACCATCGCACAAA
This sequence comes from Hyphomicrobiales bacterium, assembly GCA_024244645.1. Lineage (GTDB taxonomy): Bacteria > Pseudomonadota > Alphaproteobacteria > Rhizobiales > Rhizobiaceae > Hoeflea_A. Next base: position 30,348 of record JAAEOH010000153.1, read on the forward strand.
GGGGAATCCGGATTTCAGCGCTTGCTTAATGGTAATACCTGTCGCAACACCGTGGATGCCGACGCGTTGGCCACGCGAAACTGACGCAAATGTGAAAATTGGTGGCTTTTACAGCGACGTGAAAGCTGTATGCATGGCGCAGTTGTGACCCAAATCGGGGTTCTGCGAAAAGGGGCGGATAATGCTTGATGGCGCTGTCAGAAAAATAATAGATCCACCGCTGGATGCCTGCGGACGGCGTGTTGCCGCGATAGGAATATCCGCGGACACGGTGACCGTCGTCGGGTGTGTTATCGGATTGGCAGCCGCATTTGCCATTTGGCAACACGCCTATTGGATCGGACTTCTGCTTTTGCTGATCAGCCGCTTTTGCGATGGATTAGACGGCGCGATCGCCAAGGCAACCGAAACCACTGATTTTGGGGGCTATCTCGATATTGTGCTCGATTTTGTTTTCTACGGCGCCATTCCGCTCGGTTTCATCCTTGCCGACCCGGTTGCCAACGGCGTTGCCGGCGCGGTGCTGATTTTCTCTTTCTATGTCAACGGATCGACGTTCCTTGCCTTTGCCATCATGGCGGAACGTCACGACATGCACAGCACGGTGCGTGGTGAAAAGTCCCTCTATTTCACAACTGGTCTTGCCGAGGGAACCGAGACGATCGCCGTGCTGTCGGCATTTTGCATCTTTCCCGGCAGCTTTACATGGATCGCTTATGTCTATGCCGCCGTATGCTTTTATACAGCGCTGTCGCGCATCATTCTCGCCGGCCGCGTTTTCAACCAGCGATAATTATCCATGGCCGTGCCTTAGATCGCAGCCAGCGCGTTGTCGATATCGGCGATCAGATCCTGCACATCCTCAAGCCCGGTCGAAAGGCGCACCGTTGCATCGGTTATTCCGAGCTCGGCCCTTACCTCTTCCGCCAGGTTTTTGTGCGTCGTCGTCGCCGGATGCGTGATCAGGCTCTTGGCGTCACCCAGATTGTTGGATATCTGGATGATCTCCAGCCCATTTTCGAAATCGAAAGCGGCCTTCTTCCCGCCATTCATTTCAAAGGAGATGAGGGTTGAACCGCCGGACATCTGCTTTTGCACCAGATCAGCCTGCGGATGATCTGCACGCCCCGGATAGATCACCCGCTTGATGGCTTTGTGTTCGGCCAGGTAATCGGCAATTGTGCCGGCATTTGCCATCTGCTGCTTGATCCGCACCGGCAGCGTCTCCAGGCCCTTCAGCAGCGTCCAGGCATTGAACGGCGAAAGCGACGGTCCTGTATGGCGGAAATAGTCGTGCAGGTATTCTTCAATCCACTCGGCCGACGACAGCACGATGCCGCCCAGGCAACGACCCTGGCCGTCAATGTGCTTCGTCGCCGAATAAACGACGATGTGCGCGCCGAGTTCCAGCGGCTTCTGCAACAATGGTGTGGCAAATACATTGTCCACCACCAGTTTCGCACCGGCGGCATCTGCGATTTGCGCCACGCCGGCGATATCGATGACCTCGAGTGTCGGATTGGTCGGGCTTTCCAGGAAAAAGGCTTTTGTGTTAGGCCGCACGGCCTTCTGCCAGTTCTCAAGGTCTGTGCCGTCAATCAGGGTTGTTTTGATGCCGAATTGCGGCATCAGCGTCTCGATCACCCAGCGGCAGGAGCCGAAAAGCGCACGGGCTGCGACCACGTGGTCGCCCGCGTTGACCTGGCACAGCAAAGCGGCCGACACGGCGGCCATGCCGGACGCGGTTGCCCGCGCATCCTCCGCACCCTCGAGCGCACACATGCGCTTTTCGAACATATCGACTGTCGGATTGGCATAACGCGAATAAATAAAGCCCGTGTCCTCGCCCTTGAAGCGGGCTTCCGCCGCTTCCGCGCTGTCATAGATAAAGCCCTGTGTCAGGAACATCGCCTCGCAGGTTTCGCCGAACTGCGAGCGGCTGATGCCGCCATGGACCATCTGGGTTGCCGGCCGCAGGTTAGAGCCGCGTATCGCGCTGTTGCTTTTATCCGTCATTTCATTCACCCAACAAAAAAACCGGCTTGCGAACGTCGCTAGCCGGTTTGACACCCGACCTTTTAGCGACTTGTTTAACGTGGCAGCAAGCCGGTCGGCCAAATCACCACGGGATAAGGGTTCTTTACAGCCCCGATTTCCTTGCGTCAATCGTCTCACGCTGTATTTGATAAGTTGAACGACGAAGGGATTTGGTGAATGGCAGGCGCGGGAATACTGGCGGATGGCGATATTGCGGCGCTTTTCGAAGCCGGGCGTCTGACGGCGCCGCAAGCACTCGACGATGATCAGATCCAGCCCGCAAGCCTCGATCTTCGCCTCGGCGAAAAGGCCTATCGGGTGCGCGCCAGCTTCCTGCCTGGGCCCGGCCACCGGGTGGCCGACAAGCTGGAACACCTGAAGCTGCACGAGATCGATCTATCCGATGGCGCTGTTTTGGAGACCGGCTGCGTTTACATCGTGCCACTGTTGGAGGGTCTTGATCTGCCGGGTGATATCTCTGCCTCCGCAAATCCCAAGAGTTCCACTGGCAGGCTCGATATTTTCACCCGTGTCATGGCGGACAACACGCAGGAATTCGACAAGATGCCGGCCGGATACAGCGGTCCGCTTTTCCTGGAAGTCAGCCCCCGCACTTTCCCGATCGTCGTGCGCACCGGTTCGCGCCTGTCGCAGATCAGGTTCCGCAGGGGCAGCGCCGGCCTTGATGAGGCTGCTCTGGCACGGCTTCACGAAAACGAGGTTCTTGTCGCCTCCGATATTCCCAACATCTCGGGCGGCGGCATCGCCCTATCGGTCGATCTCGAAAGCGGGCCGGATGGTCTTGCCGGTTATCGCGGCAAGCACCACACCTCTGTGATCGATGTCGACCGAAAGGCACAGCACGACATTTTGGATTTCTGGGAGCCGATCTACACACGCGGCAACGGCTATATCATTCTCGATCCTGACGAGTTTTACATCCTTGTCTCGCGCGAAGCGGTGCATGTGCCGCCGCTTTATGCTGCCGAGATGACGCCCTTCGATCCCCTGGTCGGCGAATTCCGCGTCCATTACGCCGGCTTCTTTGACCCGGGCTTCGGCCATTCCTCCGCTGGCGGCTCCGGCAGTCGCGCCGTGCTCGAGGTGCGCAGCCACGAGGTGCCGTTCATTCTGGAGCACGGGCAGATTGTCGGCCGTCTCGTCTATGAACATATGGTGGAGCGCCCGAAGGCGCTTTACGGTACCGACCTCGGCTCCAACTATCAGGGCCAGGGCCTGAAGCTCTCCAAGCATTTCAGGCAGTAATTAGAGCGATTTGTAATCAAATCGCTCTAACCCGTCTTTTCGGCCTTGATTGATGCGATGTCGGTGCGCAGCGCGCGGATTTCATTGAGGATCATTTCCTGTTCGCTCTGCAGCGCCTCGCGGTCAGCCGAGGCCTCCGCTTCGTGCTCGGCCTGCATGGCCGAAACAATGATGCCGATAAAAAGGTTCAGCACGGTAAAGGAGGTCGCCACGATGAAGGGCACGAAGAACGTCCAGGCCAGCGGATAGGTCTGCATGACCGGTCGTACGATGCCCATCGACCAGCTTTCCAGCGTCATGATCTGGAACAGGGAATAGGCGGATGCCGGAATGGAGCCGAACCATTCGGGAAACGATCCGCCGTAGAGTTTCGTCGCCATCACCGAAAACACGTAGAACACCAGCCCTAAAAGCAGCAAGATCGAGCCCATGCCGGGCAGGGCGGCAATCAGCCCGCCGACGACGCGGCGCAGCGACGGCACCATGCTGACAAGCCGCAGCACCCGCAGGATGCGAAGTGCGCGTAGTACCGAAAGGCTGCCAGTTGCCGGCAGCAGCGCAATGCTGACGACGATGAAATCGAAAATGCTCCAGGGGTCCTTGAAAAACGCGGTCCGGTGGACGACGAGCCGCGCTGTGATTTCGACAACGAAGATCGCCAGGACCAGCCGGTCGATGAAATACAAGAGGCCGCCGGCCTGCTCCATGGCCGCCGGTATGGTTTCAAGGCCGAGCGTAATGGCGTTGACGATGATGATGGCCGTGATGAACCATTCGAATGTACGATTCTCAAGCAGGGATTTCAGAGCCTGCATAGTGTGCCAGCCGGTCAATTGAAGCCACCTGCACATGGCAACGGGGCAGGGCGGAGTCAAGTTGCGCTTGACAGAAACAAGGGTTGCGCCATTGTGAAAATCCGGATTGGCCGGACGCACTTGCTGCCCGCGGGTATGATGTAATGGTAGCCTGTAAGCTTCCCAAGCTTGACGCGCGGGTTCGATTCCCGCTACCCGCTCCAGCAACCCTATGTGCCGATCGGCATCTGTTGAATTCGTAGCGGAAGATTTTAAACCAGCTTATGACAATGCCCGGACGCTTCCGCACTGTTGTTTCTGCCATCCTCGGCATTGCCATGCCGATGCTCGTGGCAACCGGTGCCGTTGCTCAGAACATTGTTTCTCCGAACTACTGGGATCCCCGCGAACGGGTCATCGTTTCTGACCTTTCATCGCGCAACCGCATCCGCTTTTTGACCACGCACGACTTCCCGCCCTTCAATTTCATGGACCAGCAATCGCGCGTGTCGGGGTTCCATGTCGATCTGGCGCGTGAAATTTGCGACGAGTTGAATATCGCCGATAAATGCCAAATCCAGGTTCTTCCCTGGAGCGAGCTGGCGACGGCCATGGCCAGCGGTCAGGGCGATGCGCTCATTTCGGGTCTGGCGATCACCGCTGACAGCCGCAGAGAATATCTGTTTACCCGTCCTTTTCTGAAATTTCCGGCACGTTTCGTACGCGCAAATCGGGTCGAAATCGAGGGTGAGGATGCGGCCTCGCTTTCTGGAAAGCGTGTCGGCGTGATGGCGGGTTCCGCCCATGATGCGATGCTGCGCACCCTATTTCCGCAGATCCAACCGGTCACCTACGAACGTGACGAATGGATGTTCGACGGCTTGAAGACCGGCGAGGTCGACGCCGTTTTCGGCGACGGCGTGCAACTGTCGTTCTGGCTCGTCAGCAATTCGGCCAATGAATGCTGTTCTTTTTTTGACGGTCCGTATTTTGCGCCTGCCTTCCTCGGTGAAGGCCTGGCGATCGGTGTGCGGCGTGACAGCCCCGACCTTGTCCAGGCGTTTGACCATGCGATCCTCGCGATCAGCAAGGACGGCCGCATGCGCGAGATTTATCTGCGTTATTTCCCCAACGGACTTTACTAACTCTGTTGATAGCGGGCATTGCTGCGATATCTGCGCCGGCGGCTCTGGGCATATCGAGTGCCGTCGGATAAAAGACGACAGGCAACGCCCTGGTCGTTTAGTGGCAAGACCTTCCAGTTTTAGAATTGGATTTCGGCGGGTTCGATTCCCCCC